>DSAX01000143.1 GCA_011046235.1 Methanobacteriota archaeon | reverse complement strand
TGGTAATAGAATTTTTCTAATTTTAGATTGTTCTTGAGCTTTTTTCTCAATTTCAGTTTGAATTCGGATATAGTCACCCGAATTTGTTTTTGCTCAGTTGGAAGAGCTGTTCTGCATGACACATCAATTCGATATAATTGAAGCACACACAGTCTTCAAACCTAGAAATATGGATGGGGTAGGTCGGATTTGAACCGACGACCTCGTGCTCCCAAAGCACGAATCACAACCAAGCTAGACCACTACCCCGTAATGCCTGGCTACTGCCCGAAGTGCGGGTACATCGAGTCCAATATATATTTGTGATTGTGCGTTCGAACTGGACATTATGCCTGTGCGGATCGTTCCTCCAGCAGTTCCTTGACGGCCGTTCTTATCGAATCGACGCTGCTCATGGACGGCTTCCAGCCCGTTGAGACGAGCTTCGATATCGACAGCTGCATCCTCCTGACATCCCCGATCCATCCTCTGCCTCCGTCCACGCCTCCGCTCCATGCATACTTGACTTTCGTGAGATTCATGCCTTCGCAGACGATGTCGGCGATCGTCTTCACATCGATGACATCCTCCGACCCGATGTTGTAGATCCCCACCCTTTCCGTGCTCACCTTCTCAGCGGAGATCATCGCATCTATGCAATCGTTGATATGGCAATATGACTTCAGCGTCCCAGGGGGCGCCCCGAGTATCTCCAGAGTGCTGTTGTCTTTCTCAAGCTTCGATATGAAATCGGGTATGACCCCGTGATTGCTCCTCAGACCGACGACGTTTGCGAACCTGAACAGCAGAGCGCTCATGTCGAATGTGTGGCAGTATGATGATATCAGCGCCTCGCATGCGAGCTTCGAGGCCCCGTAGAGCGAGATTGGCACCAGCGGCCCGTAATCCTCGGGCGTCGGAATCTCCGACGCCTCGCCGTACACGGTGGAAGTAGAGGTGAAGGATATCCTCTTCACATTCTTCTTCCTCATCATCTCAAGGAGGTTGTAGGTCCCCATGATGTTCTGGTTGAGGTGCACGGAGGTGTCGTCCGCGCCCAGCCTGACGTCCGGGTTCGCCGCGAGGTGATACACGGTCGCGACGCTGTCCAAGAGCTCTTCCAGATCCTCCTCCGAAAGGATGTCCCCCTCGATCAGGCTGAAGTTCTCGTTCTCGCTGGCTTTTTCGAGATTGGCCATGCATCCGGCGCTGAAGTTGTCGATGCCCACGACCTCCATCCCTTCCGCCAGCAGCCTCTCCGTGAGATGGCTTCCGATGAAGCCGGCACAACCAGTCACTGCGATCTTTTCAGCCAACCGAGCAACCTCCAGGAATTTGATAGGGCACCTGCGTATTAATTCTTTCAGCCGAGGAATTCAAACAACTTCTCGAACGCCCTGCCCCTGTGGGACAACTCGTTCTTCCGGTCCATCGGCATTTCCGCAAAGGTCTCCGAGAATCCCTCGGGCACGAAGATCGGGTCGAAGCCGAACCCTTTTTCTCCTCTCGTCTCAGTCGAAATCGATCCCTCCGAAACGCCCTTGAACAGCATCGGATCCTTGCCTATGTCCATGAAGCCTAGCACACACTCGAACCTCGCTTTTCTGTTCGTCTCGGTCTCCATCAGTCTCAGGATTCCGTCGCAGCCGAAGCTCTTGTAGGCATGGGCGCTGTAGACGCCTGGGAACCCGTTCAGAGAATCCACGAAAAGGCCGGAATCGTCCACCAGGATCGGTCGTTCGTAGTGCTGCATGAGCCAATATAGCCCCTGCAGGACGACTATCTCCAGCGACTCCACCTGAACCTCCGGGTAGGGGGTCGGGAGCTGCTCGGCCTCGTGGCCTCTCTGCTGGATCATCCTGGAGATCTCGTTGTATTTCCCCCTGTTCGTCGTCACGAACGAGATTTTCAGGTGTATCTCCCCCTCTTCTCGATCGCCCTGACCCTCTCGATGACTTCGTCGGCATCGGGATTCCCTTTCCTGTAGGCGTCTATGACATCGTCGAGCAGCTCCTCCCTCATGTAGTGCGCGGAGCGGAACGCCTCGAACAGTAGGTGCAGGTCCACCCCCTTCTTCTCGACCGAGTCGGTCTTCTCACCGAGAGAGAAATCGATCATGCAAATCACGCCGTCATCTCGCATCAGCATGTTGGATGTTGTCAAATCGCCGTGCACGAAGTCGTTCGAATGCAGCAAAGCGGTTATCTCGCCTATCTTCCTGGCGACGGATCTATCCTCCTCGTCCGGGAGCGCGTTGAGAAGGTCCTTGATCCTCGGTCCGAATACACGCTCCATTGTGATCTCCGCGTTGTACACATCGATATCGTAGATCACGGGTATGTCAACTCCGATGTTCCGCACTTCGAGCATGAGCCGCGACTCGTTCTTGGTTCTCTGGCTACGGATTCTAGAATCCAAGTCAGGATGCCTGTACCCTTTCGGGACCCTTCTCTTTATGATCGCCTCCCTGCCGAGCCACTTGGCCTCGACCAGCTCAGCCTCCGCGCCTCTCCTCAGGACAGCCATCGCAAACACCGGATGAAATAACTCACATATCCCGCTTGATCA
>DSAX01000134.1 GCA_011046235.1 Methanobacteriota archaeon | reverse complement strand
GTCCGAATCTAGAAACCCTACCATATGTGGGCGTGAATCCGACAACGCCGCAGAAGGCCGCCGGACAAGATATCGACCCGCCAGTCGATTCGGCAATTGCAATATGGTTCTTCAGAATCGCCGTTGCGCCGGCAGCACCGCCGCTCGATCCGCCGCAACTCCTATTCGTGTCGAACGGGTTCTTTGGCAGACCGTATGCGCAGTTGGTGCTGAAAGTGCCGAATCCGAACTCGTCCATATTCGTGGTTCCGACAAAGGCTCCTCCGGCGTCGCGTATCCTTGAGACGACAGTTGCATCAAACGGCGGATGATACTCCCGGAGTATTTTCGATCCCGCTCTTGTGGGAAACCCCTTGACGCAGATGTTGTCCTTTACGCTGATCGGCAGCCCTGCCAGAGCCCCCTCGGATTTTCCCTGCGGCTTTTCATGCAGCTTCGAGAAAAGCTCCATCTTGGTATTCTGCTCCCTCATTCTGACCATGAGTCTCTCGAGGTAGCATTTTCTGTCGAGATTGCCCTGTGTGACATCGGATATGTATGCCATTACTTCGGAAGTCGTCATTGCATCCTCGGCCCTCGAATGTATCTCTGAAGCGTTCTCATCCGTTCCAATATCTCGTCGGGTGGGATATCTATTGAAGGTTCGTCATCTCGCCTCAGATTCTCGATCTCTATGGCATGGAATGCAGGGTCGCATTCCGCTTCGGCCTCGTCGATAAGTGAAAAAGCGGTGAGTATCTCCTGAAAATCAGCAAGGAGCTGCTTCTCCTCTTCCGGTGTCAGTCTGAGCCTGCTTAATCTCGCCACTTTCTCTATTACGTCGTAACCGATCTCCATCTCTGTCCATTGCCTCCCATCATATTCGCATTAGATCTTTCGAATATTGACTAGACACTTGCGAGGATAAAATCGGGCGATTGATATTCAATAGTTTCGTTGTACAGAAGTATATTGGCCTCGATATCTGAAAGGAGTTCATCGAATGATTGCGCCAAGCCGGGCGAACATTTCTTGCTTTTAGGAGAGCTTGTCGAGAACGAATTTCTCCTGATCACTCCATATCTTTCCGTTCCCTTGTCAATCCCGTCTCTTGTTCATATTGAGTGCAAATGACTTGCTGATAAAAGTACGGAGCCCTTCTGTTTGCAAAGTCACATATACATATTACAAAGGATATTGTACGACCGGGTATGGACGAAAAAGCGTCAAGCATGGACGAACTGGGAACCTCCGTCAACAGGTTCTCGATTTCGACCGAGATAAACAAGAGCCGCCTCCTCTCCTTTCCGAGATTCCTGATGGAAAATTCGAACGGTGGGAGGTTCGGCAACATCGTCGCGAGCAACTTCAGACAGATTGCGGGAGAGGGAACGAAATCCCTGCTGTTCGATGCCATCTTCTATAGGGATCAATACCAGGCGACAGTGAGATTGAAGTTGGAGTCACCCATGGAGGCCGAAGTCTTCTCGCGGCAGGGGGATAACGCGAGGTTCCTGAGGAGGCTGGAGGACTATCTTCTTCTGTCGCTGCAGTTCTTCGAGGAACTCGTTCGTAGCGAGACGGTCTATATCACGTTCGTCCCGGGTTCAGAACCTACCTCACGAGTGAGAAGCAGAAGACCGATCCTCGAGCGTTTGTTCTCCGGTAACATGCTCATGCTCATACTGGTTTTCTTCGTGATCGCGGCGATCATCTTCACGACTCTCTACTCTTTGCTAGGCGCCTTCCTCACGCCTATCGTCTTGCTCGCGATCCTCCTTTCGATCATGCTCAGTGCGGGCAAGATCATGGCGGTAAGGAGCGACTGGAGGATAACTGCGGAGCATCCAGAGCTCGCGATCGTCGAGATGCATCTCGACTCCGGCAGGTCTGCCGGGTTCATGACGCAGTACGGCCCGATACTGCCGGCCCTGAAGCGCGATATCTACGATCTCATCGCCATGCGGGGTCGGTCTGCGAACACGGACGACATCATCTACCTGTTCAAAAAATACGGAATCCAGGTCACGCGGGAGCAGATCGTCTTCAAGATGATCAACATTCACGAGCTGGTGAGCCGCTCCGCGGAGAGGTTCAACATGCCCACACCAACGATCGTCGTGACGCGCAACTTCAAGCCGAATGCGGCGGCTACCGGATTCACCAAGCATTTGGCCACGATGCTGATTACGATCGGTCTTCTGATTCAGCTCGACAAGCGTGAGACGGAACTGGTGGTCGGTCACGAGCTCAGCCATCTGCGGTTCGGCGACCCGGCGATTCTCTTCTCGATTTTCAGTGTCGAGTATCTGCTGAGATTGTTCGTTTTCTATGAGTACATAGTGAACTTCTCGCTTCTGTACCTCATCTTCATATTCTGGCTCATATTCTTCTTCGGTAAGTTCCTGGAAACACGGGCGGATCTCGAGGCCGCGCTCATCCTTAAAGACCCGAAAACCATGGCTACCTCGCTGAAGAAGATCGGCTTCAGGAGGCTCATGCAGGATACGAATTTCATCGAGGGAAGGACATCCAGCTTCGGCGACTGGATGGCCTTCGATGCGCATCCGCCGATCGGCTTCAGGATACGACGGTTGGAATCGCTCGATATATCCC
>DSAX01000146.1 GCA_011046235.1 Methanobacteriota archaeon | reverse complement strand
GACCACAGGATTATTAATCATGAAACACATTTTAGTGCCGGGGTCGTCCTGTCTTTTTTGGTGGTCAATCAAGGAGATGGGTGACCCTCCCAGAGTAATTTACGGTCAACACAGGTTCTACCAGAACATTTTTCTAGAAGAAACTTAGTGGTATTCCGCAGGTCATATAGATGGACGGCGGCAGACGCATTGGAAGAATCAGGATTCAAGCGATCGCTATCGCCTCATCCTGTCTAGTGCTGCTCCTGCTCTGCAACGCCTGCACAAATTCTATCCCGCTCGGCCCATCCGAGTCTGACGCCTCGATCGCCTCGGAGGATAACGGCGTTACCAACATCACGATCGATGGATACTCGGTCAACGAGGAGAACATAAGGGTCGCATACCCTCTGCTCGCGACGCTCCAGAACAATGTCACCGGAGTGAAGCAATTCACCCCGTTCAACCACGGCAACTTCGTGTTCGTCGTCCAAGTCCCGACCTGGGCGTCGCTGGACGACGAGCTGTTCTTGAACATCACAAGCAGGGACATGGAGACCTCGTACGGAACCAAGAGCTTCAGCCTGAACCAGTCCGGCAATTATGTCAACGAGACGATCTTCACGATCGACGTCCTCGTTCAGAACACGCCCAGGAACTACAGCAGCCTGTACGTCCTTCTCCTGATGCTCGGGCTCATAGGCGTCTTTGCCCTCTACGCGCTGTACGCCAGATGGATGTTGGGCAGGATAATCGTCTCGAGGGCGGAAAAGATAAGGATCGATGGGTCGCGCCGGAGCGGCCGGCGGGAACGGTAGGCTACTTCGCCCTTCCGAATCTCTTTTTGAACAGGAACTTCAGGTTCTGAAGACCGTCATCCCAGGTGTTCAGCTTGACCTCCCCGACCCGTGGGGAGTACCTGATGGGCACCTCTCTCGCCCTCGCCTTTCGGAAAGCCTCGATCTTTATCTCTTCGGACAGCGCCATCTTATCCGAGGTCAGGTCGAGCCTGGGCAGGATGTCCTTCCTGAAGACCCACATGCCGCTCTGGGAGTCCTTAACCTTCACTCTGAACAGTATCCTGGCTACAATCGAAAGCAGTTTATTGCCGATCCGGTGGGACGCCGACATCGCGCCAGGTTCCATCTGAGCGAACCTGTTGGTTGTGAGGAACTCCAGCTGCTCCTTATCGAGTAGGGCGATCAGGTCGGGTATCCTATCGGCCGGGTAGGTCATGTCCGCGTCCAGAGTGCATATGATATCCCCAGATGCGTTCTCGAACCCGGTTTTGTAAGCCCTGCCGTACCCTCTCCGCGGCTCATCGATCACGACCGCTCCTTTGGAAGCGGCGATCTCCCTGGTCCTGTCCTTGGAGTCGGTATCCACGATGAGTATCTCGCTCTCGATGCCGGGGGGCAAGTGCTTTCTGATGTCGTCGATCACGAGGCCGATGCTCTGCTCCTCGTTCATTGTGGGTATGATCACCGATAGCCTTCTCATCCGGTGCCGTATATGGGCCACTCCATAAAAGAGGTTCTCCCTCTTTTTCAAACGGAAGAATACTTTCCGAAATCCTAATATCTGGCCCTCCCCGATCAAAACGAGTTTAGAGCGACGTAGAATCGAGATCGCCCGAGGATGTGAATTTGATAAGTGAGAGGGGCTCCGCGCTCGCTCAGGGCGCTGCAACGACCTTTCTCATCACGATGACAGCCGACCGATCAGAGGAGATGGCACAGTTCATGTCCATGTTATCGGTCGCGCCCAAGAGTCCCCAGAAGAAAAAACCCCTATGTTGAAGAATAAACAAATAAGTGCAATCTACGCGTACAAGCCTTTTACGCGTCTATCGCGTACAATGCATACATATGAGGTTTTTTAAGGGGGGACCTAGGGATTCTCTGAAAGGTTCTGTTGCGTTAACGGGACTTCCCCATTAACATGGTAATTTTGCAACTCACTTCATTCGCCTCCCTCATATTGAGGTCACGGGGTCATGATGAAGTGCGTCGAGGCTGAACCGTAAGCCTCCGACCATCTCTTTCGAGACGGCAGTTTGCAGCAGATTGATGCCGGCATTGATCTGCCGATCTATTTGCCAGCCGCACTGTTTGCGCTTGAATATCTTGCCCAATCGGGATTTCTTTATACTCCCACATCTCGGACAAGTTCTGCTGCTGTTTCTCGGGTCGAGTTTGATGACCGGGATGCCTTCCCATCCCGCCTTGTATTCGATGATATTATGGGGCTTTCTCCTCGGCCATGAACTCAATCGCCTGTTGAGATTCTTGGAATATTTATTAGATTTCATCCCATTCAGATATTCCAGTATGATGACCGCTTTATTGACGGCCAATCTAAAATCTTCAAAGAGAGATTTAATTTCTACGGGGAGTTTGTCGATATAAAACGTAACGCCTCTAATTACCATGAGAATGAAACTAATCGATATATGATTATCAGTCAAAGGGGGGTAAGTGAAAAGTCGAGAAAGACCCGTTAACGCAACAGAACCTTGAGGGGATAAGTTTATCATAGTCCTATTATACACTTAATAGAGGATTGGAAAGGATGCCAGACCATTATAATGCATTATAGTACAACAGTTGCATATGTATCTAT
>DSAX01000133.1 GCA_011046235.1 Methanobacteriota archaeon | reverse complement strand
GTAAATGCCCAGATGCAGATATCTCGGAGCAGCTTGGCGTATATCTCAGGACCGTAAAGAAGATGGATGAATATCTCAAGATTGCTCCCGACGTTAAATTCGGTCGCAGTTCCGGTGTCTGCTCCACCCGCCTCTTGTCGGTCATATTGAATCCTCCATCTATTGAGAACCGAATAAAATCGGGAGAGGAGTATTGTGTACGCTTCCCCAACTTGATTCCTCTTGACGGATTTCGAGATAGCCGTTTCAGCGGGTTCAAATCCCCCCGGCGCTCCCAAGAAGGAGCATTATTATCTGATATGATTATAAAAATGATTTGAGATACAATAGGGCGGGATAGAATGTCAAAGAACGAGGTTTTTCAACACTATTATTGGCCATCCTTTCAATTGATTTCAAGCCGGTATTTCTAATACCGGTTCGACAAACCCCGTTAGATACTCGTCTCAAATCATCACTAATTGAGGCCGATCTTCTTCCTGCATTCTTCGATATGCGACAGAATATTCTCCGCGGCCTTCGCCGCGTCCGTCTCGACATCCAGCACACCGCCCGTGACCTCCCTGCAGTCCTGGGTCAGCAGCTTCACCAGGTTCGGGGCTCCCGTGACGGTCGGTACCGGGTTCACGTATGTGTATAGCCCGAACGCCAACGCGAACACGGCATCGATGGTGGCTTTCTGCTCCATGTATTCCGGGGCAGCGACGGCGACCGGCAGGTCGGTCACAGGCACGCCTCCGAGCGCGCTCGAAACGGCATGTACGAGGTCGGCCACCCGCCCGGTGTCGGTGCAGGTCCCGTAGCTCAATACCGGGGGCACCCCGAGCGTCTCGCAGATCTTCTTCAACCCCGGACCTGCCAACTCCTTGGCTTCAGGCGCGCACAGCCCCGCGACCTGCATCGCTGCGTTGCCGCACCCCATCGACAGTATCAGCATGTCCCTCTTGATCAGCTCCTTGGCGACCTTGACCGAGTGCACGTCCTGGCCTGTGTCCCGCAGAGTCGTGCAGCTGATCAGGCCGATGACCCCCCGGATCGAGCCGTCCTTGATGGCATCGAGGAGCGGGTCGAGCTTCCCACCGAGCGCTTCGACTATGCTCTCGGTCGAGAAGCCCACCATGGCGTCCTGGGTCGGCAGGCCGGTCATCGGCTCGATGCTCGCCCTGCGCTCCTTGAAATTCGAAATGGCCATGTCCAGCAACCGCGCAGCCTGCTCCTCGGCCTTTTCCGGGAGATAATCCAGCCTCTCGTCGACCCCCTCGAAGGAGACGAGGTCGCCGACCGGAATCAGCTTGAAGTGATATTTCTCCGCATATTTCGGGTCGATCGGCATCGAGCAGTTCATGTCGCACGCGAACAGGTCGACGCAGCCGCTCGCGAGGACCGCCTCCTGCATTATCCAGTTACCAGTGAAGCCGTAGAAGACTTCGTCCATCTCCCATCTCTGGATCATCTCCTGCCCGGTCTCGATGTTGGCAATGACACGGAGGCCTTTTGCCCCGACAGCCTTGGCCTTCTCCTGCCATTCCGGCTTTCTCGCGAGCTGCACCATCGCAAACCCAAGGAACGGCTCGTGACCGTTAGGAAGGACGTTAACATAATCCGGGTCCAGGACGCCCAGGTCCACCCGCATGTTGTGCGGTCGCGGGATGCCGAACAGTATGTCCTGGCAGAACTCGTTGACTATCTGCGACTGGTACGCCATCGCGATGCCCATCCTCATCGCCTTCAGGGCAAGCGTCACGTAGTACCCGTCGACGTTGGTGAGGCAGGAGCTGGTCGCCCTCATCATCTCCCCGTAGATGCCTCCCGGGAAGAGGTCCAGCTCCCTCCACCTCCTCTTCCTCTCCTCTGGAGCCAGAGCTTCGACTATCTTGCTCGGCTCGTCGTACTTCCTGTTGAAGTCCTCCTGGGCGAACTGGAATAGCCGGAGGGCGATCTCCTCAGATGCGCCCGCTGTATCCAATCCCAGCCTATCAGCGAAATCTTTCAGTTTCCCGGGTTCCATTATTTTAAAAGGGGTTTTCCCTTCGACGGTCGCTTTCAAAGTCTTGAGCGTCTGTTCCGTGTGATAGTGATATGTGGAGCTTCCCAGGACGTTCCTGAGCAGCATCATCCGCATGGCCATGCCGTCCCCGGTGATGCCGCAGACCCCGCGCTTGTCCTTCTCGACATCGGCCCTGCAGGGACCGTTCGAGCACAGGTCGCATCTGACGCCCCCGAGGCAGAACGGACATCTCTTGTCCGGGTCCTTTCCCAGGCCCTGGGCCTCGTATCTGTCCCAGATGTTCGTCATCCCGTCCTTCTTTATCCGCTCGTATATCTTCCTTACGGACTCGTGATATGATATCCTGTCCTTCTCCATGTCGATCTCCCCCGTGACAGACGATTGATCCGATTTGTTCCGTTATCTCTAGCTATATATATTGTGCTTTCGAACCGATTTGCGAAAAAAGCTTTGTTATCGACAACGATAGGACCGTTCGCTTTCTAAGGTTCATATCCGGGGAGCAACGGCATCGTCCGCTGCGGCAGCGCGTACGAGATTCGATTGACATCGCGCACCTTTTCCGGTCTCCTGCCGAAGGTTGAAAATGGATGCGGTGCATCTCATAGCCGATGGAGGACAGACAGGAGATTGATTCTCGGAGGATCCTGACCGAGATTGAAGCCGTGGACGACCCCGTCAGGATATTCGAATGGGTCCGCGACATACCGTACGGGGT
>DSAX01000103.1 GCA_011046235.1 Methanobacteriota archaeon | reverse complement strand
GTATGAAATGTCCTCACTGCGGCTCTGAGACCGCCGGTAATTCGGAATGCTGCAGCCACTGCGGAAAGGAGGTTCGCAGAGCGTATCTTCCCTTCGAAAGGAACAGGATCGGCTCAGACGACCCGAGTTTGAAATCCAGATACCCGCCCGAGCCCGAGAAGGAAGTCGACAAATCAGTCGCTATGGAGTTGATCAAGAAGCTGAAGAGCGACTATAACCTCATTGGCAGGGATAAGGAGAGCAAGATCTTGACCGGCTTGGCTGCGATTCTCTCGCTCAACCAGGAAAGACGGGGCACCCTGCGCAGCGTGCTCGAGGAAGCCGGTAAGCTGATCTACCGTTACTCGGAGGTCAAGGAGGTCTCGATCGGGATCAAGAATCCCGCAGACGGGAGGTTCCGGTACGAGGTCATGATCGGGTTCCGAAAGGATGTCGAGGAAGCGCACAAGAAGACCTCGTACTCCTACGAGGAGTTCTTCGACAAGGAGAGGTATCAGGGGGAGAAGATCAGCAAGTACAGCGAGGTATTTCTGGCCGAGAATCAGCCGTATGCGGACAGGGAGCTGTTGACCTACAACCGGCCTGTTCTGATCGGCAGGGAGCGGAAGATCGCGGACCAGTATATCGAGGGCGATTACATAGATGTCGTGATGTACGGCCGGAATGACGAAGCAGTCGGCTGGATCGAGCTCTCGGCTACCAGGACGGGCAAGATGCCATCCGCCGAGAGCATAAGATGGGTCGAACTCATCGCATCAGTTCTCGGCATTATCGTCCAGTCCGATATCGCGAGAAGGCGCTGACCGCAAAAAACTAATTATTTCTTTCCGACATCAGGTGATCAGATGCCCAGGTTCATCGTGTTCGAGGGGATTGACGGTTCCGGCAAATCGACGGTCGCGCATGCCTGCTTGCCGCTATTGGGGGAGGGCGCCGCCGTCCTGACGGAGGAGCCTACCAAGAGCTGGCTGGGCGACGCGGTCAGAAAGGCTCACCAGATGCGCGAGAACCCGGTCACGGAGGCGTTTCTTTTCATGGCCGACCGGGCTTCGCACAACGAGAAGATCAGGAAATGGCTTTCCGAGGGGTTGTCGGTGGTATGCGACCGGTACTACCATTCCACGGTCGCCTATCAGAGCGCCGCAATTGCCGATGTGGACGACAGCGATTCCTTCGAATGGCTATTGGAGATCAACCGGCGGATATCCATCGAGCCGGATCTCGTGTTCCTGCTCGACATCGATCCAGAGACCGCCCTCGATCGCGTGAACAGAAGGGGGGAGCAGTCCAAGTTCGAGAAGCTGGCGTTCCTGGAAAAGGTGGCAGATAACTATCGAAGGCTGGCCCGATCGTCGAAAAACATCCAGGTCATCGACGCGTCCGATGCGCTGAACGAAGTCGTCTCCGAGATTTCTCGAAGGCTGTGATTTTCGTCCAGCACGATTTTTCTTCCGCGATCATCTGATGAGCAATGTTTAAGTCAGAGCTTCCGAATCGGCATTGCATGCATCCGGCAGACCGCCTGCGATCATCGGGATCGGACGACCTGTTCACTGGGAAGCACATCCTGCTTTGCGTGACCGGCAGCATCGCCGCGGTGGAGACGGTCAGGCTAGCCCGGGAGTTCACCAGACGGGGGGCCGATGTGACGGTTGCAATGTCGGAATCCGCGACTAAGATAATTCACCCGGACGCGCTGTGGTTCGCCTCCGGAAAGCCCGCGATCACCGATCTCGACGGCTCGGTCCAGCACGTCACACTGGCCGATTCCGGCGAGGGAGGTGCGGACGCATTCGTGGTCGCCCCCTGCTCCGCAAATACGATATCCAAGCTCGCATGCGGCATATGCGATGACGCGGTCAGCACGATTCTCGTGACCGCCCTCGGGGCGGGCAAGCCGGTCGTCATCGCCCCGGCCATGCACAAGCACATGTGGGGCAACCCCATGATCGGGGACAATATGGATGCGATCATAACCGCGGGGGTCGAGGTCGTCATCCCGTTGTTCAGCGAGAACAAGGCCAAGATGGCCAGTATCGACAATATCGTGCACTCCACCGCTCGCAGACTCTTCAAATCCGCGATGTCCAGAAGGAAAGTGACGGTGATCGGCGGCTCGACAACGGAGCCGATCGACTCAGTGAGGGCGATCACCAACTACAGTACTGGTGGAACCGCAGTGGCGCTCGCGAGGGAGGCGTTCATCCGGGGAGCGGAAGTCGAGCTCATCATGGGTAGGAGCTCAGTCCCGATCCCGGAATTCATCCAGGTGCAAAGGTTCGATACAGCAGCCGATTTAGACAATATTGTGTCCAACAGGGAGTTCGATGTTCTGCTCATGCCCGCAGCCGTTTCCGACTTCACTCCGATGAAGAAGCTCGACGGAAAGCTCGATTCCTCGCAGGACTCGGTCTCTCTGGAGCTTAAGAGGAGTAAGAAGATCATCGATCATGCCAAGGCCAAATTGAAAATCGGCTTCAAACTCGAGGCGGGGATCGATATGGACGAGCTCAGGCGGAGGGCCTCCTCCAAGCTCAAGGAATCCGGCATGACCGCCATCGTGGCGAACAGGATGGAGGATGTGCGGGACGATCACTCGAAGGCCGTGCTGATCGATACTGACCGGAATGAGATCGAACTGGAGGGCGGAAGGGACGCAATCGCCAGATCCGTCATCAAATATGTTGTAGAGCGATCACGATGACCGAGACCGTCCGCTGTTTTTGCCCGGGGCATATCACCGCG
>DSAX01000035.1 GCA_011046235.1 Methanobacteriota archaeon | reverse complement strand
CCTAGACCGGATCAACCCGTCGAGGATATACTTCAATGCCCCTATCAGACCTCCGAGCGAGCCGTGGGTCAAAGTGCCGAGTCAAGAATCGATAGAGAGGGCATTGGACATGTTTCCGGGCTCGATTGACATGACAGAACAGGAGGAAGGGGAGTTCTCGACGCCCCAGGATTCCGGGATCAAAGCTCTGCTCGACATTGCCAAGAATCATCCTCTGAGAGAGGACCAGGCGTTGTCGATACTATCCAGCTTCATCGAGGGCGATGAAGCGGTTGACCTATTGAAGAAGCTGGTCGTCGATAACAGATTGATGACGACGGAGTACGATGGGAAGAGGTTCTACAGGGCGACATAGGAATGAAAATATTAAAAAATAAATGGATTTTTCGTACCGCCGAATGATCGAGCCGATGGTATCAGAATTGCATCTCATTTTGACGGCTGAGATCTGCTAGGTGTTTCGAATTTGCCGTTGATAGCGACCGATATTTGCCGAACTGTGAATGACTCAGAATAACCCGAGAAAAAGGGAGGAAGCAGGGGGCGATAATTCAATATTGACCGTAAGACCGACACATATTTCAAAAATATGAAACTGATTTCAATCATTACTGGCCAAGCTATAACTGCAATTTCACCCTTCGTCCCGGCTACGGGGAAACAAAAGGAGGAGTCCTTTGATGAGAAAAACACAGTTGGTGATTCTTTCAATTGTCGTAGTAGGCATATTGATCGGGCCCCTCTTCTGCAACGACATTGCTTCTGCAGCAGGGGGAGGGAAAAAGTCGAATGGGTATAACTTGTATTTCGGTGACTTGCATACACATACTGAACTATCCGATGGTACGGGCATTCCGGAAGACGCATACGCGATCGCCCGTGACTCCGGCGCGGACTTCTTGGCCATAACGGACCATGTCCAGATCTGGAACGCATATGACGCGTGGATCATGGACGAGATGGAGTGGCAGAGGCTTCTGGCAGCCGCTGACTCAGTCAACGAGCAGTACGACGACTTCGTCGCCATAGCGGCCTATGAAGCATGGATGCTCGCGAACTGCGGGGAGGTCAATGTGTACAACGTACGCGAGCTCCCTGAGCGCGAAACCCTGGGATATCGATATGACAGGCTGTCGAACTTCTACGATTGGCTGTCATCAAAAGAGGGCGCGATCGGCCAGTTCAACCACCCGCTCTATGTCAGTGACAATTTCATGGATTACGATTTCCTGAACGAGCTCAGAGACGAGAGCATGTGCGTGATCGAGGCGTACAACGACGTGTACTACGATGAGAACTACAGGATGGCGCTGAATGCCGGATGGCATCTGATGCCATCGGCGAACTCGGACACGCACGATGGCGACTGGATCTGGAACCACGAGATGAGATCCGTTCTGCTCGCAGAGAGCCTCACACCGGAGAGCCTGTACGAGGCCATGAGAGCCTGCCGGGGCTATGCTACACTGGACAAGAACCTGGAGATTCACTACACCTTGAACGGCATGGTGATGGGATCCAACCTATCCGACCCGGGAGCTACAAGCTACACAGCTTCGATCCAGATATACGACCCTGATGGAGCGGCTGACGCGATTACCTCGGTCGAGATACTCTGGGATACCGGAGAGATGGTCGTCTGGAACTCCGAGCCGAGCAACAGCATCGACATAACTGTAGAATTCGAATCGGAGGATGCACGATACTTCTACGTGCGCGTCAACACCGTATCTCCCTTGGAGGGAGAGCCGGGAATAACGGCGTGGACGGCACCTGTATGGACCGGCAATTAATCCCACACTTAGAGAGAAAAATCGCTGGGCTTAAACCACTTAGAAGAAATGGGGGTGAATTATGCCCCCTACTTTCAATATTTCTCTGCAAATAATTGAGATATTCAATCAAAAACGAATTTCATTTTCTTGGCGGAACGGAACTCCTGGACCTTTTCAGCCATGTCTTTTCCTTCGATTGCGCTGATGAACATATCCGCAATTTCCGTCATCTCTTTTTCCACACCGCCCAACCTAGTTGCCTCGGCAATCCCGAGGCGGCCGACGGAATCGATAATGATGTTGGATTTCTCCAAAATTACGGAGAGATCGTTAATCGAGCAGCCGTACTTTCTATTGACCTCCTCCCGGTCGATCAACAGCTGATGGGATTCCGTGAACCCCAGCTCCTCAAACATAATCGGGAATCCTTTTTCCGAGAGAGCCTTTCCGAGCGCTTTCGCGTTCGCGACGACCTGCTTTGCATATGAGCTGCCGAATTCTTTCATCTCAAGGAGTGCCTGTCCAAGGGCGGCGATCCGGTTCCAATGGGCGTTGTCCACGAATCTCCAGGTCAGGTTTTTCTCGACGGATTCCATGATATCCAGTCGATCGGTGACGATAAGCCCGCCCTGAGGCCCGAAAAAGGTCTTGTGCGTCGAGCCGTAAAGAACTTCCGCTCCCTCCTTGATCGGCCGCTGGAACTCTCCGCCCGCCACTAGTCCGAGCACATGAGAGGCGTCGTAGGCGAGTACTGAACCCGAATCCTCGCACGCATCCTTTATCGGCCCCATCTCGTATGGGAACAGGATGAATGAGGCGCCGAGTATTACGAGTCTGGGCTTCTCCGTCCGGATCATTTCCGCTGCCCTATCCGCATCCAGATTGTGATGTTCCCGGTCGAACGGGAGATGCACAGCCCTGAGGTCGAGTATGTCCGGGAGATAGCCATCTCCGTAGCCGTCGTACCCGCCATCGTCCGCAGATATCGATGCCAGGCTGTCACCCCGTATGGTAT
>DSAX01000104.1 GCA_011046235.1 Methanobacteriota archaeon | reverse complement strand
GGATATTATATATACTTTTCGAATTATAATGTTCGACTGGGACAGATGAAGATATTGAAATCATCCTCTGGGGAGGACGAAAAGAACCCGGCAAAGGAGATATTCGACAGAGGTATCGAGCTCTACGAAAAGGGGGATTTCGAGGAGGCTGTCAGCAGTTTCACAAAGGCTGGAGAGATGGGGTTCAGGAAGGACTCCGTCGAGAACAACCTGGGAGCCTGCTACGAGCAGCTGGGCCGGTTCTCGGACGCAAGGGCTCATTACGGGGCGGCGCTCCTCGAGAATCCCCGGAACGCGCCTGCGCTGAAGAACATGGCGACCTCTCTGCTCTTCGACGGGCTCTGGTTCGATGCGGAGAAGCTCTTCTCCAAGGCGCTCTGGCTGGATCCGTACGACAGCGAGACGAGGCTCGGCCTCGGCACATGCCTGCTCAGGCTCAAAGATGTCAAGAGGGGGATAAAGACCCTCAGACCCATTTTCCGAAAATCGCCCTCGATCCAGATGGTCTTAAAGGCGATGCACGAGCTCGGCGATGCCGGGGCCTACGAATCCCTCTATGACCTGTCCATCGGTCTTCCCGAAGATTTCCGCAAGAACGACGAAATACTGATGTTCATGGGGAAGGCGGCGCTTGAGGTCGGCCTGCACGCCGATGCCCTGGAGCTGTTCAAGAAGCTCAACTCACGCAGCAAGAGCGCGGCCAACAAGAGCTGGCTGGCCCTGGCCAGGATAGCGAATAACGATCAGGAGATCGGCATGGCTCTGCTCGATGAGGCGAGGCGAGAGGAGCCCGACGACCCGGAGGTGCTCCAGAACCTCGTGTTCGCGCTTCACGGCTCAGACATGCTAGACGAGGCCATTCCGATTTACCGGAAGCTGCTGTCGTTGAGCCCTGACGACTGGATACTCTGGAACAACCTCGGAAACGCCCTCTACAACCTCGGAAGATACGAGGAGTCGATTCCGAAGTTCGTGACATCCCTGGAGAAGAACCCCGATTATGAGATCGCGTGGAACAACATCGGGAATGCGCTGGAGAAGATGGGGCTCTACAGGGATTCGATCCCGTACCATAAAAGGGCCATGGAGATAGACAGCGACTTCGACTACGCGCACCACGCGGAGGCGGATGCGCTGTATCTGCTCGGAAGATACGAGGAGGCCGACAAGGCCATATCCGAATCCCTCTCGCTCGGCACCGTGTGCGCCGAAAGCTGGATCCTCAAGGCCAAGATAACGATGAGGACATCGCCGGAATCGGCCTTCGACTATGCGGAGATGGCGGCGGAACTGGACCCGGAATCGCCCGAGCCGTTCCTCCTGCTGTCCATCTGCCACGAGCTCTCTGGATCGCCCGAGGAGGCGGAGAGGATGCTCAGAAAGGCGCAGGCCCTCGCTGAGGCATCCGATGACGATGAGATGCAGAAGACGATCGAGGAGATCCGCAGGCGCGGGCTGAGCGCCATTTTGAAGATGTTGAATATCGGTCAGGACATCGGAGAAGCCACGGAAGATATGGCGAGGTACGACTGCATCGACAGCGCCGGAAGTTTTTACACCGATGGGATGAGGCTCGTGGACAAGGGTGATTTGAACGGTGCGCGCGCCCTTTTCAGGAAAGCGCTCAGCTTTGACCCGGACAGCGCCTCCGCAACGGCCGCACTGATCCGGCTGGAAAATGACAGAAGTAATAGGAAAAAGTACATATCAAACGGGCTGAAAATCAGGGCTAAGGGGATATCGACGGCCGATCTAGAGGAATCCTTGCGCGGGAGAAGGTAGCAGCGTATGCGAACGGCAACGGAACCGCTCTCCCGCCGGCGTCGCGGATGCACTTTGAGTTGGATAGGATGACAGAGGGGAAGTTCAGGCAGAGGCACAGGCTGAGGAGAAAGGACATTAAGGCCGTTATGGCCGAGATGAGCGAAGCAATGGGGTTCTCCTTCATCGACCAAGACTCGGATATCGATATCGCGCAGACGAGCAAGTGGACGGTCTTGCTCGATCGGGACCAGATAATCGGCGTATATTTCAAAGACAGGCTGTTCCCCACGGTCCGCGCGCTTCTGAGGAAAACCCCGGACACCAACTATGTGACCGTCGATATGGGCGCGGTGCAGTTCGTTGTCAACGGCGCCGATATAATGTCCCCGGGGATCGTGGACGCGGACATGCGGATCCGGCCGGAGGATATCGTGTGGATCAGGGACGAAAAGAACGGCAGGCCAATAGCTGTTGGAACTGCGATCATCTCGGGAGAGGAGATGCGCTCGGGCGATAGGGGCAAAGCCGTCAAGAACATGCACTATGTTGGCGATGAGATTTGGGATATCGGATGATCTTTCGCGAGACCCGACCGTATCCAGCCGATCCACCACCGGCGAACATTTATATTTTGGAACTCTGATTACTGCAGCCGAGGGATGCGGATGACATTACTCAAGCGCAAGGGTTCGATTTCAAAGTCCGAAAGGGACGAAGAGATCGTCGAGACGGAGTCGTATATTGATCTCAGCGAGATGTCCTTCGAGGGAGAGGCCGACCTCGAAGCCCAAATTCATGTCAAGGTCGGTGAAATTTATCGCTATGAGGATTTGTCCAATATGACCTCCCATGTGTACAACGGGAGCATATTGATACTGGATATTACCTCGATCGCGAATGACGACCTGACTCTAAGGAGAGTCACCACGGAGCTCAAGAGCGTGGTCAGGGATGTGAACGGGGATGTCGCCGGCGTCGGGAAAAACCTTCTGATGCTCACTCCGACCGGCGTGAAGATAGACAGAAACAAGATACG
>DSAX01000058.1 GCA_011046235.1 Methanobacteriota archaeon | reverse complement strand
GTGCTGGTAAGGCATACTGGCGCCAATATCGTGTGGGTGACATATCCCCTGTTTCTAATAGAGGAGCTCGGTGCCGACAAACTATGGGTGGGGGTGATCTATACCGTCAACGCGATCACGCAATTCCTCGTGATGAGAAGGCTGGATAGGATCAGACCGGCAACGCTGGTAGGGGCGGGAATAGCCCTGTCGATACTGACCTTCCTGCTCTTTTCCCAGGTCGGCACGTACTATGAAATAATCCCTCTTCAGGCGGTTCTCGCCCTCTCTTGGTCGTCGTTATATGTCGGGGGACTGAGATATGTGAACGAGAGGTCCAGTGAGAAATCGACATCGACGGGATGGCTTGCAGGCATGATCAGTGTCGCGGGCATTCTCGGCCCCGCCGCCGGCGGTTATCTGAATGACCTCATAGACTACAGGATGACCATGGTCTCCGCGGCTTTTATGTGCATGATCGCTCTGGCGATTTTCCTCCTGTTCAAAGACAGGGACTTGGAGTTGGAAAAGGCCGGCCATGGCACGGGCCAATGACTGAAAGGGGAAAATGTATATCTCCGACCCCGGGTTTGTCCCAGTGTGATGAGAGTCGTATTCCTTGGGACCGGAGGCACATACCCCTGTACGGAGAGGAATGTGGTTTCAATCGCAATCCAGCTCGGCAAAGAGGTCGTGCTTTTCGACTGCGGGGAGGGGACGCAGAGGCAGTTCATGAAATCGAATGTGTCCTTCATGAGCACGAGATGGATATTCATCACGCACTATCACGGCGACCATTTCTTGGGAGTTCCCGGCCTGGTTCAGAGCATGAACTTGAACGACAGGGAAAGACCGTTGGACATATACGGCCCTGAGGGAACCGAAGAACTCATGTCCTGGCTTATCCAAGCCGGTTACTTCGCACCGGGTTATGAGATATTCGCCCATGACATCTCCCCGGGGGACATGATCGAACTCGACGGCTTCTCGGTGACCGCCGCGGAGGCCGATCACTCAGTTCCCTCGCTCGCATATTCGATCGAGGAGAAGCAGAGGCCTGGAAAATTCAACGCGGCAAGGGCATGTGAGCTCGGTGTTCCGGAAGGTCCTTTGTTCAGTAAGCTTCAGCATGGCGAGACGGTCGAGGTGGACGGGGTGTCCGTCACTCCCGAACAGGTACTCGGTCCCTCGCGCAAGGGCAGGAAGGTCGTCTATTCGGGCGATACCAGGCCGTGCAGAGCTGTGGTAGACCTTGCGAGAGACGCCGACCTTCTGATTCACGACGCGACCCTGCTTTCGGATGAGGAAAGGCAGGCATCCGACTTCGGCCACTCAACGGCGCTGGCGGCGGCAGAAGTCGCCAAGGACGCGGGCGCATATGTTCTCGCGCTCGTGCACTACAGCCCGAGGTACAAGGACACCGACCCTCTGCTTCAGGAGGCAAAGAAAGTGTTCCCGGCGACCGTCGCTCCCTCGGATCTTGAGGAGATGATCATTCGTGTCAGACACTAGAATGCGGCGCTTCTTTTTTAGTAACTTTTTTATACAACTATAACCTTGCAGAGATTTGCCAGCACTAAAAGCGGACCTGAAAAAAATCGGCTTCTTCAGGTTTTCGAACACGGCTTTGACATTGCGCCTTCGGTGCGTGGTACAAAGGGGAGTGGACCATAGATGACCCTGCTTGAAGTGAGGGATCTCAAGACATATTTCACCACTATCGAGGGGACCGTCCAGGCGGTCGATGGAGTGAGCTTTGACCTCGAAGCCGGAGAGGCGATGGGCCTGGCTGGAGAATCCGGATGCGGGAAGACCACCGCGGCGCTTTCGATTATGCGTTTGCTGCCATCGAACGGGTATATAAAATCCGGGACGATCACATTCAACAACAAGGCAATCCAAAAGATGAGCCGAGAGAGAATGCGGAGGATGCGCTGGAGGGACATGTCCATAGTCTTCCAGGGCGCAATGAATGCGCTGAACCCCGTCAAGAAGGTCTCGGAGCAGATCATGGAACCCATGCTTCTTCACGAGAAGATCACGGAGCAGGCCGCCCTGAAGAGGACTAAAGAGCTCTTCGAATTGGTCGGTATCAGCCCGGACAGGGTCCACGAATACCCGCACGAGTTCAGCGGTGGCATGAGGCAGCGTGTCATGATCGCGATGGCGCTGGCGAATTGGCCGAAGCTCGTCATCGCCGATGAGCCGACCACGGCGCTCGATGTGATGATACAGGCTCAGATCATCAGGCTGCTGAAGAACCTGCAAAAGGAGCTGGACCTCGCGCTGATTATGATCACACACGACCTATCGGTTCTCGCGGAGACATGCGAGAAGATCTGCATCATGTACGCGGGCAAGATCGCGGAGAGGGGAGATGCAATTCACATATTCAAAAAGGCGAGACATCCCTACACCAAGGGTCTTGTGGCGGCCTTCCCGAACATAAAGGGCGAGAAGTTCATGCCAGAGCCCATCCCCGGCAACCCGCCGTACCTGATACATCCGCCGGTTGGATGCCGGTTCGCCGATCGGTGCAAGTTCAAGCAGGACATCTGCGAGCAGAAAGATCCCGAGATACTCGAGGTGGAGCCCGGGCACTGGGTCGCATGCCATCTCGTCGAGAAGGGGGTGCTTTAGATGCTCGGGGACAATATCATCTCGGTTGAGAACCTGAACATCTGGTTTCAAATGAGGCAGGGGTTCTTCAAGGACATCGTATCCAAAGAGTGGCGTTATGCGAAGGCGGTGGACGGTATCAGCTTCGACATAAAGAAGCGAGAGATATTCTGCCTCGTCGGAGAGAGCGGATGCGGCAAGACCACTACCGGAAAGGGGATTCTGAGGCTCGTCGAGCCCACCTCCGGGAGCGTGATGTTCGCCGACGATCCCAAAGACCCGATAATCTCC
>DSAX01000032.1 GCA_011046235.1 Methanobacteriota archaeon | reverse complement strand
CCCATAGAATGCACCGTAATAGGCTGACATCAGCGAGGCATTCTGCGGATCGGCTGCCGAAAGCATGACCGACAGCTCGGCACTCGCGTTCTCATCGGCTCTCTGGTCCATGACATCGCCCGGGAGGTACGGTGCGGTCTGATACTGGAGCCACCAGTGCGAGAAGAACATCGCTGGGATGCCGTATACCAGCTGGGCGGTCATGTTGACCGCCTCGAATGTCTGGAAGTATCCTATCGGTACCTCGAAAAGGAGATCGAGCGTCTGTGTCGTCCGCTCCTCGGCCCCGTATATCTCAGGAGCGAGTGAATTTGCCGTCACGATGAGGCTCTGGAGATAGACGTCGTAGATTGTCGTTACCTGGTCCAGATATTTGAAATCCGTGTCAGACCATATTTCATCTCTGAGATCGAGCACGAAATCGCGCGAGCCAGTATCGGTGAGATCTTCACCCACCAGTATGATGATCATGCTGCTGTTTGCCAGGTCGGACGGGAACTGTTCCGAGATAATCTCCGCTGCCATCTGTGAGTCGAATTCGGTATCCAGGAATTCCGTCTCCTGATATGCGATAACGTCGTTTACGTTGAACATTAACGGGAGTGCATAGAATATTACGACGAGCCAAGCGATTATGACTATCTTGTAGCGCCTGACTATGAAATTGGCAAGCCTGTCGAATATCAAATTGCCCAGCTCCTGTTGCAGCAGTTCATTAAATCGTCCACTCGTGCCCCAGTGGGTACATCGGCGGGGAGATTATCGCGATCACCCGATCGGACCGGAATATCAAGGATGCTCTTAAATAACCTTGCTCATGAGATCGACCAGCCGATTCGCGTACCCGAGTTCGTTGTCGTACCAGGACAGTATCTTAACCAGATTGCCCGGTTCGGGCACGACCATGGTCGAGAGCGCGTCTATCACCGCTGAGTGCGGATTCCCGATGACATCGACCGACACGATCGGGTCCATAGTATACTGCATGATCCCTTTCAGCGTTGAATTCGCCGCCTGTTCGAGAGCCCCGTTCACATCGTCGACGGTGACCTCTTTGTCAAGAAGGGCAGTCAGATCGGTGACCGACCCGTCCGGTGTCGGGACCCTGAGCGCCATCCCAGTGAGCTTTCCTGCCAGGTCGGGGATGACCTGGTTTATCGCCTTCGCCGCTCCGGAGGAAGTCGGGATAATCGATACGGCTCCCGCCCTTCCCCTGCGGACATCCTTCATGTGCGGGAAATCGACGATTCTCTGGCCTCCGGTGTATGCATGGATCGTGGTCATCAGCCCGCTCTTAATGCCGAAGTTGTCGTGGAGCACCTTCACAGGCGGTGCGAGGCTGTTCGTTGTGCAAGAAGCGTTCGATATAACGAAGTGTTTGTCCGGATCGTACATGTGTTCGTTGACACCGAGCACTATCGTCACATCCGAATCTGGCGCGGGAGCGGAAATGACCACCCGCTTTGCACCTGCATCGATGTGCATTTGGGCTTTCGACCTCTCCCTGAACAGCCCCGTGGATTCGAGCACGAAGTCGATTTCCTGCTTTTTCCACGGCAGATCGGACGGTTTTGGCACCGAAAGGAACTCGATCTCATGACCGTCTATCTTCATCACATTGCCGTCGACGACCACCTTACGGCCCAGACGCCCCTGGACGGAGTCGTACCGGAGCAAGTAGGCCAGTGTTTGTATGTCTGCCAGATCATTGATGGAAACGATCTGAAAATTCTTACCAAAGTCATCACGCTGCAGGGATGCGCGCAGGCATCCCCTGCCTATCCTTCCGAACCCATTTATCGCAATCCGCCTCAATTAAAGACCTCCATGGGTGCATTACCGATTATTATTATAAAGGGTTCCCAAGCGAGCGCCGTTATACAGAACATTCTCGGCGAATCCGAGATCCTCGGAACTGTTGATATTGATTGCGAGCTTGGGGTCGTCGAAGCTGAGGTAATCGGTATCGGGATCGGGCGTGACATAGTTCAACCCCACCCAAATATACTCCTTCCCATCCTGCCCGGAAAAGCGGGACTGATCTGACAGGTTGAAATCGACGATTGCTGAGGGGACGACGGCTGAGAGGCTTCTTGAACTTATGTTCGTGATGAGCATGTCGATCGTCTTACCCGAGACGAACGGCACGTCTGCATTGACCGAAATGAATCTTCCAAAACGTTCCAAGAGATCCAGGGTGTCCTCGTGATACCCGATACCCGGGGTCATAATGCATTCGTATCCCATCCGGTGCGCAAAATCGGCGGTTCCCGGAGTCCAGCGCGAACAGGCCACTAGCCAACGATTGACCGAGGAGTCTATGAACGCCTCCGCGGACCGCTCGAGAAGAGTCTTGTTTCCGAGCCTCAGAAGCGGTTTTTCAATATCTAACTGGAGACGTTTGGACCTGCCCCCGGCCATTACCACTCCGATCATATTACCAGCACCAATATCAATAGCGCTGCCAAACGTCCCAATTCGTTTGCAGCTCCAAAGGCATCTCCTCCGACGCCGCCGAAATGCCTGCGCGCGATGCGGGCGATGAACGCCCCGGACAACACTCCGGCAAGCACGATCGGGAAATAAAGACCGACCACGAGGAAGGAGAGCAAAAGGGATATCAGCATCCCAGCTGCATACCGCTTGCTCGATGACTGTGAAATAAATACCGCGCCCATTCCCTCGTGAGAGCTCGGACCCATGAACATGACGGTGATCATGGACAGCTTTGCCGATATCTCGGCGACTATCAGCCCAAAAATCAACGGAATATGCATTCCGATTGCGAGTATCGGGCCTTCCCTGCCAAGCAGCTCGTTGATTAGAACGACGAGCAGGAGCAGGTCGACGACCATGAAGAAGCAGCCGGCCGCGCCCACGCTGACATCCTTCATCGCCGAACGCTTCCTCAACGCGT
>DSAX01000030.1 GCA_011046235.1 Methanobacteriota archaeon | reverse complement strand
TTTCCGACCCGTCAGTCGCTATCAGTATCTTCTTGATATCATCCAAAGGTATCCCGCCAAATCTCCCTTCCGTGAGCGATGAGCGCAACAGCGCTCTTGGTGATACCGCCCAATACATCCCCTGGCGAACCGTCGCTCCCGGCTGTGACCACCATGAATTCGCACCGGCTTCCAGGACTTATGCTTATCATGGTTTTATCCCTTAATACTTTCTGCGAATTTTCAACAGCCAGCTTTAAAATTTCTTGCGGTACGACAGGCCTGCTGTTGTGTCTGTTCAAATAGATTGCTCTCATCTCATCCAATATGGAAAGATCGTGGAACATCGCGTTGTCAGTTCCGAGGCAAAGCTCCGCCCCTGAGTCGAGCATTCTCGACACGTCGATCTCGATTCCGAAGCGCAGGTTGGATCTGGGGCAAATGACGATCGGCACATCCTCCTCCGCACAGGCCTGGAGGTCCTCGTCAGCAGCTCTCGACATATGAACCAGGAAGTCCGGCTTGAGCTGAAGCACATGATCTATATCCTCCCTTTCCGACTCGCTCGCATGCAGGGAGAATATTTTCCCCCTTCCAGTGACATGGTCAGCCAGTGCCTGGAGGTCCTCGGACGGCCAATCGGAGACAGAGCTGACCCCCATCCCATCTGATTCCGAGAGCAGCAGCTCCACCTCGGCCTCATCGTACTTCAATTCAGCTGGACGCGAAAGTATCGTGCATTCCGGGAATTGGTGAATCTCGATCGCCGACCTCAGCTGCCTGACCCCCTTTATTCCCGATTCTCTGAAATCGATGAATTTTCGGATGCCGTAGCTGCGCATTTCCTCGATGGCTGACCCTATGGAGTCGCTTACGATTGCATCCTCGCAACCCGTAAGAGCGCGGTGTTTGAAGCCGTCTGGAGGTCTCACGATCTCCTCGAGCGAGGCGTTTTGGTCGAATCTGCCCCTCAGACATGCATCGCCAATATGGGAGTGGCAATTCGCCAATAGGGGGATGATGAGGCCTCTGGCCGTGCAGTGGCCCGGGGGATCTTCCTCCCGAACATCTTGTATAATGCCACCGTCGAACTCGACAGAGCCGCGGAACAGGCGTCCATTGGAGTAGATCGTGCCTCCGACCGTTTCCAAGTCACTTCACCCCCGCAGGATACTTCTGCATCGATGA
This sequence comes from Methanobacteriota archaeon, assembly GCA_011046235.1. Lineage (GTDB taxonomy): Archaea > Thermoplasmatota > Thermoplasmata > UBA10834 > DTMW01 > DSAX01. The sequence continues at coordinate 1,796 of DSAX01000030.1, read as the reverse complement.
TGACCTATATCCCGCGATAGAATTTCGTTTCGACACATATCGATTTCATCCCGCTCGGGTTATTGATGACCGCCGGTTTAATATGTTGATGTTGTTTAATTTGTTACCCTTTTGTAACCTATTGTCGATTCTATTGGTTTGACTCCCCGGATACTTCGACCGGATGCACGATCACCTCTCGGTATTATTCGTAGCAAGAGGATGACCAGGTATTGGCGTATCGACCGTTATGGTTAAAATATTAGCAACAAAAATTTTATTAAACACATCACTTTCTCTGCGTTACAGGATGATATCGGAGGCAATATTTAATGCCAGCAGTAGTAAATAAGGATGAGTGCGTCGGTTGTGGCGCATGCCAGGAAGTCTGCCCAGAGAATGCGATTTCAATGAATGATGTCGCCGTTGTGGATAAGGAGAAATGCGTCGACTGCGGCGCATGCGTCGACGAATGTCCCAGCGAGGCAATCACGCTGGAGTAGGCTTTTTTAAACCGCTTCCAGGAGGAAATAATTCGGGAGTGGTGGGCTCCCGCCATTATTATCCCGTCAGTTCTATCCGGACATTCGAGCGCGTGAGAACAGAGGCTTCAGTTAAATCTTTAATCGCCGGAACTCGCTACGGGTTTCTGTAATGGCCTCGCTTTCCCTATCGATAATCGTCGTACTGGTCCTGGCGGCCTTCCTCCCGTCGATAATATACATGGTGATCGTCAAGAACACCGAGAGGCGGCGGAGGGAGCCCACTATTCTCGTCTTCGTCGCGTTCTTGAGAGGCGCCACCCTTTCGGTAATCATCGCAATTTTCATAGAGCTCATCCTCATCTATCTGGTATTCGACCTCGACATGCTCAGGGCCTCAGATCTGTTCGGCAGCGATCCGATAATTCAGACCCTCATTCTCGCCTGCATCATTGCACCCGTTACCGAAGAGGCTACCAAGGCGCTTGGCATAATACCCTCCATTACCAGAGCCCACGAGATCGAGGACGGCATTGTATACGGGGCCGCGGTCGGCCTGGGATTTGCCGCGACCGAGAACCTGTTCTACGAGACATCAGCGTACATAGAGGGCGGACTGGCGCTCTGGGCTGGAACTACTATATTGAGGACGATCTCATCCGCCCTGCTTCACGCGAGCGCCAGCTCGGTCACCGGGTACGGTCTGACGGCGAGGAGGTTCACGGGTAGCTCATGGCTGCCATACTACCTGATTGCGGTCGTGCTGCACGGCATCTTCAACCTCGCCGCATCCGCGGGGCCGCTCCTGGAAAGCTCCTGGGGGGATTCCGGCTACCTCTTCGGCCTGGTCGCCGCCATCGTCATTGCCGCGGGGGCTTTCTCCTGGAGCAGAAGAAAGATTCGCAGCATCGAGCATACCGGGAGATTGACATGAAGATCGATATATCCGGAAAGACAGTCGAGATCGTCCAGGGGGATATTTCCCTGCAGACGGTGGATGCCATCGTAAACGCCGCCAATAACCATCTATGGATGGGCAGCGGCGTCGCAGGGGCGATCAAGCGCATGGGCGGTACGGATATCGAGAAGGAAGCGGTGAGAAAGGGTCCTATTGCGATCGGGGAATCGGTGTACACATCGGCGGGGAACCTCAGGGCGAAAAACGTGATCCACGCCGCAGTCATGGGACAGGACCTGAAGACGGATGAGAAGAAGGTCCGAGACGCCACGAAGTCGGCCCTGAGGGTGGCAAGGGAGCTTGATTCGGAATCGGTGGCGTTGCCGGCGCTCGGCACCGGAGTCGGAGGATTTCCGGTCAAGAGGGCGGCCGAGATA
>DSAX01000154.1 GCA_011046235.1 Methanobacteriota archaeon | reverse complement strand
GTATAGGATATATCTCTATGGAGATCTTCTCTGCAAGTCCTTCCAGGTCCTGAAGGGCCAGCTTGTTCAGCAGCACAGAGCTGACCATGCCGTAGTTCATCGCGGGGTCCGACCTGGCAAGGAATACCCTCTGCTCCTCGAACTGCTTGTCCGCGAGGTAATCGCCCACTATCTGCTCGGCAGCGAGCATTCTCTCCTTCTCCTCGATCAGGGGTATCACATTGATCTGCTCTGGCCGGAAATCGCCTATCCAGTCTCTGATCCTCTTGTCGTCGTTCGGGAATATGATGTCCTGCTTTCCGACGACCAAATCCCTGTAGTAGTGATACACTCTGTTCAGGCACTTGTGCGAGGAGGTCATCGGCAGTATCACTTCGAAGACCGGGGCAATATCCTCGTTGTAGAACATCTGCGCCGCATCGTACCCCCTGGGTATGCCTTCCAGCGTCTCGATCAGCACCTTCGCATCGGTTCTCTCTACGGTCGGATTCGGCACACGTAAGGTCAGGAACTTGTCCCTTCCCAGGATGTTCTCCCTGAAGAATCGCTCGTATCGGGAGAGAAGCTTCTGGACTACGAAATCATCGACCTCCTTTCCCTCGCAATCCCACATCTGTTCGTCGCATTCGAGGTGGGAGAAGACATAATACGCCTCCTGGATCTCGTCCTCTCCGGAAATGACGCTCTCGCTCGCGAAGAACGGATTGGATACATTATCCGGATGCTGGGTACTCATGCATCTCGATATCTTCCTCAACGCTGGTGATCCCCCGGTTCAATATATCTCAAGTGCTGCCGCTGGCTAACATCTGGCGTGATTTCAATCCGGGGCAACCGAGGCTAGCAGGTGCTGTGTTTAATTGCCTGGGATGGGCACGCGTCGATGCACGCGCAGCACTCGGTGCAGTCATCCACCCTGGGAGCTACGGACTTGCCGTCCTGCAGCTCGAAAACATCGGCAGGACAGACGGCGACGCACTCCCCTGCGCCGACGCATTTGTCATGGTCGATATCTATCGTAACGCCCAAACTGTCGCTCTTGAAGCTCTTTACAGCCATCTGTTTTCCCTCCGATCATTGTCCATCCAGGTTATCCTTCTAATATGGGGACATATCCCCACCAGGAACCGTCCTGTTTGAGATGAAATACATTGTCTTCTAGAAGTTTTTTGTGCCCTTTCTCTATGTCGACGAGCTTTTTGAAGATGTCCTTCAGCTCGGGGTCAGTGGATTTGCACATCTGGTCCGAGTAGAAGTCGATCGATCTCTGCTCGGTACCGATTCCCGTCTCCAACGCGGCGAACACATCCTCGGAACCGATATGCATGCTCCTTTCCCATCTCCTGAATATGTCATCGAGAGCTTCAGAGGTCAGATTGGCCTTGATATCGATCTTTTCGGGAACCTTGGAGCCAACCAGGCGGTTGAACTCATTGATGAATAATTCCTCGTGCTCCTTTTCGTCCCGCTCCAGGCTTTTCATCAGAGCCTTCCCCTCCTCCTCGGAAACGGCCTTAGATAGCCGTGAGTAGTATTCCTGTCCGTATCTCTCTATGGCGATGGCCGTCAGAAGTACATCCTTAATGTCGCTCAATTGTATCCCCCTGTCCGATTACAGACTTATCCGAGTTATGTAACTTTAGTCATCCTGCTATTTATTCATATAGTCTTTGAACCAAGTTATAATTTTACTTGGTTTCGTATCAATCTGTACTCTTGGCAAACATCTGAACCTCTGGCCAGTCATCCGTAAGTTTTAAAAGGGGGTGCGTCATCACAGGATTTGGAATCGAATCGGTGATATCTGATGAACCCCGACGAAGCCTCTGGCGGAAGCGAGAAGCCCAAGATCATAATAGCCGAATTCAGCGCCTGGATAGAGGATACTGGCGAGCTGTTCGAGACGACCGACGCCGAGCTTGCCAAGGATAAGGAGATATTCGACGAGAAAGCGGAGTACGAGCCGAAGCCAATAATGATCGGCAAGGGCAGGCTTTTCAACGGCTTGGAGAAATCGATGCTCGAGGCCGAGATCGGCAAGGAGTACGAGGTGCTTCTTAAGCCGGAGGAGGCGGCCGGTCCAAGGGATCCGAAACTGGTCGAGCTGTTCCCGATCCGGGAGTTTCTGAAACAGGACATTACCCCTCAGGTTGGCCTAAGGGTGACTGTAAAGAACAAGACCGGATATATATCCGCGGTAACCGCTGGCAGGGTCAGGGTCGATTTCAACAACCGTCTGGCCGGTAGGACTGTTAAATACAATTACAAGATCGTCGACGAGCCAAAGTCGGATCAGGATATATTCGACTCCGTTCTGAAGATGGACTTCGGGAGCTCCGAGGGTTTCTCGGCCGAATTCGGGGAAAGAGCTGTAACGATCAATTTGCCAGACGTATGCAAATATGACCAGAGGTGGCTGCTCTCGAAGTACGATGTTGTCAATGACCTGAGGGACTTGCTCGATCTTGATACCGTCAAGCTGATTGAGGAATATTCAAAGGCTAAGAAACCGGAAGAGCCTGCGGAAGAGACATCGGAAGAAGTGGCCGAAGAGGAAAAAGAAGAATCGGAAGAGCTCCCTGAGAATCAGACAAAGGGCGAGGAAGAAGAATAGAATCTCAAAAATCCTCTTTTACTACGGGAAATGCCCGTCACTGTTGCCTCTTTCCATTTATCGCCTAAGAGCCTCAAGAAGCAATGATGCCATTATTTATCTATTAGAGCTCAATTCTCATGCAAAGGGCGTGTGGCCTAGTCTGGATATGGCACCGGCCTCCTAAGCCGGCGGTCAGGGGTTCGAATCCCCTCGCGCCCGCATGCCATGCCAGTGTTTTCACCTACGTACAGACCGCGTGTTACATTGTAGCACGATAAGGCCTCCGACATGTCCGATAAATTGAGGCCGAGATACTGCCGAGTCATGTCTATCGAAGTATGCCCGAGAAGCTCCGAAATAGTCTCTATTGGGATGTTTAAGAGCCATAGATTGCGTCCGAAGCTCCGTCGTAGTGTGTGGAAGGTGAAGTACGTACCGAAGCGTTTACAGAACTCCCTTAATTCCTTCTCCGATTTGCTCCTCTTTATCCCAACTAGGCTGTCATTAGGCTTCCGTCCACTGTTCTGTTGTAGATAACGCTCCAGAATGCCTC
>DSAX01000047.1 GCA_011046235.1 Methanobacteriota archaeon | reverse complement strand
GTCCCTGTATAGTTCTATTATGAACTCCTCATCGTCCACAAGGAATATCTGAGCTATCAAAATCCCTCCAGGGGGCCAGTTAATTACGACTATGAATCGTCGATATGCGATTTAATAATTTTCTCGAAATTCATATTTCCCGGACGGTAAGGCTGCCAGATGACAACCATGTGTTTCCAGCCCCGGCCGTTTCCCCGCAAAGTGTTAATATTAGATGTCACATGAATCTGAATTCGATAGCAGATGCCAAAGAGCAGCAAGAAATCAGAAGGATTCCACTCGGCCGCAGGTCTGATCCGTTACTTCGAGGCCGAGGAGGATGTCGCCCTAAAGATCAACCCATGGATGGTCGTGGGTCTGTGCGTCGGTCTATCGGCGGTAGTGCTTATCATGACCGTCATATTCCCGACATAGGCGTTCCAGGACTATTCCACGCTGTCGAAGAACTCCTCGACCCTCTCGGGCTTCGGTTTTGAAGTCATCATACTCACGAGCAGCAGCACCGCCGAGGCGATCAGGACCAGCGGAATGGCCGGCAGGAACCCCATCATCCAACCGTCGGGTATTATCTCGAAATAGATCAACGCATAGAGCCCCTCCCCGACGAGTATCGATGCCATGCATCCAGCCGCCGTCGATCCCCTCCAGTAAAGGGCAGCGACGGTCGCGGGGAAGAGCATAGCCAGTCCGGTGAAGGTCGTCTTCGTGAGCATGCTGAAGATCGATTCGAAAGAGGATAAAGCGATCGCCAGGCTGACAAGGGACAGCAGCAGGATTATCACACGACCCGTTCTTATCTCGAGCGCCGAGGTTATCTCCCGCCTCCTCCAAAAGCGCCTGCACACATCCCTGGTGAACATCGAGCTGAGGACCAGAAGCTGAGAGTCCGCGGTCGACATGAGGGCCGCGAATCCGGCTGCCATAGCAAGCCCGAAGGCCCAAGCTGGGGCGTGCTCGGACAGCATCATCGGCAGTATGTTGTCCACCTCTCCTCCTGTCAGGCCCGGGAAATCGATGTTCCCCCAGATGCCGATCAACACGGGCGCTATGAACAGCGCCGCAGTTATCAACGGGTATGCCATCATGGACTTTCTGATCGCCCCCTCGTTCCTCGCGGCGTAGAATCTCTGGAACAGCTGAGGGAAAAGCGGGTCGCAGAAGGACCAGAGCAGGATATAGCTGATCCAAATCTGGATGGTGAAGAACCCCGCACCTCCCGGGAGAGAGAACAGGGCGGGGACCGATTCGAACGCGGCCTCGTTCGCCGCTCCGAACCCGCCGAGGCCGTATGAGACGAACCCGACGGCCGCGAGCGCGACGACGACCATCATCACGCCCTGTAGCAGGTCTGTCAACACATCGCTTCTCATCCCGCCCAGCATCAGATATACCGCGATTACCGCGGTGACGATGACGGCGCCGATCTCGAAAGATATCTCGCCATCAGTCAGCGTGGTGAGCGCGATGCCCCCGCCAATGGCCTGGGTGGCGATATATGGCAGCGTGAACAGGACGAACGCGCCCAGGACCACGAGCCTCAGCGGCTCGCTCCCGTATCTCACCCCGTAGAGCTCCGGAGGCGTGATCAGCGAGTATTTCTTGCCCGCCCTCCAGATGCGCCTTCCAAGGTAGTAGAAGGTCACGGCCATCAGGGAGGTACCTATGGCCATGATCCCGTAGTATCCGAATCCGAACTTGTAGGCGGCCCCGGCGAACCCGAAGAAGAAGAATGCGCTGAAGTTGGTCGCGGCGAGGCTGAAGAACAGAATCAGCGGTCCAACGCTTCTTCCCGCGACGAAGAAGTCCTCTGAGCTGCCCCTGGACCTCTTCAGTCCGATATAGCCCACGATCAGGACCGCGGCAACATACGCAACGAAAATTAGGAGCGCGACCGGGTTCAATCCGATCCCTCCTTTCCGTCGGTCCAAATATATCTAGATATGAATACGAACAGGCCGAACAACAATGCCTGGCATATGATGGCGATTACCACTATCCACGGCATTCCGAATAATATCCCGTCATCGTTGCTCAGCCCCGGAAAGAAGAACGCAAGCGCGAGGGTCAGGATCAACCAGATTGCTACGATAGCGCCCTTCGGCGAAATCTTCAGTATCGAATTCAGAGGCATACCGATCAGCTCCAATCGTTCCCGGTTTCCTATTGTTTGGGAGGCTGGAAACAGGGCGGAAAAACAATGCCTCTGAACTCAATTCCGTAACTGGGGAATAGCCCCTTAATATATAATTCCTGCTTTCCCCGTCATGCCAGGCGGATCAAAGTAATCGTCCTGCTGATCCCCTGGATCTCCCTGATGCTGTCGACCCTTGAATTCAGGCTGTCGACATCCGTCGCCAACACGGTGACTGCAGCGTCGAAATCGCCGCTCGTCTCGTATATCGATCCGGAGAGTTTTCTCAGAGATGCCAGAACCTCCTTCGACCTCTCCGGGCTCATTCTCACGAGCACGAGCGCCTCCACGCCCACAGGCTCAGTTTCGACGGTGAACTTCCGGATCGTCCCCTTCTTCACCATGTTCGATATTCTGGCCCTGACCGCCCCCTCGGTCATCCCGATACTCCTGGCTATGTCGGTGTTCTTCATCCTTGAATTCGAACGAAGCAGCTCGATGATCTCGGCATCCGTCCTCTTCATCATGACCTAATAGAGCCTTCGCGCTAATAATCTTTACGATTATCGTATCGATAATATGTTAATCGTAATTTTTAAGTAGTCCTATCACTTCCTCCATTCTGGTAATAAAATGATAAGAGGTTGCTATACCGCGATAATCACACCCATGCTCGCGGACGGGGCCATTGACTCCGAGGGACTGAGACGGCTTGTCGAGTATCAGTCGGAGAACCATATCGACGGGATCGTGGCGGTCGGAACGACCGGTGAGAGCCCCACGCTGGACTGGAGAGAGCATATGCGCGTGATCGCGAGGACCAACGAATTCTCGAGCGGTAAGACCAAGGTGATCGCGGGCACGGGCGCCAACAGCACCGAGGAGAGCATTCACGGAACACTGGAGGCGATCGATCTCGGCGTCGAGACGATCCTGCTCGTGGACCCGTACTACAACGGACCGAGTTCGCTCGAGATAAGAAAGGAGTACTACGAGCCGATCGCATCGAAGTTCCCGGAGGCCAAGTTCGTCCCTTATATAATACCCGGG
>DSAX01000132.1 GCA_011046235.1 Methanobacteriota archaeon | reverse complement strand
GCATGCCTGACAAAACTCTTTATGTATATCCAGTCCTACGTATTCCATGGTCTTTCGCCTCTTTTCGTGTTAAGGCACATCGAAATAGGCGAGAGGCCTCTTCTACATTCCATCCCTTTTCATACTTTCATTTCTCTACCGTCCTCCGTGCAGTCGAGGCCACGTTCCGAATGGAGGATGATCGACTCGGGCAGCGTCAGCCCGGCACTCAGCGCCGCCCTGGACGAGGCCATGCTGGACGCGAGGGACCGGTCCGCGGTCCCCAACACCCTGCATTTCTATGTCAGGGACCGCCCGACCGTCTCGATCGGGCAGAACGAGCGGGTCGAGCAGTCGGTCTATCTCGAGCAGGTGAGAGCCCGGGGCGTGTTCATCGTCCGCAGGTGCTCCGGCGGCAGCGCGATATACACGGACGGAGGGCAGCTGATATTCGCCACGGTAGTGCACCGGTCGGACCTGCCGAACGACATAATGAAGTCCTACGAGGTCGTCTGCGGGGCGATCGTCTTGGGCCTGAGGCGCCTCGGCCTGGAAGCCTCTCACAAGCCGGTCAACGACATACTCGTGAACGGCAGGAAGGTGTCCGGGAGCGCGCAGCTGAGGAGGGGGAGCGCCGTCCTTCACCACGCGACTCTGATAGTGGATCTGGACCTCGATGCCATATGCGCGGTGCTCAGACCGAAGAATGCGGACGGGGGACCATCTCACAATCTGGCCGGGATCGGCGGCCTGATGGATCATGCATACACAATGGATGAGGTCAAGGAGGCGGTCGCCAAGGGATTCTCGGAGAAGTTCGATGCGGGCATGGTCAAGGGGGAGTTGACCGGAGAGGAGAGGAAGTCCGCTGAGAGATCGGTAGCCGAAAAGTACGGAAGAGACGAATGGAATTTTCTGAGGTGACCTACATCTCCTCAGGGGCGTCGATTCCGAGGAGCCCGAGGACGTTTCCGAGGCAGATCTTGGACGCTTCCACGAGCGCCAGCCTGGCCTTTCTCTCCCTCTCGGGCGCCTTCAGGACGGACACGAACTGGTACAGCTGATTGAACATGATGGCGAGCTCGACCGCGTACTGGGCCATCGTATGCGCCTTTCTTCCTTCGGCGCATTCCTCGACGATGAGCGGGAGCATCCCGATCGCCTTTGTCAGATCCAGCTCCTGCTTTTCCGACAAGCAGCTCGGGTCGTATCCCTTCCAGTCCAGTCCTTCCCGTTCCGCCTTCCGCAGGATCGAGCAGGCCCTCGCGTGGGAGTACTGTATGAACGGCGCGCTGCTCCCCTCGAAGTTCAGCGCCTCCTCCCACTTGAACACGATCTGCTTCTCCGCCTGTATCCTCACGATGTTGAACCTGACTGCCCCTCTGCCGACCGACCGGGCGATCTCCGTCATCCGCTCCCCGGAGATGTCGCCGCGCCTCTTCTTCACCTCGGAGAGCGCTCTATCGACGGCCTCGTCCAGCAAATCATCGAGGTAGACGACCTGTCCCTTCCTCGTGGACATCCTGCCCTCGGGCAACGACACGAACGCGTAGAATATCCATTCCGGCCTCCTCTCCTCCCCGATGATGTCGAGGGCCGCCGCGAGCTGGGTCTGCCCCAGCTTCTGGTCCTCACCGAGGACATTGATCGCGATGTCGCACCTGCCGAACTTGTCCAGGTGATACGCCAAGTCCCTCGTCGTGTAGAGCGAGGTGCCGTCCTTGCGGGTGAACACGAAGTCCGCATCCCTTCCGTGTATGCCGTAGGAATCGAGTTCGAGCGCATAAGCGCCTTCCTCCTCCTGCTTGCACAGGGGCGATTTCTTGAGCGTCTCTATGACACCCTCCACCTGCCCCTCCTCTATGAACTTGGACTCCCAGGTGAACTGGTCTATCTTGACATTGATCTCATCGAGCGTATTCATGATAGCGGCGAGCACGCGCTCGCATGCGCTCCTGACCTGCCGGATCGTCTCCTCGTTCCCGTGTTCGAGGTCGTACAGCATTCCGTTTATCTCATCGAGGACCGACGGGTCCTCCTCCATCAGGGCGTTCGCCTTCTGGTAGTGCAGCACCAGCCGGTAATCGTCCTTGTCTCGCTCCGGTTCAGTATCCAGTTCGAGCTCCCTTACGCCGTACGAGAGAACGACCACCTGCCTGCCGACATCGTTCAGGTAGAACTCCGATGTGACATCGTACCCGGCCATCCTCAGTATACGGGCCATCGTGTCCCCGATGATCGGGTTTCTCGCCCTTCCCACATGGAGCGGCCCGGTCGGGTTCGCGCTCGTATGCTCCAGCAGGATCCTCACGTTCTTTTTATCGAGCCTTCCGTAGCCTTTGCCCTCTTCCAGCACGTCCCGGAGCACCTCCTCGGCGAGCTTGCTCCTGTCCATGAAGAAGTTCACGTACGGCCCGTTTGCCTCGATGCGCTCGATAAGGCCCGATGGCTCCATGTCCGCGGATAAGTCCTCCGCGATCTTCTGAGGTGCCTTCCTGAGGCGCTTGGCGAGCGAAAAGCAAGGAAACGCGAGATCGCCCAGGTCCTCCGGAGGAGTCTCGAGTGTTATCTCCGCATCTCCGCAGCCGCTCTTCTCGAGAACCTTCCTGCAGCGCTCCTCCGCCTGCTTTCTGAACCTCATCATGGGCTTTGACAAGAGTGTTACCCCCCCTCGCCTAGCGAAAATCTGAGTATCGCGGCCATTCCCCCGAACGCCTTCTTGAGCAGCTCGCCCTCCTCAGACTCCCCGGAGATCATCTCGACCCTGGTGCCTACCTTGTCGGCCATTCTGAACAGCTCCTTGACCAGGTCTATCTCCTTGCCGATGTCCATCTCTTCGCCGCACTTCGCGCAGGTGAGCTCCTCGGTGTCCGATGAGATTGTGCGCTCCTCCTTCGCGCCGCACCCGGAGCAGATAAGGTCGACCTTGATCTTCCTCAGGTCCTCCGAGATCAGCAAGGTGTCGACGGCTCCGATGGTCAGAGCGTGCTTGACCTGCTCCTCGCCGTATGCGGCGAGCCCCCCCTGCGGCTTCCTGATCTCCTCGAGCAGCCTCTGGATCAGACGCTTCTCGCGCATCAGGTCCAGGCTGGAAAGCTTGTCCTTGGCCTTCTCGACGAGTTCCCGGAGGCCGTACTCGTCCGTGTACCCGGTGTCGAACGTGTCGACGATCTTCTTCTGCAGCTCGTGGTGCAGGTACTCCTCCGAGATGAAGTAGTCCTTCGTGGCGCCCGGGCCGCCGACGATGATGCCCTCCAGG
>DSAX01000001.1 GCA_011046235.1 Methanobacteriota archaeon | reverse complement strand
GTGTAACGAAATGACTGGATTGAGAACAATATTCCCTGTGTTCGCCGTGGTCGCCATCATGCTGACCGCAGGGGTTGTGGCAGCGGAGGACATCGACCACGAGAGGGACATTCAGACGGAAATTTTAACGGGGATTACCGACAGGCTCGGCGGGGGTGACTGGGTCGGGGTCAAGGCCGGAGACATGGTGTTCGCCGTGGTCTACGGCAACGATGAGAACCCGAATTGGATCACGATACTGACGGAGCAGAAGCGCTATCTCGGCGGGGCTGACGTCTATTCAAGCAACGACGATCTCCTGAGGGTGCAGGGCATCCCTGTGGACCTGTTGTTCGCACAGCGATTGCAGTCCATGATCGAGTTCATCGACCTGGATAATGACCGTCTATTCGACCTCCGGTGGGTTGACGAGGACGGAGTCGGTCTTCCGGACAGACCCGTCAAAGCGGCCTCGCTCAACACCTCATGGCAGCTAGATAGCCTCGATGTAGTTACGGATGAGTCCGGAAGCTCCATCGACTTCAACCTGACTGCCGAGGATGTCCCGTACACCTGGGTATGGCCTGCCGGCATGGTGTCGGCTCCGAGGAACGGCTCGGAAGTCGACGGCGTCGTCGAGCGAGTCACCTTCAGCTTCCACATCGATCTCGTGATCGTGGAGAACAACACGGTTCAGATGGTCCCATGGTACCGCGTGGAAATGGAGAACGGCCGCGTTTCCGACACTGAGTTCCTGGAGTACAGGAACTACACATCCGACGTCGTCAACGGGACGATCAAGTACGACCACTACATCGAGGGATGGGACTTCGAGTCCAACGAGACGCTACTGGCGGTCGAGACGCACATAATCGCCGGGATGCACTCCTGGGGCAAGGTCACCGAGCGATTGAGGGAGAGGTTCTCGAACATGAGATGCCTTTCGAACGAGACGGTAGTCGCCGACGAAGAGGGCAACGGAGAGATGTCACCCCTGCTCACCCGGGACGCGCTCAAGTTCAGGAACAACTGGGAGCAGTTCGGTAGAGTCTCATGGGTCAGCAACGTCACGGTTGACAACCGGTCTGAGCAGATGATGTTCCAGATACAGAACGGCGGGCCTTTCATGTTCATGTACAGGAGCCAACTGTTCCTGGGTTTCCAGGTAAGGGCGGCGTTCATCTACCCGGCCGGGGCTGAGTTATTCCACGACCCGCAGTTCACCTCCGAGGCCAACATCCTCGATCTCCCAGATACGACCAACGCATTCCCCAACCTGATGACCATCCTGCAGCTCGGCATTGTCGGAGCCGCCGTCGCGGTCGCCATACTGCTGGGGATATTCATGAGGAACAGGGACGAGAAGGGCTCGACTGAAAGGAAGAGCCGCCCCCCGTATGGGTTTGCCAGAGAAGGTTTGCTGGAGCGACCGGAGCACAAACACCCTTCGCCGCCTATCAAGGAGCCATGGAGAAAAGAAGAATAGGCACCGTGCGCTTTCCTAGTACATCTCATGGCAAAGATATCCGGAGAGTGGGTAGTTGAGCTCAAGAGAGGGGCGATTCAGCTCTGCCTGCTCTCCCTCCTAAGCGGAGAGAGGAAGTACGGGTTGCAGATAATTAACGAGCTGCGCGAGAGGTCGAAGGGATTCTTCGACCTCAAGGAGGGGACTCTCTACCCCGCACTCCGCAGGATGGAGGAGAAGGGATATCTGAAGAGCGAATGGGTCGAGAGGGAGTCCGGCATACCGAGGAGATACTACGGCATCACGAAGAAGGGCAAGGAGACGCTGGGAGAAGCAAAGGAAGTCTGGGATGAGCTGGTGAAGAGCACGAGGGGCGTTCTGCAGGAGGGCCGATGAGATGAAAAACTTCGTCGATTCCTACATAGATACTCTGAACCGCAGCATGTTATGGATGGGCAGTAACAGAAGGCAAGACATTCTGCGGGAGATCCGTTCCCATCTGACGGAGAGGATCGAGAACGGCGAGAGGGCAGAGGATGTCATTTCCGAGTTCGGCCCACCGGGTGCCATAGCAAATGAGTACCGGAGAATATACGGGTACGGGTCTGCGTTCACGATGGCTCTGATGGTGATCGGAGCGGTGATCGCAGCCTTTTCCGTGCCCGCTTTGTATTTGCAGAGCGAGGAGCTGCTTGGCATGAACTGGCCATCTCTTGGGCTTCTGTCAATCGGAATCGTTCTTATAATCTTCAGTTCTGTGAGGGGAGGGCGCCGGGCAGGAACAGCCGTGGGAGCCGCGGAGGCGGTCTCCAGGTTCGGGGTCGTTATCGGGTTGGCCATAGGCGGGGACCTGACCTGGGAGGGAGACTCATTCATAGGAATGTTCGGGTTCGTACTGGCCACGCTCTTACTGCCGCTCATCGGTTACGTCGCGATCATTGTGAAACTCAAAGAAAAAGAGCGCGATATGTAACCGAAGGAATCGCCACTTCGCACATTTTTTTTCGGACTTCACTGAACCATAAGGAAAAATCTATAGTGGATGCCTTGATTTCTCACTGAGATAATATCCGAATAAACGGATCGAGTCTTTAAGTAGAATACGGATGAAAAACGAAATACTGAGTACGTTTTTGGACCAGTGCCCTCGCGGAGGTTCGGGAGATCAATCGGTGTGAACCCGATCCCGATGAAGGTATGCAACTATTCCTGCGTGTACTGCCAGCTGGGGAGAACGAAGAACCTCCAGATCGAGAGAAAGAAATATTTCGAGACGAAAGACGTCATCGACAGCCTGTATGAGCGCATCTCTGCCAACGGCGGTATCGATTATATCACATTTATGGGAGATGGGGAGCCGACGCTCGCGGCGAATTTGGGAGAGATGGTTTCCGAACTGAAGGGACTATGGGATGGGAAGACCGCCCTGATCACCAACGGTTCATTGCTCTTCAAAACCGATGTCAAAAAGGATGCTTTGCTCTTCGATGTCGTGTCTCCCACGGTCGCCGCCGGAGACGAGAAGAAATTCAGAAGGATCCACAGGCCCCATGGGAAAATTACTTATGATCTTTATCTGAAAGGCCTGATGCAATTTTCCGAGGAGTATGGGGGGATCTGTGGGCCGAAGTGATGCTGATAAGGGATCTGAACGACGATGAGGAATCGCTGCTCGCGATCCGCGATATCCTAGACCTAGACCGGATCAACCCGTCGAGGATATACTTCAATGCCCCTATCAGACCTCCGAGCGAGCCGTGGGTCAAAGTGCCGAGTCAAGAATCGATAGAGAGGGCATTGGACATGTTTCCGGGCTC
>DSAX01000094.1 GCA_011046235.1 Methanobacteriota archaeon | reverse complement strand
TCATAATAGAACTATACAGGGACCTTCTCGAGGCGAAGGGACATACGGTCATAGGCGTCGCCTCGGACGGGGACGAGGCGGTCCGTAAGTACAAGGATTTCGGGAAGAAAACGGTCATCGTGATCATGGACCAGAGGATGCCGGTCAAGGACGGCGTCACCGCGACGGAAGAGATCCTGAGGCTTAACCCGGAGGCGAAGATACTTTTCGGAAGCGCCGACCTGCAGATAAAGGGCGACGCGATGAAGGCCGGGGCCAAGGATTTCCTGCTGAAGCCTTTCAGGATAGAGGAGCTGCTCGCGGCGATCGAGGAGATCGACAGTGAGTTTAAGAACGATTGAGGGTCTTATCAAATTGTCCAGGTTTCAAATTTCGAGCAGGCTTATGCCTAGCTCACTTTTAATAGAGGCTACAATTATCCAGGAGAAAAAGCACAGGATCTGTCCCATATGGTAGACGAAGCAGATACGACGGAGAAGGACCTGAGACGCCTCCGCAAGGAGAAGCTGGAGAAGATCGTCTCGATGGGCGTTGACCCGTACAAGTACAGGTTCTGCGTCTCGGACGAAATCGCAGCCGTAAAGAAACGGCACGCGGACATTGGCGAGGAGAAGAGCGAGGAGAAGGTCACCTTGGCCGGAAGGGTCATGGGGACCAGGCTGCACGGCAAGGCCGGGTTCGCAGATATTCTGGGTCAGGACGACAAGATTCAGGCTTATTTCAAGAAGAACGCGATCGGAGAGGAAAGCTTCGAGCTTTACAAACTGCTCGAAACTGGAGACATAATCGGCGTCACGGGCCCCGTGTTCAGGACCAGGATGGGCGAGATAACTGTCTGGGTCGAGCGGTTCGACCTGCTCACCAAGTCGCTCATGCCCTTCCCCGAGAAGTACCACGGGCTGCAAAACGTGGAGCTCAGGTACCGGAAGAGGTACCTCGATCTGATCAGTAACCCAGAGGTGAGGAAGACCTTCGTGATGAGGAGCAAGATCATCTCGCACACGAGGAACTACCTCGACTCGAGGGGGTATCTCGAGGTGGAGACCCCCATACTCCAGCCGCTGTATGGAGGCGCTTTCGCGCGCCCGTTCGTAACTTATCATAACTACCTCGATGTCAAGCTATATCTCCGGATCGCGCCCGAGCTTTACCTCAAGAAGCTCTCGGTCGGAGGGCTCGAGAAGATCTACGAGATCGGCAAGAGCTTCAGAAACGAGGATATCGATGCGCAGCACAACCCGGAGTATACTCTTCTCGAGCTATACGAGGCGTACTCCGACTACAACGGCATGATGGACCTCACGGAGTCTCTCATATGCGACATCATCGAGAAGCAGATAGGCGAGTTCAAGCTGCCCTTCGGTGACAGGACGATCGACTTCACGCCTCCCTGGAAGAGGATGACGATGGCGGACGCCATCAGGGAATTCTCGGATGTGGATGTCAGCGGAAAAACCGGAGAGGAACTGCTGGAGATCGCCAAGGAGCTGAATGTGCCCGACGTAACGGATGACATGCTCAAGGGGGAGCTGATCGGGGAGATATTCGATACGGTCGCACAGCCCAAGCTGATCGACCCGATCTTCGTGATCAACCATCCTGCGGACATATCGCCCCTGGCACGTAGGCTGAAGGAGGACCCCGATTTCTCGGAGCGGTTCGAGCTGTTCATCAACGGATGGGAGATCGCGAACGCCTTCACCGAGCTCACCGATCCAGCCCAGCAGCTGGAGAACTTACAGAGGCAGAGCGAGCAGAGGGAAAAGGAGGGTGAGGCACACCCAATCGATCAGGACTTCATAGATGCGCTCGAGTGCGGGCTGCCGCCGACCGGGGGACTCGGTATCGGAATGGACAGGCTGGTCATGCTGCTCACGGATTCCAGGTCAATAAAGGATGTGCTGTTCTTCCCGCAGATGCGGCCGAAGAGTGGAGAAGGCGATTCGCGGTCCTGAACAGAAAAATCGGATAACGGGAGGCGATCCCCCCGTTCACGTCTATTTATAGAACTCCTCGTAGAACTTCGCCAGCGCCTCATCCCTGCGCCATTTCTCGTTTACCCATCTCTGCAACTCCTCGACATCCTCCTCCTTAAGGTGTCTGAACCTGCCCTGCATCATGAGGTAGTCGCGGACGGGTGTCATCTTTGGCTTCTTCGTTATGCGGATCTTCCCTTTCTCCGCCTCGAACAGAGTGTACATACCGCAGTCGACTGCCATCTTGGCCAGCTCGACCGTCTTCGCAGTGTCGCTCCTCCATCCCGTGGGACAGGGTGTGAACACCTGGATGTACCGGAAGCCCTTGATGTCCCTCGCCTTCTCCACCTTCTTTAGCAGGTCCGCCATGTATCCGACCGATGCGGTGGCGACATAGGGCACATTGTGCGCGTGGACGATCATCGGCATGTCCTTCTTGTGCTCCTTCTTGCCGGCCTTGACCTTGCCGACCGGGGTCGTCGTCGTCCATGCTCCGTAGGGCGTGCATCCGCTCCTCTGGATACCTGTGTTCATGTAGGCTTCGTTGTCGTACATGATATAGATTATATCCTCGTTCCTCTCCGCGGCACCGGATAGCGCCTGTATGCCGATATCGGCGGTCCCGCCGTCTCCGGCTATCGCGACCACCTTCACGTCGTCCTTTCCCAGCTTTGAATAGGCTCTTTTAATGCCGGTCGCGCAGGCCGCGCTGTTCTCGAACGCCACATGATGGTAAGGTATCGTCCAGCCGAATTTCGGGTACATAGCCGTGAATATCATGAGGCAGCAGGCCGGGTTGTAGACCACCGAGTTCTCGCCTATCACTTTCATCATGTTCCTGATGGCAATCGCAACGCCGCACCCGGCGCACGCGGTGTGGCCAGGAGTCATTATCGCCTTGTCGGGAAGGTCCTTGATCCTCACCATTCGTCCACCCCCCTCGTGCTCAACCATACAACCGGCTTCTTCGCCTTGCCGGTCTTTGCGACTTCTAGCAGCGCGTCGAACATCTTCGCGACATCGTCGACGGTAACGTCCCTTCCGCCCAGCCCGGTTATGAAGTTGACCGTCGGAACCTGGAGGCCGTACAGGGCGCTCTTCGCCTCGATGAAGTTCGGGCCGCTCACGCCGAACGAAACCGCCCTGTCGTAAACCCCGAAAGCCTTCACCCTGGAAACGACCTTTCTCAGCTCCTCGGTCGGGTACGGTCGCAGAAACCTCAGCTTGACCAGGCCGACCTTCTTTCCCTTCTCGCGATAGGCGTCGACGACATCTCTCGCCGTTCCCGTGACCGTTCCCACCGTCATCAGGACTGCGTCGGCGTCCTCGGT
>DSAX01000125.1 GCA_011046235.1 Methanobacteriota archaeon | reverse complement strand
CTTCCAGGGCATGGATGCCGAGCTCGTGGAAATCAACCCGTTGGTCGTCCGATCCGATGGATCGGTCGTTGCAGTCGACTCGAAAGTCGTGCTCGACGATGACGCGCTTTTCAGGCATGAGGGCTTCAAGAAGCGCGCTGGAGACATCACCCCGCTCGAGAAGAAGGCGAGGGACCGTGGGATCTCTTTCGTACAGCTGGATGGAGAAATCGGCGTAATAGCCAACGGAGCGGGGTTGACAATGGCAACGCTCGATTTTCTGACAATACACGGCGGCAGAGGGGGCGTGTTCCTCGATCTGGGCGGGACGGACGATCCCGAGATGGTCAAGGAGGCGCTGTTGCTTATGTCCGAGGCGGCCCCAAAGGTCGCATTGATCAACATATTCGGCGGGATCACGAAGTGCGACACCGTCGCGAAGGGGCTTATCCAGGCACTGGAATTCGGCAAGCTCGACCTGCCGATCATTGCCAGAATAAAAGGCGTCAACGAGGCGGAGGCGGTCGAGATATTGAAGGGATCGAAGATTACGCCCGCCCTTTCACTCGATGAGGCGACGAAAATGGCGGTCGATATCGCGTCAAAGGGAGGTGGATAGTTGGCGATCATCGTGGACGAGAATACGAAGCTCGTCGTGCAGGGCATTACGGGACACCAGGGCACCTTCCATACCATGAAGATGAAGGAGTTCGGCACCCAGGTGGTGGCCGGGGTCACGCCGGGAAAGGCGGGCCAAGAGGTGCACGGTGTTCCGGTTTTCGACACGCTGCGAGATGCCGTCGGTTCCACCGGTGCGAACACGTCCGCGATATTCGTCCCCGCGCCCTTCGTCCTCGACGCCGGAATCGAGGCGATCGAGGAAGGGTTGAGCACGCTCGTGGTAATAACCGAGCATGTGCCGGTGCAAGACGCTATGAGGCTCGTGTCTCTCGCAAAAAGCACCGGTGTCAGAATGATCGGGCCGAACTGCCCAGGGGTCGGTTCTCCCGGAAGCGCGAAGGCCGGCATTCTCCCGAACCAGATATTCATGAAGGGGGATATCGGCGTCGTCTCCCGAAGCGGGACTCTGACATACGAGATTGTCGACTCCATAACCCGGGCGGGGATGGGCCAGTCGACCTGCGTGGGCATCGGGGGAGATCGAGTAATCGGCACGACTTTCGTGGACTGCCTCAGACTTTTCGAGGAGGACGATCAGACGGCCAAGATAGTCCTGGTCGGAGAGATCGGCGGATCTGCGGAGGAGGAGGCGGCCAGGTTCATCAGCAGACATATTTCGAAGCCAGTCTGCTCGTATGTCGCCGGCAGAAGCGCGCCCCCGGGAAAGCGTATGGGGCATGCGGGCGCCATAATATCGAGGGGTACCGGAACGGCAGAGAGCAAGATAAGAGCGCTGAAAGAGGCGGGCGTGAAGGTCGCCGAGACGACGGCCGAAATCCCGCAGCTTTTGAAATAGCCCGGATTCTAACAGATCATCATTGTCCGCGGTACTCCGCTCCTCTGAGCATCCGCAGCATGCATCTGCCGCGCTCGCACTCCAAAAGTGAAACGCCCCCCCTGGAGAGAACCCACGGCTCGAGCTCCTTCAAAGGTATGCCCGTCAGATGGCCTATCATGATCGAGCAGACGAAGTCGTCCGCAACGATGATCACGATGCCCATACCGAAATTCATCCTTATTTCGTTGGAGAAAATGACGACCCTCCTCGAGGCTCTCTTCAGTTTCTCCCCGTTCGGGAACCTGAACCTGGTTTTTCTCCTGAGCCTGGAGGTCTCCTTTGGAAATCGCTGTTCTATCTCCATCCAGCTGCTCCCAGACCAGCTTCCGTAGTTGATGTCCCTGAGCCTTTTTTCGACTCTTACGGGCAGATCGTGCGGTTTCGCTATCCTCCTGGCTGTGACCAGCTGCCTCTTCTGCGGTCCGGTGAAGACGGCCTCCAAAACGTCCGGCTTGAAATTCTCCGCCATTGACTCGGCGTATCTGAGTCCTCTTTCGTTCAAGGGCGGGTTGTTCATGCCGAGTATCTCACCGTTGCTGGATAAATCCGTCTCGCCTGGAGGCACGAGATAAATCCTTAGCATCAGGTATGCGTAACTGTCCGGCTGATATTCATAGTTTGCAGGGGATGGCCAAATCATCACTCAAGAAAGTATGCGATCACCGGCAACAGGAGGAAGCCCATCAGGTGGATCCTCGGCGAACCGGAGACGATCGCCCAGCAGCCCAGCAGTATGCACGGAAATAGAACTGCATATCCGACAGGGCCGGACGACCAGAGCACGAGACAGAGCAGGAATAAGATCACCGAATATCTCGTCCTTTTCCCCGGTCCCCTGCCGCTCCCGGCAAGAAGCCGCCTCCCGACGAAAATGCAGAACGCAGAGCCAATGACTGAGGCGATGCAGGCGGCTAATAAGAGGACTAAGAGGCAGAACGGGGGCTCCGGCAGGGTAGGCCATCCGGTTGAATCCGAGCTCAGAAAGCCGGCGATCGCCTCGAGAGTCCCGTTCCTCGAGCGATCTATCGTTGATAGAGCCAGTAATGCGTTCAGGGCCCCGCCTATGTTGACCGCGGAATAGGTTATCAGATATCCGTAGGAATCGAGCATATGTCGAGGTCCCCGGTGCCTGATTGAGAACGAGAGCGCGGTGGCATAGGCGTTGGTAATGCCGGGTATCCATCCTACCAATAT
This sequence comes from Methanobacteriota archaeon, assembly GCA_011046235.1. Taxonomy (GTDB): domain Archaea; phylum Thermoplasmatota; class Thermoplasmata; order UBA10834; family DTMW01; genus DSAX01. The sequence continues at coordinate 635 of DSAX01000125.1, read as the reverse complement.
CGACGGGACGAGGCCCCTGACCAAAGGCCGGATCACGGGACCGCGATTCTCACCCCTCTCCCTGCGTCCCGAGCCGGTTGGCTCGATTCGTTTGCCCCCCTCGGATAGCATGATGGCGGGTATTGCGAAGAATCCGGAAAATACGGGGAGAAGAAAGGAGGATTCTCCCCAGCCGTATACGTTTCCAAAGAGTGAATTTGTTACAATATATGGAACTTGAAATCTCAACACGAAGAGTCCGATCAGCCCCGATAGGACGAACAGAACTAGTGCCCTTATAAGCCGTCCTCTCGTCCTCTCGCCGTTTAGGACGATCACGCAAATGCACACGAGCAGGACCGCCATGAAAGGCTTGATGTGGGCGTACAGTCCGAAAGGGTCCCCCATAGTTGCGCGGATCGGAAACAGTGCAAATGCGAATATCCCGACCGCTGCCAGACCACCCAATGATACGGCGTCCACCACCAGATCTCCCCTGCCGATCGCGTACAACCTCTGCGACGGCAGCAAGGCCACTGCCGTATCGTCCCCTGAGACGCCCATTTTGGCTGTGGGTATGATCTCCACGAAGGAGTGGGAGAAGAGTACGCCCACGAGAAACGCTCCTGCAACAACTGCCCCCGACCATTCCGCCT
>DSAX01000084.1 GCA_011046235.1 Methanobacteriota archaeon | reverse complement strand
ATATATCCCAGGTGCCAAAACATACATTTCTGCGGTCCGTTCTCGACGTGTTCAGGGGCATGTCCTACTCAATGCGCAGCCGGCAATAGCTCACGAGGCGAGCATCACGATCCCGATGATGCCCGAGGCGACCGCCAGGTACTGCAGACTGTTAAGGCGTTCGCTCAGCGTCAACCTGGCCAGCAATATCGTGATCAGCGGATAGATGGAGGTCAGCGGTGTAACGATCGATACCTGGCCGTTGTTTATGGCCAGGAAGAGCGAGACGGTGCCTATAGATGCCAGTATCCCGGCGATACCGGAGTATTTCAGCTCGCCCAGCTTCCGGCTCATCCTGCCCTTCTCCATGGTTAGCCACAGCGGAACCCAGACCAGGACCATTGTGAGCCCGTCGATGAAAATATAGTCGGACTCCCCGAGCCCCTGCATGGCGACCTTGGACGGAATGGCCCAGATCCCCCAGAAGATGAACGACATGACCGCCCAGAACAGCCACATCAGCGATTTCGATCCCTTCTCGGATTTGAACTGTTCCCGCTGGGGGAGTGATAACAGGATGATCGCCAGTATGACCATCATTACCCCGAGCAATTCCTTTCCGGAGAGCGTTTCATTGAGCAGCAGAATAGCCAATATGATGGAGACGGCCGGATATCCCGCCGTTATCACTGACACTATGGATACCTTTCCGCTCTTCAGCGCGAAGACGTAGAAGACGAACCCCAGTGCCCCTATGATCCCCGCGGATATCGCCGTAAGAAGATCCCAGAAATCCCCCCTGACATCATCGGGATGAAGAAGCCAGAAGACCGACTGGATAGAGACGGAGGCGACCGCGTAGACTATCCCCGTCTGGTAGGTGCCGATGATCTGCACCCCCCTCTTGGAGAACTGCTGAGCGGTACCGTAGCAGAGTATCGTTGCGACTGCGAACAATAACCAGAGTTCTATCACCGAACTGACCTCCGTCGATCAGGGCATGATCACATCCTTAGATTACAGCGGCCGGCATCTGAACAGTTCATATAATGCTTGTTGGACTGACAACTAAAAAATATTGCAGTTTCTTGTATATCTAGTAGCAAAGCTTATTCTGCATTTTCGAAGTATACCTGCCGCGATGTCAGATATCCAGAAATCCGAATCCCGAGTCGAGAATTACGACCTGGTCATAATCGGGGCCGGTCCTGCCGGACTGGCAGCCGCAATCTACGCAGCGAGAAGCGGGCTGAAGAGCATACTTCTGGAAAGGGGGGTACCTGGAGGCCAGGTGCAGATGAGCCCCTGGATTGAGAACTATCCAGGCTTCCCCAGGATCGAGGGTATAGAACTCATGAGCAGGATGGCGGAGCACGCGAGGCAATACGTCGAGATCCGCGAGGGAACCGAGGTCATAGATATCACGCAATTAGAGGACGGCTTCCTTCTGAAGACAAGGGATGCTGAGCTTTCCGCAAGAGGAGTTATTTTAGCAACCGGTGCCTCGCACCGGACGCTCGGCGTTCCCGGAGAGAGGGAGTACGCAGGACGAGGAGTCAGCTACTGCGCAACTTGTGACGGGTTCTTCTTCAGAGGCAAGAAGGTTCTCGTGGTCGGGGGAGGCAATACGGCGGTCACAGACGCCCTTTACCTGCAGTCCATCGGCTGCGATGTGACCCTCGTTCACAGGAGGGACGCGCTCAGGGCGGACATGCATCTGCAGAAGACCGCGACAGAAAAAGGTTTGTCGCTTCTCCTCAGCTCGGTTCTGGAGAAGGTGATCGGCAATGACGAAACGGTAACGGCAGCCGAGGTCAAGAGCGCGGTGACTGGCGAAATAAGCAGAATTGAAGTCAACGGCGTGTTCATCGCTGTAGGCACTGTTCCGAATGCTAAGCTGGCAAAATCCCTGGGCGTCGAGACGGACGAGGGGAATTTCGTAATCGTTGGACAGGATCACAGGACGAACATACCTTTCGTCTACGCTGCCGGGGATCTCTCAGGAGGGATATTGCAGGTCGTCGCTGCCGTTCACGGCGGTGCCGTCGCTGCCATATCCGCATTCGAAGATCTGTCCGACCCATATTTCGCGAGGACCAGGTCGGAAACACGGTAACCGAACCGGATTTTCAGACGGTCGATACGAGCACGATTCCGAAAATTACCATCAGGACAAATGTCAGGTCTAGGCGGGATAACCTTTCACGCAGGAACGCCATCGCGAAAAGCACTGTCAGGACAGGGTATGCGGCCACCAGCGGAAATACTATGGACGCGGGACCTGTATCCGCCGCGTAGACTTCGCAGAAGAAAGCTATCTGGCCTATGCAGATGGCGATAACGGAGAGCTTGACGCCGAGCGACCAGTTCGGCACGATCTTCTCCCCGGGTAATTTTCTGTAGTATAGATATATCGCGGTGATCGTCGGAGTGGCGAATATGTACAGTCCGAGATAGGCGGCGACATGGAGATCCTCGAGAGATACCTTGATGAAGATCGTCCATAAGCCCCATAGAAAGAAGGTGATGATGCTCAATACCAGGCATTTCCTGCTGATCCCGGATATGCCCTGGTCTGATTCGTTCGAATATGACAGCGCCACCATTCCGATCAGGATTACTGCGACGCCTACCCCCTGGAAAAGGTTCAGCACCTCGCTCAGTAATGTAATTGCCACAATCACGGTCATGACTGGGTAAGCCGCCGTTATGCTCCCCACTATCGATACGGGACCGGACTTGAGCGCCTCAAGGAAGGTGTAGTATCCTGTGAGTCCGAAGGAGACTGACAGCAGACCGTATATCGTATACGAAAATCCTCCCTGCCAGCCGCCGGATTTGTACAGGTAACCGATCATGAGGACGAGGTACATGGGCATGGTCGCGACGGCCGATATGAGGATGTAATTGGCCGCCGAGATCGAGTTCAGGGAGGACTTGTTAACGACCTGAGACATGCCATATAGGAACAGCGCCACCAGTGCCAGCAGTATCCAATATTCGATCATAAGATTCAAAGCCATTGGCTGGTCAAACGGCTACGGTGCCAACCGCTCGACCGTCCACCCCGAGTTTTCTCAAAATGGATTAACCTTTGCAAATAGCATTATATCGCATCAGGACGGAGCTCAACGGGCTTTCACCGCTTCTCACGGAAAAATGGGCCCGACCGAGCCTGAACCTGTGCGCGGCCAGATAGTGCGTCTCGGATCCTAATTCTATTTCGAAAGAGCAAGGCTATCCCTCAAAACCTCTATGTTGAAGAGGCCCTCGCGGTCTCTTCTAAATCCCTTATCTTTGCTTTATTGATATCCTCCGATTCGATTTCTTCATCTGATTTTCGTGTGGACATACCTCTATCCGCTGTTCT
>DSAX01000144.1 GCA_011046235.1 Methanobacteriota archaeon | reverse complement strand
TGGAGCGGAGGACCCGCTCGAGGTAGGCTCCCGGGGAGTCGGGATGTCGATCTCGCTGGGCTCCACATCCGAGGTGGAGTTCGAAAAGAGCGATGATCTCGATATTTCCATCGAGGTCGATGGTGAAAGTGGTGACTACCCCGTCACCTTTGATGCAATTAAATATCTAATTAGTAACCAAAAGTGCAAGGTCGCGGTGAGAACCACATCCGATCTGCCCGTGGGACAGGGGTTCGGAATGAGCGCTTCCGGAGCGCTTTCAGCCGCAATCGCCCTGTGCGAGATCATGGATATCCCGCGTCAGAAGGCTTTCGAGGCCTGCCATGTCGCGGAGGTCAGGAACGGCACTGGCCTGGGAGACGTTGCGGGAATATTCGCCGGCGGCTTCGAGGTCAGGCGGGAGCCCGGCCTTCCGCCGAAAGGCGCGGTCGAGGCCCTTGACATCGGCGCGGAGCTGGTCCTCGGCGTGATAGGTGATCCGATATCCACGAGCGAGTTTTTAACGGATCGGAAGCACCGGGAGAAGATATCGGCTGCCGGAAAAGTCTGTATGGAGGCGTTTTACGAAGACCCGACCTTGGACTGCATGTTCGCCCTCGGCCTGGAGTTCGTGGAGGAGGCGGAGCTATTCTCCATCGAAGTGCTCAGGGCGGTCGCTGCCGCGGACCAGTACGGCATGGCCAGCATGGTAATGCTCGGAAACGCGGTCTTCTCGGCAGGGGACATCGAGAAGATAGAGGACGCGCTGTCGCCGTTCGGACCGACATTCAGATGCGCCATCGACAGAAAGGGTCCGAGGATAGTGCCTTGACTTTCACTTGTACAGGGTGAACAGCCTGTCGTCCCCTTCCACATCGAACAGGCCGATCCTCGCGCCGCAATCGAGCCAGCCATGGGCGTAGTTTATGCACGCAAACGCGTTGACGAAGTCCCCCTTCTCCCGGAAACCCCTGGCGTCGGAGCAGTAGCTCTTTGCCATCTCGAGAAAATCATCTGCCTGTTTCCGTAGAAAGGAGCGTTCCGGAGCTGCTATCCTGAGCTTTTTCAGCGCCGTCTCGGTCAGCGAAATATATCGGTCCAGGTGGTCTTCGGCGATCTCCTTCCTGGCCTGCATGTGATCATATCCTCTTGCTCGGAATGATCTCGACGCTATCACCGCCGTGCTTGGTCTCCCTCGGCCTGATCTCGACCAGCAGGGGCATGGAAACGCCGCCGCCGGTCACTATGGCGGTTCCGATCGGAAGGCGCTGTATTTCGTCCTCCATTCCCGGGGTGAGCCCCTCGATCGAGGAGGCGATCGCCTTCAGGTCGTTCGGGTTCGTCACCTTCAGGATCACCTGCGTGTTGCACTGGCTGAGTATGTTCTTGTCGACTTTTGCGGCTCTCTGGGTGATGATCGTCATTCCGAGCCCGAACTTCCTTCCCTCCGATGCGATCGTCCTCAGTATCTTCAGACAGGCCGATTTGCCCTGCTGGGGGCAGTAGTTGTGCGCCTCCTCGACCACGAGCATGAGCGGCGGAATCTTGTTCGCCTTCCTCAGCTCGAACAGGCTGGAGGTGAGCCTGTTGACGACCAGCTCCTGGATGTCCGGTGCTGCGCCCTTGAGGTTGATTATCGTCGTCCTGCCCTTCTTGACGAGCTCGTCGATCTTCGTACCCTTGTCCGCGAATATGCCGGTCTCGTCCAGGTATTCCAGCTCCGCGATCAGGCTGGCGGCTGCGGAGTCCTCGCTCGCGACGAGCAGGTCGATGATGTCCCTCATCGAGTACTCCTCCTTCGCCTCCCTCAGCATGTCCAAAGTCTTCCTGAGCATTGTGAGGTATGACCTGACGTTCTTGATGCTCGTCAGGGAGAGGATGTCCCTCGCGTCCAGCCCGGCCAGTGTGAACCTGAGCGCATGCGCCCCCCTGTTGAGGGTCGTGTCGCACGCGAACTCGATTATCTTGTCCCCGTATCCTCTGGGCGTGACATCGAAGTCCCTGCCGCCCTTGGCCAGTTTACCCTTGACTCCGAGCGTTCTGTACTCTCCGTGCGAGTCTATTATGACGGTCGTGACATTGTGCTTCATGAGCTCCTCGACCAGGGCGCCGCTGCAGTACGATTTTCCGGCGCCCGTCTTGGCCAGGATGCTCACATGCTTCTGGACGAGCAGGTTGATGTCCAGCTCGATCCTTATCTCGTGTCCGAGCAGCAGCCCGATGTACGCACCGGTGTCCGTGTGCTCCTCGAGTCCTATGATGCTCTTGATCAGCTCCTCCGAGGCCTTGTACACGATGCTCCCGGCCTTCAGGGGGGTCTTTGGGCTCTGTAGCAGGTTCCTGTCGTCCCGGTACCCTATCAGGTTGACCTGTGCGATCTCCTTCTCCTCGATATCGATGTGAGTGCCCTTCTTCAGCTCCGGCACGCGTTCCAGAGACAGGTCGGTCTTCCTCTCGATCTCCATAATCTGCCCCAGAATCCACCCGTTCTGCTCGTGCTCGGTCTGTATATATTCGAGCTTATCCACAGGGCCTGTGAGCATGATATTGAAAGATGAAGTGCCGACATTGCCGTATATGATGCCGACCTCCTGGAGCCCCGGTGGTGATGCCGTAGCTTTCCTCTCCTCAGAACTCCTCCTGTGCGGCCCCGTTGGCCGCTCCAAAGGCTCGATCGCTCCCTCGAGGTCCGTCGCCTCCTCCCCCTGATCCTGAGAAAGCTCAGCCTCGGTAACAAACTCGTTCAATTGCATCCCATCCGTTACTTCTATCTACGATTCGCCTAATAAATATTATCACACCAGCAGCGGACGGGAAAAACGCGATAGAATCTGCGGAATGATGTCGGATATGATTCCCAGGATTCGAACCGCAAAGATTTATTACAGCGCCAGCCGTTCACGCCCCCAGGGTCTGCTTGGACAGCCGCACAAAATACATATTCGTCGTCATTCTCGCAGCCCTGATTGTTGCGCTCGAGTCGATAACGATCGAAGCTTCTCTGAACATTTGGGATGTGGGTCTCTTCGCCGTATCATCGATCCCGTCCGTGATCGCAGGGTTGGTGATCATGGGGATCGTGCCGAAACCGGTCATGTCCTCGGCGCGATCGTTCGGCAGAAAAGGCTGGACCATGATGCTCACCATGGGATTTCTATTCGCACTCGGCTCGCTGCTTTGGTTCGACGCGGTCGGGAGGATCGGCGCGTCCAAGGAGGCATTGCTGGGCGGCGGCTCCTCCGAGGTCTTATTTATCGTGCTGCTGTCAGCGGTGTTCCTCAAAGAGAAGCTCAGCCGCTGGGAGCTGTCCGGTGGATTTCTCATAATCGGCGGGGTTGTTCTCGTCCTGATCAACACCGAGGATATCTCGCTCGGGATCGGGTTTGGAGAGCTGGAGGCGATCACGAGCTCGTTTCTTTTGGGCATCTCGGTCGTCATTCTGACGAAGATGCTCAGGCAGTACCCGAT
>DSAX01000149.1 GCA_011046235.1 Methanobacteriota archaeon | reverse complement strand
GACTAGAGCGGTCAGAATGAAGTCGTGCCCTCCCTGGCCGTTTTCTTCATCCATTTTCCTGGCATACTCCAGGGCCGTTTCGTACCTGTGGTGCCCGTCCGCTATCAGCGCACTCCTTCCTCGAAGCTCTTTCGTAATTGAATCGATGACCCCGGGATCGGATATCCTGAATATCCGATGTGAGACATCATCGAAGTCGACGAATGACAAGATCGAGTTCTCGGGCTTCTTTGCCTCCTCGAGCTTATCCATGATCGAGCCCCGGGAATCATCGTAAATCAGGAAAACCTGCTCGATGTTGCCTCTGATCTCCCTCAGGTTATCCATCCTGTCCTGTTTCGCCTTCGGATGCGTCAGCTCGTGAGGCAGTATCCCTTGGCCCATCGGCTCGAGCATCGTTGCAGCCAGTAGGGCGGTTCTGCAGTAGATTCTGCCCTCCCATGAAAAGCTCTGATCATAGACGTACAGGCACTCTCTCTCATCCCGGCGAACAATGCCATCTCTGATCCAACTCCGGAGGAGATGCGCCGCATGCGAGTAGGATCCGTCTATTTTCCCGAGTGTGATGTTCACGATGTTGTGCGGGTTGCGTTTCAGCCTGGCAAGCAGTCTATTGGATATGACATCGTACGGCGGTGCCATTAGATCCGAGGCTTCAGCTGAAGCGGCTCTCATGTCGTAATGGAATCCGTGGAAAGGCCTGATCTCTACCATCCGTCATACCTGCCAGCCGTAGTGAAGCAAAGGATAGATATTTAGATTTCTGAATTTGGCGCTACTCGCCCTACAGCTCCTCATCGAACTCCGGGTCGCTCTGCTTCGGATTTATCATCTCGATCCTGACCCTCTGCATCCTCCCGGGAGCCCACCATGTCCATTTTGGTCCGAGTATTTTCATGATAGCCGGGGTCAGGTAAGTCCGAACCAACATCGCGTCGAGCAGCACCGCGAACGAAAGGGCGAAACCGAACTCCTGAAGAATGGCGGTGCTGGAGAGCATCAGGGTGCCGAATGCGCCTGCCATAATGATCGCACAGGCGGTTATTATGCCTCCTGTCCTGTCGACGGCCTCCACGATCGCCTTGGCGTGGTCTCCCCTCTTCTGCATCTCCTCACGTATCCTGGTGAGGATGAAGACATTGTAGTCCATGCCGAGCCCCATGAGCACCACGAACAGGACGACCGGGAGAAGCCAGAGCACCGGCTCCGCAAATATCAGGTCGAATACGAACAGCGTAGCGGCCAGGGTCCAGGAGATAGATAGGGCGATGGATAGAATCGCAAACAGCGGGAGCATAACGGATCCGAGCACCAGAAGCAGCACGATGAAGACGCCGATTATGACGATTATCTGCATCTTCCTGAATTCGTCGCTCGTTATTTCGTCCACATCCACCATGCCTGCGGATTCCCCGCCCACTAAAACGGTCGCCTCCTGCAGCAATGGGTTTGCCGAGGCTGTGTCCGACAAATAGCCCCGGATGTCAACTATCAGCTCCATAGACGATTTGGTGTATGGAGCCTCGTCGAATACCAGTTCGAGCAGGACCGTCCTGTTGTCGACACCGATCAACATCATCATTTCGGCCTGGAGGAGGTCGCGCTCTATCTCGGGCAGGTGCGAGAGTGCGCTGTAGTTGATCGGTTCGCCGTTAGGCCTGGTAGGAGAGGCCACCTCGTGCACATTGTTGAATTCCGAAAGAACGAGCGAAATGCTCTCGACCAAATCCAAAATCTGCAGGTCGAATGACCCATTGTCGAAAACGACCTGCTGGCCGAACTGGATAACGACGCTCGTCGGCGATATCCTTCCCGCGCCGAAGCTCTCGGTCATCGCGTTCAGCCCGTCTATGCTCTCGTTCTCGCTCATGCCGCCTATGAAATCGTAGCTCGTCTCCTGAGTCAGATAGGCGTATGTCGTCGGAACGGAGACCAGCAGCGCGATGATGAAGATCGGCCACGCGTGCTTGACGGAAATCCGAGCGGCGTGCCGGAAGTATCCTCCGCGCTTCAGCGCTCGTTTCTTGAGATACCGGATCCTGAACTCCTTCCATCTGTCTCCGGAGATAGGCCAGAACAGCCTCCTTCCGAGTATCAGCGCGATCGATGGGACCAGGGTCAGGGAGACCAGTAGGGATATGGACACGGCAAGGGCCAGTACGAGGCCCATGGTCCTCAGCATCGCAAAGCTGGAAATCGAGATAGCTCCGAAGGAGATCATGACCGTCATCCCGCTCGTGGTAATGCTCTCCCCAGCCCAGGTGATCGATTTCCTCATCGCGTCCTCGTTGCTTAGCCCCTTGATGCGCTCCTCGCGATACCTCGCGAGGACGAAGATGGAGTAGTCCGTCCCCACGCCGAATAATATCGCGATGAGGAGGGAAAGAACAGTGTAGTGAACCTCGGCGACATAGCTGCCGATGAAGAATATCACTGCCTGGCTAATGCCGAGTCCGATCCCGATGGACCCGAGCGGGACGAACGGTGCCAGTATTGACCGGAAGAATAGGGACATCAGCACGATGACCATTGCGATCGTCACCGGCTCGATCAGCTTGAGGTCCCTGTCGGTCGCCTCGCTCATGTCCGCATTTATGGGAGCTTCGCCCGTGATGTACGCCTGGAGGCTGTCGTATTCCCCCACCATTGTCGCCACAAGCTCCCTCATGAATTTGACGTTGTCGACGATCGGCTGTTCCCCGTTTGCCTCCCTGAATGAGGAGCCCTTGGTGAAGGTCACGATCACCAGCATGGTCGTGTCGTCATCGCTCAGGAATGAGCCGACGATTCCGCCGGGAAGTGAAATCGGATAGGTTGCGAGTGTGCCGTTGAGCAGTATCTCCTCCGACCACTGTGCCACCTCGAGAGAACTGGGTTCCGGTCCGAGCAGATAGATCGAGTTCAGAAACGCCGTATCCTGGATAGACAGGGCGTCTGCCATGGATGCCATGACGAATTCGTGCACCGAGGTCTGGTCGGAGTATGAGCTCAAGTCGAAGAAGCTGAGCATCGATGAGAACGCAACATACTCCTGGGTATCGTTCGCAAAATTCGCTAGGAATGCGTTCTGAATATCGTCGATTAGAAGGGGGGCGCGCTCCCAAACGCTCAGGTCGGGCATTGAGGCGAAGCTCGCCTTCCAGGTCTCATTGGCGGAGTATAGCATCAGATAGGCGATCTGCGCTTCCGCCTCGTCTGTACTATGGTATGCTATTTCGCTGCCAGCAATCGCCGAGGCGAGGTCGGCCTGCTCCTCGGGGAACGGGAAGTCGACGAGGGTGAGGTTCTCGCGGACCGAGTAGACGATCTGAGCCATCTCCGAGTACTCCGGCGGAAGTGTCGGAACGACGGCTGCGATCGCCAAATCGATTGACTGCTGCAGCCGGTAGGAGTAATCGATCGTATAGTTTGTTGACGAGCCCAGATACGACCACGACCCATAGAATGCACCGTAATAG
>DSAX01000073.1 GCA_011046235.1 Methanobacteriota archaeon | reverse complement strand
CCATATATCACCAGTTCATAGGTACGCCCATCAGCACGAAGAATGTGGACCTGCTCGAGAAGACAATAGCGGAGGGGACGAGGATCCAGCCCTTCGTCAAGGATGCCGAGGTGCATATAGATCGGGAAAAGCTGAGGTCGAAGAGAGGCGAGTTCGACTACGACTCTCTCTCGGGAGAGATGCTCTCGGTCCGCCTCGAGATCGCCTATGGAGGCGTACAGCTCACGGCGAGGATGCAAAACATACCCGCGATTCGTTATCCGCTCATGTATATAGAGAGGATATCTAGGCAAGAATAGCCGCGGGCTCTGGCAGAGACGATAAATATACAAATTTATGTATTAAAGTGGGGCAATATTGATTTTCTGGCGGACAAAATTGTCGTTCAACCTGAAAAGAGGGGAATTATTAAGAAACAGAATTTATAGAAAGAAACACATACGGGTAAACTCAAATCGAGTAAAATGTCGAACTGTGGGGGGAGAAACTACAGAATGCCAAAGAGCATTAAAATCGGAATAACCGGTCTGCCCGGCTCGGGCAAAACTCAGGCACTGAAGAAAGTAGTGGAAATGCTGGAGGATGAGAAGTGCTCTGTCGGAGGCATGATAACCGAGCCGATTCTGGACAAGAACAGACGGGTCGGCTTCTACGTGATGGATTGGAACTCCAAGTGCAAGGCGGTGCTGGCACATATAACTGTGAAGTCAAAATTCTGTGTGGGCAAATACGGTGTCGACCTCAGCAGCCTAAACGACATCGGAGTGGCTGCCCTTAAACAGGCCTGCAAAGACTCGGACGTCATAGTGGTGGACGAGGTCGGGAAGATGGAGGTCGAGAGCGTGGAGTTCGTGGAGGCCGTCAAGGAAGCCATGGAATCAAATAAACCGATGATCCTGACACTTCACAAGAAATCTCGGAATCCTCTGCTCCAGGAGATAAGGAGGAGAGACGATGTCAGGATACTCGAAGTTACACCTATAAACAGGAACCTTCTGCCCTATAAGATAATCAAGCTGATGAAGGGCGAATACATGTGATTCGCGATCTCTCACTGACCATAACGAAGGAGGGGAATACCCTCCTGATCGTTCCGGCGAATTCCGAGAAATCCGGTCCTGCGTCATCCAGAGTCCCGGTTTTTTACAATCATGCAATGGAGTTCAACCGTGATATCTCCGTGGTCTTGTTTAACCGACTGCTTAGAGACGGATCATCATTTCTGGACGGACTCACAGCCACGGGAGCAAGAGGTATCAGGCTGGCCAACGAAACTGGAAAGAATATATCGCTGCACCTGAACGACGGAAATCCCACTGCGATCGAGCTGGCCCGGAGGAACCTCGACCTGAATGGAGTCGCGATGGCGGAGGTCTCCTGTACGGATCTGAGGAAGCTCCTGATCGAACGGAGATTCGACGCGATCGATATAGATCCATTCGGATCGCCTGCGCAGTTCATATCGCTTGCCGCCCCTGCGGTGCGGAACGGCGGATACCTGTGCGTCACCGCGACAGATACTGGAACAGTATCCGGAATCTTCCCAGGCGCCTGTCTGAGGAGATATGGGACAAGAGCCATTAGAACGCCTTTCTACCATGAAATCGGCGTGAGGAACCTGCTCGGGTTCGTGGCACGGGAAGCGGCGAGAGAGGAAGTCGGGATCGAACCGGTGATCGCATTCTATGCCGATCACTATGTGAGGTGCATCGTCAGGTGCAGACGGGGCGCTGGAAACGCGGATAGGTCGCTGAAAAACATCGGCTTCTGCACGTTTGACCAAAATAGTTTGGAAAGGCGGTTCATCGGTTTCCAAGAGGAGGGGCAGATCGGGCCAATATGGACAGGGAGCAAATGCGATGCAGACCTACTGAGGAATACGGCCCTGCCAGCAAACCTGGGATCATCAGACCGAATCTCCAGGTACTTCGAGTTGCTCGCTGGGGAAAACGATGTCCAGCGCCCGCATTTCACAGTAGACGAACTCGCGAGAAAGGCGAAGACCGGCCCCCCGAAACTATCTGCCCTGTTGGAAATGCTTGGACAGACGGGGAAGGCGCATCCGACGCATTTCGGGCCGAAGACCTTCGTCACCGATGTGGAGGTCGAGCGCATCTTGGGACTAATGAAATAAGTCTCCCGACCTCATGCGAACGGTTGAAATATCGCCTAGTCTATGGCCCATCTGGATTAAAATGGTGACTCTTGCGGTATTGGGTACCCAATGGGGAGATGAGGGGAAGGGCAAGTTTGTCGATTTTCTTGCTGAAAAGGCTAAGGCGGTTGTCCGGTTTCAGGGAGGCGACAACGCCGGACATACGGTCAAGATTGGAGCAGACGAGTTCAAGCTTCATCTCCTCCCCTCGGGGATACTCAGAAAGGGTAAGACTGCCATTATCGGAAACGGTGTGATAGTCAACCCAGAGGTTTTGATCGGGGAGATAGATAATTTGAAAAAGAGGGGGATTGACTGCTCCGGACTGAGAATCAGTGACAGAGCGCACCTAATCATGCCCTATCATACGATGCTTGACGGAGCCGAGGAGCAGCTGAAAGCGGGAAAGCATATCGGTACTACCGGAAGGGGGATTGGCCCATGCTATTCCGACAAGATTTCCCGGCTCGGAATTCGCGTCTGCGACCTAATGGACGGAGCGGTATTTAGGGAGAAGCTCTCGTTCGCGGTCATGGTCAAGAAGCGCATATTCGCAGCCTACGGAATCGAGGAGGAGCTGGATGAGGAAAGGATATTCGAGGAATACAGCTCTTACTGGAAGAAGCTGAAGCCCTATGTCTGCGATACAGTTGAGGTCCTGGAGAGGTTGAGAGCCCGGAAGAGCAGAATACTGTTCGAGGGCGCTCAGGGAACCCTACTCGATATAGATTACGGGACATATCCGTTCGTCACATCCTCGAACACAATCGCCGGCAATGCAGCCACTGGTTCCGGTACGCCTCCCGGTGATATTGACAGAATTCTGGGTATCGCGAAAGCTTATACCACGAGGGTCGGCTCAGGTCCGTTTCCGACGGAGATGCCCGAGAGGGAGGCGGTCTCCCTTGCCAAGGCAGGGGGCGAGTTCGGGACTACAACGGGCAGGATGAGGAGGTGCGGTTGGCTCGACCTGGTGGTCGTATCGCACAGCGTGAGACTTTCCGGAATAGACTCGATAGCGCTCACCAAGATGGACGTCCTCGGACAAGTGAACAGAATAAAGATATGCGACTCGTACAAGCTGGATGGGAAGAAGATAGTGCACTTCCCGGCATCCATAGAAGCCCTGGAGAGATGCAGACCGGTCTATTCCGAGTTCGAAAGCTGGGGCGAGATATCACAGAGCACGATAAGGAAAATGAAGAGCAACGGCCGCCGGTCCCTGCCGGCGGAGATCAGGGAGTACATCGGGCACATCGAGAAGCTGTTGGGAATCCCGGTCTCCGCCATATCTTTTGGAAAGGAGAGAGATAAAACCGCAATGCTGCGCAAGATCTGGCCCTCCTG
>DSAX01000148.1 GCA_011046235.1 Methanobacteriota archaeon | reverse complement strand
CTCTTCCGAGGCCGAACGCGTCCAGCCGATCCTGTCGCTGATGGCCGATATCGCGCCGATGATCATCGGCAACGAGGCCCTCGGTGGTAATCCTGGCTCGAGTTCCAGTATCGGAATTTTTTTCTCTTTCGAGATCTCCAGTAGCTTGCCATTCGAACTGATAAGCAGTATGCCCTTGGAGCGCTTCTTATTGATTTCGCCGAGCATACTGAGCGTCTCTTTGGTATTGCCGCTGTAGCTGCAACAGATGATAAGCGAGTTGGCGGCGGGTGGTCGCGAGAGTGTGTACCCTCTTTCTACAGTCACGCCACCGGGAATTGAGTGTCCGATCCAGTCCCCGGCGAAATCCCCGCCTATGGCAGAACCGCCGAGGCCTAGAAAGTGGATTCCCCGTACTTTGCCCCCCTTCTCGATCGGAATATTGTTCCCTAATCTGTAACCTGATTGAACCATCGCTGCGATGCTCATTACGCGGCCAATCATGTTGCTGTTATCCAATTCTCTGATCTTTTTCAGGTCATCCAACATACGCGATGCGAATTGACTGACTAAATATTTTAATGATTGCGGTATTCATATCGTTATATGCCTCGAAAACGGAGGATCGTTGCATTCTTGCTATATTGATATATTGGCTTTGTCGGCCCTGGCCAAATCATATCGGCGCGTTCGATAATAACAAATTTCTTGGTAACTACAAGATAAGTAGAAGCATTACAGGTAATAGAAAACCGTACTCTTACACTCCCAATTCGGCAGGATGAAGAGATGAAGGATATTATCGCCAGAGCTTTCAGAGAGCTTCAAGACGGAAAGATAGTGCTAGTCTACGACGCTGATGGAAGGGAGGAAGAGACCGACATGATCGCGGCATCCGAGCACATCAACGATGCGATCGTAAGGACAATGAGAAAAAACGCAGGAGGACTTATCTGCGCGACGGTCCCCCCCGAGGCGAGACGATGTCTGGGCATACCTTATATGGTGGACGTGTATAACAGCTCGGCTTCTGACTATCCCATCGTGCTGGGACTCAGACCGAACGACATCCCGTACGACACGAAATCATCATTCAGCCTGACCATTAACCACAGGAAGACATTCACCGGAATAACGGACCTCGACAGGGCGATGACCATATCGGAATTCGCCAAGATTCTCGAATCGGCGATTACCTGCGAGAACGGTGCCTCCGAGGAGTTCGCGAACAATTTCCGGACGCCGGGGCACGTACACCTTCTAAACGCATCGGATGAGCTGCTGCTCGAAAGGCAAGGGCATACCGAACTCGGAACTGCGCTCATGAAAATGGCGGGACTCACACCATCCGCAACGGTCTGCGAGATGATGGGGGACGACGGAAGGGCGTTGTCCAAGGATCTCGCGGCGAAATATGCTGCGAGAAAGGGACTGGTCTTCCTTGAGGGGAAGGACATTATCGACGCCTGGAAAGAGTACATTCGACAGTAGGGGATCGTGATAGGAATGATCAGGGTGGTGGCGACCGGAGTCTTCGATTTACTGCATCTGGGCCACCTGCATTTTCTTGAGGAGGCGAAGAAGCTCGGTGATGAGCTGATCGTTATCGTCGCCCGCGACTCGACTGCCAAAAGGAGAAAGCACGAACCCATCACGCCCGAGGATATGAGGGTCGAGATAATCGCGGCCCTGAAGCCGGTCGACCGAGCCGTCCTGGGCTACGAGGATGACATGTTCCGGATAATCGAGGAGATCAAGCCGGACATCATAGCGTTAGGGCACGACCAGGGCTTCGATGTGGATGAGCTGAAGGAGGAGATGAAAACAAGGGGAATAGTCGTCGATATCGTGAGATTGCCCCATTTGGACCACGATATCAACGGGACCAGAAAGGTCATTAAGAAGGTGCTGGACTGGTATCAGCTGCAGCAGAAACTCAGGAGTGTAGAGGGGGGACCAAAGGAATGAAGGTCATCGGCATAGCAGATACCACCTTCTCCAGAATAGACATGGGCGCCGTCGCGATTGACGAGTTGAGGAAGACCGGTACCGGTTTCCGAGTCGAGAGGGTGACCGTCCCAGGAGTCAAGGACCTGCCGGTAGCCTGCAAGAAGCTCTTCGCGGACAAGAATTGCGATATTGTGATCGCGCTCGGAATGCCAGGCGGAGAGGAGATTGATAAAATGTGCGCCCACGAAGCCTCGACCGGGTTGATTCAAGTGCAGCTGATGGTCGACCGACACATTATTGAGGTGTTCGTGCACGAAAATGAGGCGAAGAACGAGAAAGAGCTTGCCTGGCTTGCTGAATCGAGGACGAGGGAGCACGCGAAAAACGCGTTCCAAGTACTATTCAAACCCGAGAAACTGATCCGTATGGCCGGCACGGGTCAGCGGCAGGGGTTCAAGGATGTCGGCCCAATTGAATGATCGGATGTGATGTAGATGGCTGAGAACATGAGTATAGGCATCGTCTGTAGCGAGTACAACTATGACATAACCCTGATGATGCTTGAGAGGGCGAGGGAACATGCGAAATTTCTGGGGGTCGAGATCTCAAAGGAGATCAGCGTCCCAGGGGTCTACGACATGCCGCTGGTCGTGAAACGGCTGCTCAAGGACCCGAAGATCGACGGCGTCGTAGCGATCGGAGCCGTGATCGAGGGGGAGACGGAGCACGACGAGATAATAATGGCACAGACGAGCAGAAAGCTAACGGATCTTTCCGTTGAATTCGATAAGCCAGTCGGCCTTGGAATAAGCGGTCCCGGCATGAGCAGGTTACAGGCTCAGGAGCGCATCGAAAAGGCAAAGGAGGCTGTCGAGGCGGTCTCCAAGCTCCATACCAAGCTCAAGAATAAGTAGAATCGGATAGACCGTACTTCGCCCAAACTGACCCGTGCTCCCACTGGTTAAAAAGTTTAACCGAGGAGCACGGGATAATTTCATTTTTACTCAGGAAAGCTTTTTGTATGCCGTCTGGGTACGATTCCCGATGGGCGCGATAAGGCTCGGGGCAAAGCCCCTTCGCTGGTGCCACGGCTGCAACCTACCGATACTAGAGGAGCGGACTTGCCCTATCTGCGGCGGGGACACCGATGAGGTCAATCTGACCCCTCCGGGAGACTGCAGGCCCGCGTTCATAGGCGACATTCAAAGGATTCGGTCGCTTGCTGACCGACAGTTTGGAGCCGGATGCGGAGATCTCTTGCTCCCGGAAGACAGAATCGCAATCCTCAATAGGTGCCCAAGTCTCGACCGAATGGACGAGATAGTCGTCGACGGGGACACTCTTGGGGCCGTGATATTCGACCCGCCAAACAGGGAGAAGATCGTGCTACGCCCGTCCGGGGCTGCGAGGATGCTCAATGCCATGACCACCGGACGCGTGGTAGCGGACAGGGGCGCGTTGCCATCCATATCGAAGGGTAGCAATCTAATGGGACCCGGCGTGGTCTCGGCTGACGAAACGATACAGAAGGACGACGACATCGTTTTGCTCTCGGAGTCGGGAGAGATCATTGGCACAGGGCTCGCGAAGATGTCGGGACGCGAGATGTCTACCAGACCAAGGG
>DSAX01000128.1 GCA_011046235.1 Methanobacteriota archaeon | reverse complement strand
GGGTACTGTTCATGATCCCGATCATAAACGGCATAGGAGGAAACCTGGGCTCGGTCGTAGGGGCCAGGCTGGCGTCCGCCCTGCACATGGGCTCGATATCCCCGAAGCTGGAAGGTGTGGAGCTGGAGAGGAATATCATGACGGGGTTGGCGCTTGGGATAACTACTTATCTGTCTCTCGCATTGTTTTCGATAGCCTTGGCGCCAGCACTGGGATTGGAGATCAATGTGGAGATATGGCGGTTCGCGGCGGTCATGATGCTTGCGGGTGTGCTTCTGACGTTTGTTGTATTGGCAACGAGCATGGTCTCGGCCTTGTACAGCTTCAAGCTCGGGCTCGACCCCGACAATGTCGTTGCGCCCCTGACCGCGAGCGCGGGGGACATCGCCGGCATACTATGTCTTATCATGTCTCTCACGGTGGTGGGAATTTGAAGAACTTGGTCGTTAAGGACAAATCGCATTTGAGGCACAGATCGAAGGTCAAGCACGAGGAGATCGAATACGAAGCGAGGAGCGTGAGGGAGATCCTCACCGAGATGAAGGACATCTCTGAGCTCATTACCGATCTCGCGTACTCCGCGCTCGTGCTCGATTCGAGAGAGATCGCAGAGGAGGTCCGGGAGCTGGAGGCGAGGATGGACAGGCTGAACTACCAGATACGGCTGACGGCCCTCATCGCGAGCAGGTCGATGGAGGACGCCGAGAGCCTCACCGGAATACTGACTGTCGCGTCTGCCGCTGAGAACATTTCGAATGCCGCGGGAGACATCGTTGACCTGATCGATGAGGAGATCGACACCAGACCGTTCCTGCCTTTCATTCTCAGGGATGCGGACGAGAAATTCAATGTCGCTCGCATTTCGCCCGAGTCGGAACTCGCGGGCAAGACGATCGCCGACTCGAAGATAGGGACGAGGACGGGTGCCATTGTCATAGCGGTGAACAGGCGAAGCGGGTGGATATTCGATCCGTCGAAGGATTTCAGGTTAAGGGGGAACGATTTGCTCATCGTCAGGGGGACCCAGGACGGCTACAACAACCTCCAGAAACTCTCGAAGCACGCGGGACAGTTCACCGAGAAAGCGGGGGGCCCGAGATGAGCGGAAAACTTCCGGTCAGGGAGGAGGAACCCGGGGAGGTCGACTTCTCAAAGACCACGAGGTTGCTGCTGGAGCTCAAGGACACCTCCGAGCTGATGGTCGACCTCGCCTACTCCGCCCTGCTTTACGACAACGAGGATATCGCAGACGAGATATTCTCGCTCGAAGAGGTCGCCGACGACCTGGAGAAGGATGTCCAGCTGTCTGCCATGGAAGACCTGAAGGAGCATAAGGACGTGAAGAAGGGGTTCGTGCTGATACGGCTCGCGACTGCCATGGAGAAGATCGCGGATGCCGCCGTTACGATTGCCGATGTCGTCCTCAGGGACATAGAGAGAAACCCGGTCGTTTGCCTGAGCCTTCGCGATTCGAAGGTCAGGATAACCACTGTCACCGTCGAGAGGGAATCCATCCTTGCGGGGAGGCGCATCGGCGAGAACAAGATCGCCTCAAAATCCGGCATGTGGATAATCGCCATAAGAAAGGACAGAAAGTACTATTACGGTCCGGATGAGAACACGATGATAAGCGAGGGCGACCTGCTTCTCGCAAGAGGTCCGAAGGAGGGGGAGAGCATCCTCAGGGAAATGGCAAGGAAAAAGCGCAGATGAATGGAGGATTCATTTCTTCTTCTCCTCGCGTCTCGACAGAAAGATGATAGCGGCTATCACATGTGAGCAGATTATCCCCTTCGTGGATCCGAGAAGCGTTCCTCTCATACAGGTGCAGTTGAATGCGCCGTCCGACCCGATCCTGACCTGGTACTGCTCATGATCGCCTTCGACCGTGAAATAGGCGGTCTTCTCGCTCTCGCCGTCCGGCTTGATCTTGCCGGACTCGTAAATCGATAAGCCCTTCGAGAAAATCTTCGTCTTCAGGTGCTCGGGATCCGCGGATTTCACATTCACACCCATTCAAATACGTTAATATTATAAAGATGTGAGCGAGAAAACCCACATGCTTCAGCGGTGGGATGAGAGCGAACCGTAATACATATAAATTCTGGGACTGATATAGATAATGGACGACCATGAAAAGGGCATATAAATTTAGATTGTATCCAAATGTTGAAATCGAAGAGAACTTAGAAGATACACTGAATTTTTCTCGATGGCTGTATAATGAAAGCCTCGAAGAACGGGTCGAACAACACAAAGCCGGGAACCCCATTCGCTGTATAGACCAACTCAACAAATTACCGAGGCTAAAATTCGAGAATCTCAACATTCGGGGGATGGTGCAGAACGGTCGTCTTGCAAAGTCAATAATGGATGCCTCGTGGGATAAACTGATACAGTATACGACCCAGAAAGTGGAAGAAACTGCTGGGCAAGTAGTATTGGTGGACCCAAGAGGCACATCGCAGATATGCTCGAAATGTGGAGCGACGGTCAAAAAATCTCTGTCTGTCCGAACTCATGGTTGTCCAAATTGTGGGCTTTTAATGGACAGGGACTTGAATGCCTCGCTCAACATCTTGGGGAGATTACGGGCGGGCGGCCTGGAACTCTTAAAAACGCCTATGGAGTTCGTGCCTCTACCGCCTCAGCGGTGGCAAGTATGAGCGATGAAGTAGGAAGCCCACGAATGAATTCGTGGGAGGACGTCACCTCTTTCAGGTAACAACATCGGGTTTCTTCTCCGCGATCAACCTCTTGAATTCCGCCTCATCGATAACCTTGACGCCTAGCTTTCTCGCCTCTTCGAGCTTAGATCCCGGAGCCTTGCCGGCGACAACGAAATCCGTCTTTTTCGTGACGTTCGAGCCGATCTTTCCCCCGAGGCTCTTGACTAATTCGCCCGCCTCGGTCCTGGCGTACTCATCCAGTGATCCGGTGAAAACGAATGTCCTCCCGCTGAGTGCGGAGGAACGTGGACGCGAAGAAACCATCGAAATCCCGGCCTTCTTCAGCTGCTCTATCATCTCGATATTGGACTGTTCGGAGAAGTAGTCGATCACGCTGTCCGCGACAATGTTACCTATTCCATCTATTTCCGTCAGCTCCTCCTTCGTCGCGCCCGTCAGCTCGTCAATGTCGTCGAACCGTGAGGCGAGGCTCTCGGCCGCGGCACGACCGATGTGTCGAATGCCGAGCCCGTATAGGAAACGGTCCAGACCTCTTTCCCTGCTGCGGGCGATCTGCTCCAGCAGGTTCCTCGCGGATTTCTCCCCATATCTCTCGAGGCCTGTGAGCGAATCGATATCCAGGGAATATATGTCGGCTATCCCCTTCACTAGCCCCCTGTCTACAAGCTGGGAAACCACGGCGTCTCCGAGGCCTTCAATGTCCATCGCGTTCCTGGAAGCGTAGTGCCGGATCGTCTCC
This sequence comes from Methanobacteriota archaeon, assembly GCA_011046235.1. Taxonomy (GTDB): domain Archaea; phylum Thermoplasmatota; class Thermoplasmata; order UBA10834; family DTMW01; genus DSAX01. The sequence goes on along the minus strand of DSAX01000128.1, from coordinate 129 downwards.
TTGAGCTGGGCCGGGCAGTTCGAGCCAATGCACCTGGACACCGCCTCCCCCTCCTCGCGGACGACCTTCGATCCGCACTCCGGGCATCTTTCAGGCATGACGAAGTCCCGTTCCCCTCCGGTCCTGCGT
>DSAX01000005.1 GCA_011046235.1 Methanobacteriota archaeon | reverse complement strand
TTCGGAGGGTAATGTCCTGTATCAGTATACAAAGCCGCTCAGGGATGTCATGAGCTATGATGTCGAGACCGCGAACGCGATACTCGATTCCGCGGGATATTATTGGAGCGGCGAGGAGGGAGCGAGCGCTCGCGTCGCTGGTGAGATAGTCGGGGAGAGGATGAATCGGCTCTTTGGCATCCCCCGGGAAGGGGTTGTGGGACAGTTCCTGAGCTTCGAAGTAATTACGGACTATACCAATCAAAAGGACAGACAGATTGCGCAATACATGGAGCAGGAATGGGTGAAGACGGGTATTGAGGCGACACCTCGTTACGTTGACCAGGCTCAATGGATGGCTATCGTTTATACATATAATTTCGACGTCCAATTGACTTACTGGAGCGGCGATGTAGACCCGAACTACCTTTGCTACATAACTACCAGCTACGCCCTGTACGGGTGGAACGATTTCGGAGTTTGCTCGGAAGAATATGATAACCTCTACATCAACCAGACAATGGCATTCGATTACGAATCGCGGAAGCACTGGGTGGACGAGTGCTCCAAATGGCAATATCTCTCAGGGAGTGTCTTGGCGACGGTATATCCTGAGTACTGCTTCGGATTCAATAACGCTACATGGACCAATTGGGGGAATTGGACCGAACACCCGGGTCTGGTATTGAACCATTTCTGGGGCGATCCGCCACTGTACCTGCAACTTCAGTACTCAGGGGAGGAGGATAGCGATTATATGGCAGAAATCGCCTTCGGGACAGTTATCGCCGTAATAGCGATCTCCGCCATTTTGATTTCAACGATGAGAAAACGAAGGAATAGGTTGCTGGAGGAGGAAGAAGAACAAGATTGAATCTATTTGATTCAATTCATTTAGCCACGGTGGCGGTTCTCACCCATCTGCCCTTCCACCATGGCTACTCGATCTCAGGCACTTCTTTGGTGCTGCAGTTTATCGCGCCGCCCCCGTTCCCCAGGACAGATGCCTCTATCGAGATGATCTCAAACCCTGGGAGGGCTGCCTTGTACGCGTTTATTGCCCTGGTGTTATGCTCCACCATGTCCTTCCTATCGTAGACGGGCAACAGCAGACGTTTGTTGATCATTAGGCTATTCGCATAAGCACCTGGATAATCGTTGTATCCATCGGGAAGCGTATGCTGAAAACCGTCTCCACATGGGATATCAACGATTTCGAAGCCCAAATCGATGAACATTTTTCTGATCTTTGCCAGATATCTCGCCAAGGATGTATCGTCCCTGTCAGGAAGGCCGACAACCACCTTCTGTGGACCGATTAGCTTGAAGTTGCAGATGTGCCCGAGTATATCCCCTGGCTCCTCATCGAAAATGAAGATCCTGTCCGCGCCAAGCCATGCTTTCAATTTCGCCATCAGGTTGGGTATCGATTGATTGTCTGTTACGATCCTCCTCGTCATGAAATATGTGCCATTCCCATCGGTAAGTATGTTACCGCCATCAAACAGAATCTCCGATCTGCGCACCTCGAACCCTTCGGCCCAGATGAATCTATCGTCGATCTCCACCACCGATTTGAACTGTTCCCGGTACTCGGGGTAGAATGCGGCAAAGGCGAACTTGTGGGCCAAAGCTTCACCGGTGTAGGGATTGACGCCGTAGACGGCTGAATAATCTCGTGCCCAGATATCGCCGATCGGCCCCGGGATCGGCCTGATCTTGCGCAGATCTATCTCCTGCTTCTCCAGCCAGGTCAATACAGAGGCCCCAAGATATCCCTCGGGAATCCTGAGGAATGTGGTTGCGTGGTCGAGAGCTGATATCATCTGCCTGAACGTCTCCCAGAGCGGTGGGTAGAATACCGGCCAATTCAAGATCGCCCCGGCCATAGGCTCCCACTCAGGAATCATTCGAAATCCAGTACTCGGGATATCTGAAAATCGGCCATCGCTCCACTGGATGGCTTCTGAAGTAATCAAATCCTCGAATTGGGACATCTTCTCGAGATGAGATTCTATTTTATCCAGTTCAACATCTTCCCAATCGGCTGAGATATCTTGAAGGAAGAGCTTTGCGGTCTTTGCATCATGTGGTGGGGCATATGTCCATTTGAACGGAAAACTCGAAAGTGTGTCCCGATCGTCTCCTTTGAGATTACTTACATATTTCATCCAAATGCTGCTATCCATTGACCAGAAGGCCATTGGGGTATAATTCCAGTATTTCTCGACTTTCGAGCGCATTTCCGTACCACCCTCCCATCTGACTCTCTGTCAAGTCAAATCATACAATCACTAATCTTCATAGAGCATGATTCTTATCAGTAATTTGAAGGGTTCTTTCCATCGATTGATAGGATACCGCGATAATGCTCGGGTCTCCTGTCCCTGAACAGATGGAAGGAATCGCGCATTTTCCTGATCTCGTCGAGGTTGAAAGTCGCGGTAAGAACTGTTTCATCGGTCCTGTTAGCCTCCACGACCATATTCCCATCTGGACCTGCGATGAAAGAGCTGCCATAGAAGGTGATCTCCGTCGACTCCCCCATTTCAATCCCCACTCGATTGGACGCGCATACGGGCATTATGTTAGCAGCCGCATGACCGCGCATGACCAGCTGCCATTGATCTTTTGTATCCATCTCGTCCAGAGGCTCGGAACCGATCGCCGTTGGATACATGATGACTTCAGCCCCTCGAAGGGCCATTATCCTAGCTGCCTCTGGAAACCATTGGTCCCAGCATATGCCGATTCCGATTTTACAGTATTTGGTATCCCAGACCTTAAATCCGGTATCTCCCGGTGCGAAGTAGAATTTCTCCCAATACCCAGGATCGTGAGGGATGTGTGTCTTGCGGTAGACACCTAGCCTGCTACCGTCTGCATCTATCACCATGACCGAGTTAAAATAAGTCTTCCCTGCTTTCTCGAAGAAGCTCACAGGAAGAACCACCGAGAGCTTTCGCGCGAGGTCAGATAATCTTCTTAGCGTTTGATGTTCATCGGCTGGGCGTGCCAGGTCTAGGTATTTATTCTTCTGGTCTTGGCAGAAATAAGGATGTTCGAACAATTCCTGCAGTAAAATCATTTGAGCTCCATTTTCTGCTGCCTCTTTGATCATCCCTTCCGCTTTATGGAGATTCTCACTCGGATTATTTGAACAGGACATCTGTGTTACTGCAACCGTAATGCTGGTCACTAAATACCCCCATTTTGATAATCTTAATAATCCAAACGCACAGCTGGGTTGAAATACTTATTGCATATCTGAAATTTCCCCCTTCTGCACATCGCATAATTAGTTTTATGACACGTCATTATCTGCATTTGTTAACTCGACGGCTTAATAAAACATATTAACGCTGCTTTTCATATAATGAGAAGAGGAAATCAGTATGGTCGTACCCAAATCTCCAAGTAAATTAATCTTACTAAAAAAGCCGAGAATGTGGTTTAAACCCGGTGAGACGGATTCAGCGATTATTAACGATATTCAAAGAGATCAACGAACAAGGGAACGCGATTCAAAATTTATTTACATATATGTTGGTGAGAGAAAATGGATGGTTAATACCGGTGGAATCCTCTTTATTTTTGCAGCATGCCTATTTCTACTATGATATTCTAACATTGACTTCACAGAAATTGACACAAATAATAGCCCAATTCAGCATTATATTTCACTTTCAATTATTCTATTAATTATTCTAT
>DSAX01000112.1 GCA_011046235.1 Methanobacteriota archaeon | reverse complement strand
TGATGTACATAGTTGCAGGCGAAATATACTTTACTTCAGCACCTCGCCCGTCTTCATGTACCAAAGGTACATATCCAAAATGCCAAGTGGCACGCCGACCTTTCCTGACAATTCCTCCAGCTGCTTCTCGATTTCGACATATCTTCGCGGTGTCAGCGTTTTCGGGACCGCATCGAGAAGCCCGTGCTCATACAAGACATTCAGGATGTGCCGGTCAAGTATCGCGACATTGAAATGTCCTGTATTGCGCAGAAAATGACTTGCCTCCTTGTAACCCAATCCCATGACTTCTGAGACGAGCATTTCCCTCGCCTCCCGTTCGTCCGCGAATGCCTCGACCTTTGCCACAATATCGATATGCTTCCTGGCCTGGCAAATATATTCCGCACGTTTCGTATGGAACCGGTGCCCCTTTCTCTTGAGCAGACTCTGGACCTCCCGCTCGGACAGATCGATAAACCCGGAACCGATCTCCTCCTGCAGCCTGATACCCAGCTTCGCTGTAGAATTGGCGGTGAGGATGCAGAAACATAGCTCCGAAAACCATTCCAGGTCGCTTTTCCTGAGCTTCCTGTCCGAAAATTCCCGGACCCTCGCCTCGACTCTGGCCTTAAGCCTATGGTCGTTTTGCAGTCCTTCCACCTTATCGGCTAGAACACGCATATTCGCATCCTTTTTATTCCGACTGCCGAATTGCCGCTCAGGTCGTTTCATCCTGTGTTCGACTATAGAAGCCTAGCTCAAAATGTTTTTCGAAGAAGAGGATATGTGGTGGTGTAACCTAGAAGTGATTTTGATGTCGGCAACGCAAGACAAGGGTACCCACGTTGGAGAATTTAGAGAATATGAGAAGACGACCCCGAGATCAAAGGAGATCTATGACTCGCTCAGGAAGATAATGCCAGCCGGGGTGGAGAGCAATTTCAGACTCCTCGACCCTTACCCGTTCTATGTCGACAGGGGCAAGGGTAGCCGTATCTGGGATGTCGACGGCAACGAGTACATCGATTTTCTGAACGGCCAGGGCATGATATTGCTGGGCCACGACATCCCCAAGATAAGAGAGGCCGTGGAGGAGCAGATACGGAAAGGCGCTGGCTTCGCCATCCCGACCGAGCTGGGGCTGAAGGCTTCCAGACTGGTATGCGACCTCGTGCCGAGCGTAGATATGGTCAGATTCGCCAACAGCGGGACCGAGGCCACCATGCACGCGATCAGGCTGGCTAGGGGGTTCACCGGGAAGGATAAGATAGCAAAGAGCGAGGGCGGCTACCATGGCGTTCACGACCAGGTGCTCTGGGCACTCTACGCGCCGGAGAAGTTCATGGGGGACAGGAGGAAGCCAAAACCAGCGATTTACTCGAATGGGATACCGAGCTGCCTATCCGACCTCACTGTGATCATTCCTTTCAACGACCTCGAGGCGACCGAGGAGATATTGAGGAAGAACGCCAGCGAGCTGGCTTGCCTTATTGTGGAGCCGGTCCTCGGCAATGCGGGATGCCTGCTCCCCAAGGATGGTTACCTGCACGAGGTGGAGAAGATCTGCCAGGAGAACGAAATATTGCTGATTCTGGACGAGGTCATCACCGGTTTCAGGCTCGGGCCCGGAGGCGGGCAGGAAAGGCTGGGATTGCATCCCGACCTTACCACGCTGGGGAAGGCGATCGGCGGCGGCATGCCAGTAGCGGCCTTCGGCGGTAAGAAGGAGATTATGGAGAAGATAATTCCAGACGAGAAGAAATGGCCGATGCATACGATGCATGGAGGCACCTACAACGCTCACCCCGTATGCATGGCGGCGTCTATTGCTGCGCTAGAGATCTATAAAGAAGGGGCGTTCTACCCGGCCATGGAGAGGATTTCGGACGAGCTGTTCAAGGGCCTCAAGGAGATCAGCCAGGACGCTGGGTTCAATGTGCAGATGAGTCACATCGGTGCGATGGGGTTCATGTACTTCTCCGACACAGAGGTGAAGGTAGTGCGTGACGCGCTTACCGCAAACTGGGGCATGCTATTCAAGTGGGGGATGCACGCCCTGAAGCGCGGTGTGCTGTTCGGACATCCGAAGGGCGAGAAGATAATCATGTCGGCAGCGCACAACCAGGAGGACCTCGACATCTCGTTCAAAGTCGCCAAGGAGTGCTTCGCAGAGCTGAAAAAGCAACTGTGACGGGCATCCAAAAGACGCCCACAATTATCTCAACCCACATAAGCCGAACGATTTTGTACGGGTCAGATTATCGAGATATTGCAGGAAAATCAAAACCGCTAATATGTTTATGAAAAAACATCGAATTTTCAAGGTCTAGACTGCAAAATTCAATGCTTATGTTTTCAATAATAATAAAAGAATATTTTACCGATGTCGGGAAATTTTTCAGCTTTGAAAGGACATTATTGGCAGTTAATCCAGACAAATCTGGCAAATTTCCGAAAATCTATACTTCTGTTCCATGAAAAAGCATATAAAGAACTGTTGTATGCTTCGTGGTGGTAAATCGCCAAAAGGTGATTGATAAGATGGCAGAGCAACTGAACCCATATCAAATTGCAATTAAGCAATTGGAAAACGTGGCAGAGCTGATCAATCTCGACAAGGGAGTCCTCGAGATGCTGAAGGTCCCTCAGAGGGTCCTCACGGTACAGGTACCGGTAAAAATGGACAACGGTGTGGTCAAGGTCTTCCAGGGATATCGATCACAGCACTGCAATGCACTCGGACCATGGAAGGGAGGTATCAGATACCACCCGAATGTGACACTGGACGAGGTAAAGGCACTGTCTATGTGGATGAGCTGGAAGTGTGGAGTCGTCGGAATACCGCTGGGTGGCGGCAAGGGCGGCGTCACATGCAACCCGAAGGAGATGTCCCAGGAGGAGCTCGAACGGCTCACCAGGAGATACGCCTTCATGATCGCCCCCATCATAGGACCAGAGAGCGACATACCGGCTCCGGATGTCTACACCAACCCGCAGACGATGGCCTGGATCATGGACACCTACAGCATGCTCAAGGGATACGCTGTTCCCGGCGTCGTGACCGGAAAGCCGCTATCGATCGGCGGTTCCAGGGGCAGGAACGAGGCAACCGGGAGAGGTGTGGCGATTACCGCGTTCGAAGCCCTGAAGTACAACAAGATGCCAATAAAGGGAACCACTGCGGCAGTTCAGGGATTCGGTAATGTGGGGATATTCGCTGCCCAGATCATGCAGGAGAACGGAATGAAGGTTGTGGCTGTTAGCGATTCAAAGGGCGGCATATACAACGGTGACGGTCTCGACATCACGAAAGTCAGGAAGCACAAGCAGGAGACCGGAGCTGTCGCTGAATTCAAGGGATCCGATAAGATATCCAACGAGGAGTTGCTCGAGCTGGATGTCCAATTGCTCGCGCCGTGTGCGCTCGAGAGCGCAATCACAAGAGAAAACGTGGACAATATCAAGGCGAAGATCACGAGCGAGGGCGCAAACGGACCTACGACACCCGAGGCTGACGAGATCCTGTTCGAGAAGGGCGTGTTCGTCTGTCCCGACGTTCTTGCCAATGCGGGCGGCGTAACCGTCTCTTACTTCGAGTGGGTGCAGGGACTTCAGAACTACTTCTGGACGGAGGACCAAGTCAACAAGGAACTCACATGCATCATGCAGAACGCCTTCAAGGATGTAATGCAGCATTCCAAGTCCTGCAAGAGCAAGATCAATAACAGGAC
>DSAX01000102.1 GCA_011046235.1 Methanobacteriota archaeon | reverse complement strand
GCCCCCGACCATTCCGCCTGATATCCGGACAGGGATACTATCTCTCCGAAATGCAGCGTCAGTCCCGGAATGCCAGCAAACAAGATTGCAATCGTGTTCGGATGAAGCCCGGGAATGAGCCCCGTCAGGCAGCCTGTGACGGAACCAAGCGTCGCCAGCAACGCGCAGAAAGGCAGTATCTCGAAAGGCCATGCCATACAGCCTCTTTTCTGCAAAGGTGCTTGGGCATTTTTTCGCTACAGTTAGCGGGTCCTTGACCGATGCTCATTCAATAATTCGGACACCGTCCTCGGAAACATCGATTCGCACCAGCGATTTTATGGTCAGCCCATACTGCTTCTCCAGCTCCTCCCGGCCGGTCCCCTTTTCCACCGCAATCAATATGTCCACTATCTCCGCGCCCATTCCCTTCAATCCCTCGATCAGGGCCCTGAGGGTTCCGCCCGTGCTCACGACGTCGTCGACGATGATGACCCTGTCTCCTCTGGAGATCCCGTTGACGTACAGGTCAGATTTCGAGTAGCCAGTCATCTGCTTGAGATTCATTTCGCCCGGTAGTCCGTACATTCTTTTTCTGACGATGTTGAACGGCTTCCCCGTCCGGAGCGTGAGCGGCGCCGCAAATATTATCCCGATGGATTCCACGGTCAGTATCAGGTCGCAGTTGTCGAAATCGCCGATGCGTACGAACTCGTCGATTATCTCCTCCAGCAGGTCCTGCTCCATCCTCGGGATTCCGTCCGTTGCCGGATGCACCACATATGGATACTCACCTCTCTTCACGATCGCGGACTCCCTCAGAGTCCGTTTGAGCAGCTCGAGTCTTTCCATCTTATCCACCTGATCGATATCCCGGGAGCCTCATTCCACGGGGTCATCTTCGATGGGTTCCACGAACCGGAACTCCTCCACATCGAAAAGCCCCCTGTCTCCCAGCTTGAGCTTCGGAATGACGAGCAGGCTCATGAACGACAGGGTCATGAACGGGCTTGAGAGCCTGCAGCCGATCTGCCCCGCATGACCAAGCAATACATCAATGGCCATTGCCACCTCGCTTGCGGGTCGGTCGGTCATCAGGCCGGCTATCGGAAGCTCAAGCAGCGATGTTCTACCGGCTCCCGATACCGAGAACCCGCCGCACTCCAGGGAGCTATTGGCCGCCTCGGCCATCGCCTCCGTTTCTACGCCCACGACAATGCAGTTGTGCGAATCGTGCGCTACGGTAGATGCGATCGCCCCCTCCTGCAGGCCGAATCCGACCGCGAACGAGTTAGATACAGGTGCTTCCATGTATCGGTTAATCACGGCCAATCGGAGGGCATCCAGTTCTATATTCGGTTCGATCGTTCCGTCCTTGACCTCCAGCCGGACCCGCGAGCTTTCGGTGACGATCTCACCATCTATTGCTCCTATCGCCCTCGCATTGACATTCTCCTTCTCGGCTTTCATCTCGAAGTCGGCGGGAGATTTTCTTATGCACGGCAACTTCAGATCGAGTTTTGTCGGGGCGACATCGAACAACGGCATGCCCTCTGAGGCCACCTTTATGCCGGCAAGCCAGCTTTCCGTGACCTCGAAGTCGTCAAGGTTATCGAATATTGCGAAGTCGGCGGCCCTTCCCGGCTCGAACCATCCCCCGGGAAGGCCGTAGTGCATGGCCGGCCTGACCGTCACCGCCTGCAGCGCGCTCATCGGATCGATTCCCAGGTCGACCGCTTCTCGAAGCGTATGATCCAGGTGTCCGCGAAGGAGGTCGTGAGCGCTTCTGTCGTCGGATACGAGCATGAACGGGTGGTCCTTTGCGAACCCCGCCAGCGCGGAAAGATTCTTCGATGCGCTCCCCTGCCTGATCTGGACTGCCATGCCGGCAGAGAATTTCTCCTCGGCCTCCTCCTGGCTCGTGCATTCGTGATCGGTCGTTATTCCTCTTGATGCGTATCTCCGCAGGTCCTCTCCCGAGAGCATAGGGGCGTGCCCGTCAACAGGCTTGCCAAACTTTTTTGCCGCGTCGATCTTCAGCAGCACCTCTTCGTCACCGGATATGGCACCTGGGAAGTTCATCATCTCGCCCAGCGCCACGACCTCGGGCCATGACAGCATCTCCGAGACCTCGGAGTGGGTGAGCACGGCGCCCGATGTCTCAAACTGGGTCGCAGGGACGCAAGAGGGCGCGGTGAAAAAGGTTCTCAGAGGCGTCCCCTTGGAATCCCGTATCATGTACTTGACGCCGTCCATGCCGAATACATTGGCGATCTCGTGCGGGTCCGTGACGACTGCGGTGGTCCCGTGCGGGATCACGGTTTCCGCGAACCTGGACGGGCATAGATGAGACGATTCTATGTGAATATGCGCATCGATAAGCCCTGGTGCGATGAATATCTCCGGGGCTTTATCTCTCCTTGCCACTGACTTGATCACGCCGTTTTCAAAATCGATCATTCCTGGAAATATTTCCCCGTTCGTGACATCGACTATCTGCCCGCTAAGACGGCTGATTGACAATTGAACGACCTTCGACTGTATTCGCGCAGGTACCAATAATTCTTTTTGGAAAGAAGGGCTAACGAGTCACTGATGGGTGAGCCCCTATTCCCCAGGGATGTGCTTAACAGGATAAAATGGACCAGCGGCAGCTCGCTGACCAGGGCGCAGGTAGTCATACTTCACAGAGGAGCTCCCGGAGATAGGAAGAAGATCCCGGGGAGCCAGATCATCTCCGTTGGCCATCTATTCTTCGAAACGACAGAGGCGACAATCCCCCTTCACCGCATACTTGAGATATGGTATGATGGCAAGCTGCTATTCGACAGGGGGTCGGTCAGAAATAAAGAATCGGATTAATGGGTTTGTGGGATTCCCGACGGAGTCTCAATCCTTCGGTGCACCGCAGTTCGGGCAGTTCGCCATGAAGGCGGGGAACTGAACTCCGCAGTTCTTGCACTTCATCATCTGGTACTTCTGGTCCTTGTGCTGGTATTGCGGCTGCGGGGGCGCCTGCTGCGGCTGTACCGCTGGCTGCTGCGGGGGTGCCTGTTGATACGGCTGTTGCGGTTGCTGTTGGCCGACTGCCGTTCCAGGGGCGTAAGGCGAGTACTGGGGAGCGTGTGGCATTAGAAGATCCGAGATCTTCATGTACGCTATTAGAAGGAGAATGGTCGGCAGTATGAATGCGGCCACTCCGATGATTCCCCAGACAATGCAGCCCATCTTCGCGTCGTGGAACCTGCCATGATCGAGGTCGTCTATCACCGATTTCTTGAGGAATATGCCGGCGAGCCCGCAAACGACCGCGACGATGAGGCCAACGAATCCAAATGCGACCGTGCCACCTCTCGTTTCAGATATTCCCACAGCTATCCATGCAATACCGATCACGAACCAGATGAGCGCCATTATGAAGAACAGGATCTGCGCCCAATACGAGAACATCCTCGCATCCTGGGCATCGCGCGGAAGCCACGGCGGGACGGCTCTGCTTGCCAGAATCCCTCCAAAGGTGTCATTCATTGCAATTTTCCCTCCTGACATATGGACGCCCGAATATCCTGGCGCCCTGTTTATTTGGTGCTCGAAGTATCATAGTTTAGCCATATAATTGTTTTGCGAAAAACCCAGTTTTCCAGGCGATTATCAAATATCAGCGACGATATATCCCCTACCTGACGATAAAGCTCAGCAGGATTTCGAACGTAATGTTTATTAGACTACCCTTATTATGAGCTATCTG
>DSAX01000071.1 GCA_011046235.1 Methanobacteriota archaeon | reverse complement strand
TTGGAGGGCAGGTCGACTTCATCCGGGGGGCTGCAAGGTCTGATGGCGGAAAGCCCATAATCGCGCTCCCCTCGACCGCGAAGGGCGACAAAATTTCCAGGATCGTCTCGACATTGAAGGAGGGAGCTGGCGTGGTCACGAGCAGAGGGGACGTGCACTATGTCGTGACGGAATGGGGAGTCGCCTATCTCCACGGGAAGAGCGTGAGAGAGAGGGCGTTGGCGCTCATAGGGATCGCACATCCCACGTTCAGGTCCAGGCTGCTCAAGGATGCAAAGGAGCGGAGGCTCGTCATGCCCGAGACCCCGGAGATACCGTACTCTGGAGTGCTGTATCCCGAGGATCTGATCACGACCATGAAGACGGATGACGGTATGGAGCTGAACATAAGGCCCATCAAGCCGACGGATCAGGAGGCTTGGCTCGACTTCTTTCATAGCCTCTCCCCGAACAGCGTATATCACAGATTCTTCGGCATGATAAAAGGCGTTCCCTATCGTAACCTGCAGTACTACCTCGACATCGACTACAGCAACCGCCTGGCCATCGTCGTCACAGTGCCGAACAGCCCCCGCGAGGAGATCGTCGCGATCGCAAGGTACGATCTGGACAACCGGACCAACATGGCGGAGTTCGCCGTTGTCGTCTCCGATGAGTGGCAGAACAAGGGGATCGGGAGCTTTCTGCTCGGCTATCTGTCCAAGGTGGCGAAGACGAGGGGCATCTCGGGCTTCACCGCGGAGGTCATGTCCGACAACAGGAGGATGATCGACCTCTTCAACGATAGCGGCTATCGCGTCGAGACCAAGATGGATTCGGGCACTTACCTGATCAAGATGTTCTTCGATTGAGGCTCAATTCTATATAACGCGCTAATTTCGCATTCTGGCGGGATATGGATGTGTTCTTTATCCTCCGCAAAGTGCTAAATATCGATAAGATTCTAGCCTGAACTCCTTCGATAATAGGACGGTGGGATTTGATGAAGGGAAAGATCAGGGCTTATACTCTGAGCACGTGTCCGTATTGCAAGGCGTTCAAGGCCTTCATGGGGGAGCACGAGATCCCGATGGAGTTCACGGACGTCGACCTCCTGAAGGGTGAGGAGCAGACCAAGGCCATGGACGAGATCGACCGTATATGCCCGGGCTGCGGGTACCCGATCATCATCATCGACGAGGAGATCATCGTTGGATTCAACGAAAATAAAATCAGGGAGGTGTTGAGGCTATGACCGCTGCGATCTCAGACGAGGAAATCGAAAAGCATACCAACACACTCAGGAACTTCGCCAAGAGCACCGGTTATACACTAAATCCCGACGACGCGTTCCTCAGGATAATCGTCATCGGTCTTCTCGAGAACAAAAAGCGGTTCGGCTACGCGTCCTGCCCGTGCAGGATCGCCGATGGACAGCTCGAGAAGGACAAGGACATCATATGCCCATGCGTATACCGGGATCCTGATTTGGTCGAATACGGCAGGTGCCTATGCGGGCTATATGTCAACGAGGATTACATCTCCGGAAAGAAGGGCAGAGAACCCATCCCTGACCGGAGGAAGACGCACAAGATGTCCAGGTGAGAATGGGTATTCGCTCCTTTTTTCAATTTAAATATTTTCACGAATCTGAGATTCAGTTATGGCTGGATTAGTTACTCTACCCTCCGAGGACGCGTTGCGCGATCATGCAAGAATCGAGACTGCGCGACATCAATTATTTAATTCAATTAGGTCATCTTTCGCGATGATATCGCAGTCTGATGATGAGGTAGATTAGAAATGGGATTACTCGGGGCGCATGTTTCGATCAGTGGCGGCGTAGACCTCGCACCGGAGAGAGCCCATAATCTCAAATGCGAAGCTATGCAGATCTTCACCCGCAACCAGATGCAGTGGAAGGCGAGGAAGATTGATGATGACGAGGCCGAACGGTTCAGTGATAATCTTAAGAAGTTCAAGATCCTGAAGACCATGGCCCATGACTCTTACCTGATAAATTTGGCCGCTAAGGACGAGAAGACGCTCGGCATGTCCAAAGACACCTTTATCGATGAGATAAAAAGGGCGAGATTGCTCGACATAGATTTTCTGATCTTTCATCCAGGAGCTCATTTGGGCGTCGGAGAGGAACAGGGGATGAAGAAGATCGCGGATAATGTCCGGCGCTCGATCGAGAAAACCGGAAAAGGCAAACCCAGGGTGCTTTTCGAGACGACCGCCGGCCAGGGCTCCAATCTCGGATATTCCTTCGAGCAGATCGGCAAGATGCTGGAGCTCGTGGGCATGCCGGATATGATAGGCGTATGCTACGATACCTGCCACTCCTATGCCGCGGGATACGATATAACGACCGAGAGCAGTTACGAGGAGACATTTGAGAGGTTCGATGAGGTCATCGGACTCGACATGCTCTTCGCATTCCATGTCAACGACTCGAAGGGGGGGCTGGGAAGCCGGTTGGACCGGCATAGTAACATCGGGGAGGGCAATCTGGGGAAGATGGCCTTTTCATATCTGGTAAACGATCGCAGGTTCTCCAGGCATCCGATGATACTCGAAACCCCTGGCGGTGACGCGGCTTACGAGAAAGATCTTCGAGTTCTCAGAAGCCTGAAACGGAAGGGAGCGAAGCAAGTCAGGTAATCCCCATTCGAAATATTATTGTCCGAGTAAGAGAGTTACATGCTTCAGATGCCGTCGGCTCGGTCTTGCAACGCAGGTGAGCGGATAGCCGAAGCGACTTCGAAGGAGGATCGTCAGTCTATGTCAAGAAAGGAGCTCTCCCCCGAGGAGATACTGGAAGGAATCCGGGATATGACCATCAGGGGTGCAGCCGAGATCGGCAGGCAGGCCTCGTTCGCTGTCAGGCTGTTTGCCGAGAGGGAGTTCGATAATGACAGAAAACGGTATCTCGAGAAAATAGACGAATTCAGGGAGCAGGCGCTGAAGACCAGGCCGACCGCGATCACACTGTGGAGCGGATTGACCAAGACGCTGTCGGGGACGGACCAGGCAAAAAGCTCGAAGGAGATCTTGGAACTCATCGTTGAGAATTCAGAGCGCTTCATCGACCTGTCAAAAAAATCGATCGACATAATATCTGAGATGGGTGCGCGCAGAATTCCGCATGACGCGATCATAATGACTCACTGCAACTCATCGGCGGCCGTCGCCTCGATCCTGAAAGCGCACGAACAGGGAAAGATCGAGATGGTGTACGCGACCGAATCGAGGCCGAAGAGGCAGGGTTATATTACCGTCCGCCAGCTCGCGGAGAAAGGGGTTCCGGTCACCATGATCGTGGACTCCGCGGCCAGGCACCACATGAAGCTCGTCGACATGGTCCTCGTGGGCGCGGATACCATCGCCTCGAACGGGGCCGTCATCAACAAGATCGGAACCTCCCAGATCGCTCTGATCGCCCATGAACGAAGGGTTCCATTCATCGTCTGTGCCGAGACCTACAAGTTCTCCCCGCAGACTTTCCACGGACATACGGTGAAGATCGAGGAGAGGGATCACTCGGAGGTGATCGACCCGAAGAAGTTCCCTGGGGTAAAGGTATCCAACCCAGTATTCGACGCCACCCCTCCAGAGTATGTGGATGCGATCATAACCGAGGTGGGGATAATTCCCCCGTTCGCGGCGTATGAGATAGTAGTGCACAACTTCGGGCTCGAAATGCTCAGCAGCGAACACATGAAGGAAGGTTTTCTGAATGATTTCTGACGACTTGATGCCCGGAGCTTCCGGGGAGGATGTAGTATGCTTATTC
>DSAX01000037.1 GCA_011046235.1 Methanobacteriota archaeon | reverse complement strand
TCACGACGTTTTGAAGCTATCGCCCGCGTCATCTGGCTCGGCGAACTGTAAAAGATGAGTTCAATCAACTTCCGGATGAGCCATGCATACGCAAGGTATCCGTTTTCACCATACTTTCCGATGGAGCTAGACTTAGACAGAGGTTCGAGTCCTCACCTGCTTGTGATTCCGCCGTCAACGGGGAGATTGACCCCGGTGATGAATCCCGCCTCATCGGACGCCAGCATCAGGACCGCGAAAGCGACCTCGACATCCTTTCCTATTCTACCGACGGGATGCAGCCGTGCTACCTCCGCGAGATATTCATCCTGATTCTCCCGGATCTCAACATCCCGCTGCAGCATCGGGGTGTCGATGACCGCGGGACAGACGGCGTTTACCCGGATATTCTCCTTGGCGTAATCGAGAGCCATTGCCCTGGTGAGGTTTGTGACCGCTCCCTTTGAGGCGCAGTACGCGGCCTCGCTCGGAATGCCGGAGATTCCCGAATCGGAGGAGACGTTCACGATGTTCCCGCCTCCCTGCTTCCTGAAGTGGGGGTACACCGCTTTCGAGCAGAGAAAAACGCCTTTCAGGTTGACGTCGATGACCTGGTCCCATTCCTCTTCCGTTGTCTCTTCGGCTCTCTTTCCCAGGTAAACGCCGGCGTTATTGACAAGTATATCGACCCTGCCGTATTTCTCGACGGTCTCATGAACCATTCTCTCCGCATCTGATGGTTTGGAGACATCCCCCTGAACGAAATCGATCTCTCCATTTCCGATGCCTTTCAATTCACCGACTGCCTCCCTGCACCTGGCTTCCGATCTTCCGGATATCATCACCTTGGCCCCTTCCGCGAGGAAGCGCTTGGCTATCGCTTTGCCAATGCCCGATGATCCTCCGGTTACCAACACCACTTTATCCTTGAATCTCATGCAATCTCCTCTTTCGTAATTAATATTCTATCAGACTGCCTCAAGTGATCATATACTTCTCGTTCGATATCAAATCATCAGTTACGATCTATCCGATCAGAAGATCCACGCATTCCGCGAACACCTTCGTATGGTAATCTATGTCCTTTTCAGTGATCTCAGGTGATACCAATGCCATGCTGTGAAACGGAGTCAACAGTATCCCGCGATTCAATGCCATCAGGTGCATCAGCCTGTCCAAGTCGAAATCTTCCGCTGCCTCCGCCTCTATGCCGTTGCGCGGAATCTCGGGCGAGAAGCGGTACTCGGCCCTCGCTCCAAGGCGAATCACATGCCAGGGAAGATCTCTTGACTTAATGATCTCGTCCACCCCTTCCGTGAATCGTTTCGACAGTCGGATCATCCGGTCATACGCCTCTTTGGTCATTACCTTCTCCAAATTGGCCCTCATGGCCGCAATGGCCAGCGCGTTGCCGGATAACGTTCCGCCTATGCCGCTATCGGAGGCGCTCGTCCTCATCTTCGCCTCCGTATGAAGGCGAACCCGTTCGGCCACCTCCTCGCTTATCCCATAGGCCGCAGCGGGCACTCCCCCGGCGATGGGCTTTCCTATAGTTAACATGTCAGGCCGCAGGCCATGCTCTCCGGTATAACCTCCGGGCCCGACACAGATTGTATGCGTCTCATCAAGGATCAGCAATGTTCCGTAGCGCTCGGTTATCTCTCTAAGCGCATCGTGGTAACCCTCTTCTGGGAGAATGATGCCGATGTTGGTCATCGCCGGCTCGCATAGGACGCAGGCAATGTCCTCGGAGGACAATGCTCTCTCAAGCGCTCGAACATCATTGAACTCGATCGCCTGAGTCGTCATTGACGGATCGATAGCCGGTCCGATGTTTGTCGGGCCCGGGCGGACCGCACCATCCTCAAGCCAAATCAGAGCCTCGTCTACGCTGCCGTGGTAGCATCCGTTGAATACCAAGATCTTCTTGCGTCCGGTGATCTCACGCGCGAGACGAATAGAGAACCTGTTTGCATCCGTAGCTGTCATTGAAATCTGCCAAAATGGAAGACCGAACCGCCGTGCCAGCTCCTCCCCTACCAGGACGGAGTCCTCCGTTGGCAACATCATTGTAATCCCGTTGTCCGCCTGAGTTTTTATCGTATCAGCGACGATCTTTAGAGAATGCCCAAACATCGCCCCCGAGTCTCCGAGGCAGAAATCGACGTACTCATGACCGTCAACATCCGTGATATGAGCTCCCTTGGCATTTGCGACAAAGACAGGAAACGGACCAGCCCATTTCACCATCCAGTTCATCGGGACACCCGCTAGAAGGGACTTCTTTGCCCTTTGGAACAATGCGCTTGATTTTGGTCTTGCATCAACGAACCGCCTTTCTTCTTTCTCCTGCAATTCTCTAATTCTGGACCGGTTTATCTTGATCAAGAAGATCGCCTCTTGCATCCGCGACATTCAGTCCCATTATTCTTGCGTGTATTTAATGACACTTTAACCATAAAATAAGTCTTTATAGCATCGCTTTTGATAAGGGTTCGGGGTTGAGCCGTTCATGGCAGTGGCAAGGTTGAAATTCTTGAGCAAGGACGAAGAAGAAATAGTACACGCACAAAGTCTGAAATGTCTTGATGATCTCGGAGTCGCAATACAGAGTCCATCAGTTCTAAAAATGCTCGATGACAATGGAGCGAATATCGACTCTAAGAAAGGGATAGCCAAAATACCCGAGGATATGGTCAACGAGGCCATCAAGAAAGCCCCGAAGAGCATACGGCTCGGAGCGAGAGATCCGAAACGGGATCTGCTGCTGCCGGTCGAATCTCACCCGTACATTTCTACCGGTGGCGTCACCGTGGCCATGCTCGACCTCGAGACCGGCCAGGAACGTGACGCCACGAGAAAGGACCTCGCGGATTTCGCTCGACTGACCGATTACCTGGACCCCATCGATGCCTTCTGGCCGATAGTCACCGTAAAGGACGTCCCCGCGAACGCCCACATGGTTCACGAGCTCTGGGTCTCCCTGCAGAACACGACGAAGCATATACTGGGGTCGCTCGGATCGGCCACACTGGGAGTACCCGATGCCAAGAGACAGATCGCGATCGGAGAGCTGGTCTCGGGAGGCGTTGAAGAAATGAAAAAGCGACCGCCCTTTTCCATTCTCAGCTGCATCATCGCCCCGTTGACCTTCGAGAGGGGGTCGGTCGAAGCGCAGATAGAGTATGCAAAAGCGGGGATACCGGTAATCTCCATGTCCATGTCCCTCGGGGGAATGTCATCTCCTGTAACGGTCGCTGGGACGATACTGAACGCGAATTCCGAGAATTTGGCGAGCCTGGTGATCACCCAATTCGCAAGAGCGGGCGCCCCGCACATATATAGCGCCGAGTCCACGCTCGTGAACATGAAGACCGGGTTCATCGACTATCTCGGGGCCGAATATACGCTGATCTCATCTGCCCTGGGCCAGATGGCAACGAGATACGGGTTGCCGAAGATGACTGGATGCATGGGGATCGACGCCGAGAAGATAGGCAACCCGACGCAGTTCGGCGAGACGGCCGCAAACGTCATGACGACGATGTCCGGGACCGACCTTTGCTCAGGAGCGGGGGGAATAGACAACGACAGGGCTTGCGCCCTCGAACAGGTGGTTGTCGACGCCTATCTGTGGGAGGATTTCCGGGCGTTCATGAGAAAATTCGAGATCAACGAGAAGACCTTCGCCCTCGACGTTATCCGCGAGGTGGGTCACGGAAACACCTTCCTGAGCCATCCGCATACAGCCAGGAATTTCAGGAACGAGATTTACTTCCGAAAAGAGAAAATGGAGCTCTACGGGGCAACGCGTTCGGACATAATGGTGCCAGATGCAAGGGACGTCGTAAAAAAGGCTCTCTCTGAGCACAGAGTGGATCCGCTTGATAAAGACATTATCGAACGAGGCGACAAGATTATCGGAGATTATGAGAAAGAGTTAAGCAAAGGCTGAAAAACTGCTGTATTCCCGCCCGCGAGTCGGAAGGCTCAATAGTAGTATTTGGCTCGATAGTGGTATTTGGCTCGATAG
>DSAX01000036.1 GCA_011046235.1 Methanobacteriota archaeon | reverse complement strand
GGCTCGGAGTATGTGAAAGGCCTTAGTCGCTTTCCCTCCCCTGCCGCCAAGATAACCGCCTTCAAATTAAGCACTTCCTAACACCGGTTCTACGACACAAACTGCCTTCGGGCTATAATGCCGATATCAGTCGATATGGTTCATGCTGTCGAAATGTCCTTCTTCGTCTGGGTATTCTCCGTAGATCTCCCGATTCCTCTTCTGACGAAGCGCGTCGGTCGCCATCTCGAAATACTCGCACTCATACCTGTAGGCTGTGACGATCTCCCGGGCGATACAGTAGCCTGATCTCAGGGAGAGCCCTTCCTCTGGACGAGGATCCCAGCTAATGCACTTCGGGCACAACGGTTCCTTCGATTTCCTCTTTTCGGGAGTCATTGGCGATCTTCTCCATAGGCAGCTATGATTGCCGTTCGATTGTTCCGTATCTGATTTACTCTGATATCTATCTTTTTTTCCGAGGTCGAATTTTGGAAAAGGATGTCCGTATCATGCGTTCTCCGCACCCGTCCGGTCTTTCCTCTCTTCCCTGCGGTCCAAATCGGGCTCGCTCCAGTATCCGCCCCTCTTCGCGAACACCTCGATGACGTTAATGAACGTCCAGTAGAAGGGTTTCATCAGTGGACCGTACCATCTGTCGGAGAAGTAATCCCTGAGGATGTCCTTGCCCTGTCTCGTCCCGTGGGTCAGGCATTTCTTCAGGAGCTCCATATGGGCGTCCGACAGCTTATACGCCTTGAACCAGTCGTTCTGGGACAGCATCCCCATCGGGACGAAGAACATCGGCATTATGATCGCCTTGAAATCCCACAGATCGTCGATAAGGTCGACCGTCCTCAGCACATCGTCTTCCGTCTCGTCGGGCAGCCCCGTGATCACCGTCATCGCGGGCACCAGGGATACATCCTGCATAATCCCGGCGGCCTCCTTCACCAGCTCCGGCCAATCCCTGATATCGTACGGCTTTGCCTTCTGTGGCATTATCTTGCTCGCGAGCGGGACCGAGGCGGTCTCCACCCCTATCTCAGCTCCCCACCACTTCTGCCTGCCGTCGATTATGATCTCCTCCAGCCTGCTGATGAGCTTGTGATCTCTCTCACCTTTGACGATCGCCGATACCGATGCGTGTGCCCATGCCAAATTCCGGTAGTATCTCTTTCCCAGGATGTTCAGCTCGATCAGCTTTTCCGGATTGGGTTCAAGCCCTTTGGCCCCATATAGCAGGACATCCTCGGAATGAAATGTGCCGCCAGTGATCCCGGCCTCGGCGTTGACCTTCAGCTCCTGCTCGACCCTGTCGAGCGGTATGAACCTGAGCGGTCTGTTGGTCACGGAGCAGAACTTGCATCCCCTGGGACAGCCGCGCATTATCTCCACGAGCCCGTTGACGCTCGCGTCTCTGATGCAGGAAATCTCCTCCAGAGTGGGCGCATCGTTGTGCGACATTTCCATGAACTTCGGCAGCTGCTCGCCTGCCATTGCCTTGCCGATTAGGTTCACGATCTCCCTCTCGCCCTCTCCGTCGAATACGCAGTCGATGCCCCATTTTTCCATCAGCTGTTCGCGGTACCGCCACTGCCAGGCAGCCGGTCCTCCTGCGATGATAGTCACTCCTCTCTTCTTCGCCTCCGCTATGAAAGGCTCCTCCATGAGCCTCTTGAACGAGCGGGCGTTTACCGTCTCTTTTTCGAACAGCGAGGCAAATGTTGACGAGGGCGGTCCGAAGCCGAAGAAGTCGTGGTGGGATATGATTATCACCTTGGCGTCGCTGAGCGCGTTTTCCAGCTTGTGGGGCACTATTATCTCCGCATCGAATCCCTGATCCTTCAGGCGCGCCTCCAGCTTTCTCAGTCCGTACGGTGCCTGCCAAGGCCTTCCCCTGGTGTCGCACTTCATCTTAGGCGCGAACATCCAGAGCCAAACGAATTCCGGGAATATCACCGGCGCGCCCGTTGTTCCGAACCCGAGGAACTCCTTCTGCCGGTGGTTGCTCATCATCGTCCGGTCGGTGGTCAGCACAACATCGGTCATTCTGCCCCACCATCCATCAAACGATTGAACTGTCTCATTCGCTCATCTCCGTGGTATCAGGGCGCCTGATCATCTTGATATATGACCTGAGCTTCCTCTCCGCGTCCTGGGCGTTGCTGAGCAACCTCTGTGCCACGCCTCTCGCACCTTCCTTCAGCGAGCCTTCACCGAACTCCTCGAGTGCTCTGCGAAACGGCCTGAGCTCCTTGTTGAGGAGCTCCTCCACGGTGATCTCGAACTTCAGAATGAAGTGCTCATCGGCAGTGTACATGTACCTCCTTCCGTCCTTCTCCTTGTTTACGAGGCCGGTTTCCTCAAGCTCAGAAAGCGCCATCGAGACGGCGGTCTGACAATATCTGACCGATCTGCTCAAAGCGTCGATAGAAGATGGTGACCCCATGAATATCAGCGCAGAGTACACATTGGCTGCGCAGTCTCCGTAGCCGAGCCTGCGCATTATCCTCGATAGTCTTCTCTTAAGTTCTACTGTGGACAACTGACTTTCCTCCCCCTCAATTCTCACAGTTTTTTCTGAGAGTTGAATCATATGGGTGCCTGATAAATCTTTCCCAAAATGATCAGGAAAGCCACATTCTCTGGTCTCAGATTTATAGAAAATCGTTGGAGTAGCGGGGGGTCGATTTGAACGACCGATCTTCAGGTTATGAGCCTGATGGGATTTCCAGACTACCCTACCCCGCTATTTGGCGCGGCAATCGTCATTTACAGCCGATTCTACCGTTGCGGCCGCTATCATCCTTAACGATATAAAATCTTTCATAACATTTCAAAGCAGAGGGACCAGCTCAGAACAGCTTCCGGATCCTCAGCATGTCCTGTATTGACGCATTCACCCTGATCCTCTTCAGCGCGAGGGCCTTCATCGCCCCGATCTCCCCCTTGAAAATGCCCTCCAGCGTTTCGGCATCACTCTCGATTGAAATATCCGGATTCTGAATTGCGCCATCTCTTAGTTCGCTTAAGTGGCCGTTCTCGATGGCGAAGTTGAATATCCTGCCGTCGGTGAGCGAGATCATTATCGTCCTGTCAAGCCCCTCCAGCTCCGCCCGGACCTTCTCGTCGCTCTCCCTCTTCTCGTTCAATTTCTCGATCGCATCCCTGATTAGATGTTCCACCATGAGATCGCCCTTAGAATTCGTCTATCCTTCTTAATGATTTCATTCTGATCAGCCTGGAGCAGGTGTCCCAGCTCCTGCGTGTATGCGGCGGTAGCGCATCGTATCTCTGCAGCCATGACTCCAGAAATCTGATCGTGTTGGGATCTGACGGATAGCCGCTGCCTATGGGCTCTCCGATGTCCATCTCGATCTCCCTGATCGACCTGTCGCGTCTTATTTTCGCGAAGATCGAAGCGGTCGATACTACCGGGTAGGTCTCATCCGCCCGGTGTTTTGAGATGATACTGGTCTCGAGGCCGATCTGGGACTGAATTTCCTTTCCGAACCTCTCCTCGTCGACATCGGCGGAGTCTACATATGCGACCGAAGGCCTCAGCTTGGATATTACCGAGGCGAAGATCCTCGCCTCGAGCTCGTTCATGGTCATCTCCTCCCTGAGGAGATCGATCTCTTCGGCGGAGACCTCGACGATTTCGATCCCGTCGATTATCCCGCCGAGGTTTTCGTACAATGACTCCCTCCTGCTCCTCGTCAGCTTCTTCGAATCCCTGACCCCCATGTTCCTCAGTAGCTGGTCATCCTCGATGCAGATCCCGCAGACCACCAGCGGTCCCATGACCGGCCCGCGGCCTGCCTCGTCCACTCCGCATATCATCCTTCCTGGTTAACCCCTTGCCCGATAATAATCCCTCGTACAATCTGACCGAAAAGCCTTCCGAAAATCATAATATCGTCGCCCGTGTATTCTTTGCCGGTCAAATGATACATATCCTGAGCAACGGGAGCCTGACATCGGGGCTTTCAGACGAAGCGATAACCGCTATTCTGGCAATAGCGCTCATTTTAGGAATCGTGATCGCTTTGGCCGGGAGGCTGCTGTGGAAGCCGTTCATGGCGATCATCGGCGGATTCGTGGGCGCCGTCGTGGGC
>DSAX01000113.1 GCA_011046235.1 Methanobacteriota archaeon | reverse complement strand
GCTCTAGTCTGCGCCCATGACCCAGGGCTACTCATGCTGCCGACCTATAGGCTGCTCCACTCGCTGAACCCCCGACTCCTTGCCAGGCTTCCGATAGACCTCAAGAAAAGGTTCGACGTCGAGGAGATAGACGACAGGATCGCGCTTTCCGAGCGCCTGAGCGGAGAGGATGCGACGGGTGCTCTCGGTTTCTGGCTGACGGAATCCAACCGGGGGCTGCTGGCGCTGCTCAAGCCCCAATTCCATCCAAAGGATCCCCTGAAGAACCTCGACGTTTTCATCCTCCACGAATTCGTACTGGAGGATTTGTTGGGATTGACGCCCGAGATGCAGGACAGGAAGGAGAGCATCGACTACGTGAAGAACACGGAAGACGCATTTCGGGAGGCGGAGAACGGGGGATATCAGGTCATCTGCATGCTGAATCCGCCCACTATTCCCGAGGTCATGGATATCGCCAGATCCGGTCGCAAGATGCCGCACAAGTCCACATTTTTCTATCCAAAGCTGTGGTCAGGACTCGTCATGTATATGCATGAGGACAGGTCACAGCCTTCCTCCGGATGTCTCTGACATGGATGCGCAGGCATTTTATAGACTCATATTTAATATATTGATTATATAATTGCATTTTATAAAAGGCCGTTATTCCCGCATCCAGAAAATTAGTGTGCTCCCCGGGATAATTGCGACATTCCGCATAGTTTATTAGCCTCGAAATGCGATTTTCTTATAAGGTACTGCTATATTGAAGTGGAGAGGAAGTTTCAAGAGGGTGTAATGTACGATATCCTGGCCGTATCAGCATAATATTGCAAACAACCAGATAAGCCCGGTGAATAAGTTGCGTGAGCCACCGAAACTGACCTATACCCGACAATTCTTGGAGCGTTCAAACCCCCAGCTTATCTACAGATTTCAAAGCAGGATCGGATCGGTCTTAAGATATTATCCCGAGGTCAAGGGCGAGATCATGATCGGCCTCACCACGACCTACAGGGGGCTTGCTTCCACCGAGTCAGATGGCGTACACATGCAGAAGAAGCTGTGCTTCCCATCTCTCACAAGATCGGGACTCCCAACTAGGTTCATAATCGGACATGAGCTGATGCATATAGTGCAGGCCAAGAAGAGCAGGTCGATGCCAGGCACCGAGAGGTCCTGCGACATCTATACGCTGGCGAGGCTGCCTCCGAGGTTCATAGATCATCTTCCAGTGTATCTAAAGACTCCCTGGAAGGTCAGACTTCACTGGTCAAACGAGAGGGTGCGCAACATGGCCTCCGATATCATGCACGACCTCGCGATTGAGGCGGTGATCTTCAGAAAGGAGAATCCCAAATACATCAGCTGGTGGGAGAACCAGTTCAACGAAGTCGTCAACAACGGTCATCCGATATCTCGTTATATAGACAGACTCTGAAGGCATTTTCCCCCTTCCTCCTTGGCGTCGATTGTTTTTTCGGACAAGTGTTAAGGATATGTTTGCCCATTAGCTGGACAGCTCGACTTGATAGCATGTCACTCTCAGAGGATCTCGCAATTTACGCCAGAACCATAGCCGGAGATATTGAGCACGGAGCCTCGCACATACTCAAGATTGCCGCCGGCTCGCTCAGGACCGCTCTTTCGAAGAACTCGAACGCCCCCACGAAAGAGGTGCACGGCGCCACCAGGGAATACGCGCTCCGGCTCGTCAGCGCGCACCGAAGGATGGCCCCGATCCTTAACTTCTGCAACGAAGTCCTTCTGATCCTGCAGTCCCACGACGAAAAGGATGACACGGTCGCGGCGAAGCTCCTGCAATATACTTTGAATACCTCCAAGGAGAGCTCAAATGCACTTGAGAATGTGGCTGCGCATGCCAGCCGCTCAATCTCCGGCAATCAATTCATGACCCACAGCAGAAGCTCAACACTGTTGCATTTCATGACCAAGGTCAGGGATCGGGATGATCTGACGATATTCGTGACGCAGTCGAGGCCGGGCGCTGAGGGCAGGCTTCTGGCGGGAGAGCTTTCGGTCGCCGGCATACGGACGATCCTTTTCGAGGACGCAGAGGTGATGAGGTACCTGGACCGTGTCTCAGCCCTTGTGGTAGGAACGGATGCGCTCATACCGAGCGGAATCGTGAACAAGGTCGGCACGCACATGATCTCCCTGGCTGCAAGGGAGATGGGGGTGCCGGTCTACTGTCTGACCGAATCCATCAAGATCTGGCCGTTCGATCACCCGATATTAGAGGGCATGGCAAGAGGTGCGATCTCTCCCCTGGGAGGGATGGAGTTCTTCGAGCTGGTTCCGAGCAGCATGTTCCATGCGATCGTTCTAGAGACTGGACCGACCACATTTGACGAGATAATCATGGGCACGGAGAACGTGCGGATCGCGCCTGAGATCAGCCGGCTAGTTGAGGGATGAGCGCTTTTTCGCCCAGTCCAGAGAGATAATTCTATTGTGCCGTGAGGCCCCCATCCACTGGCAGGTTGGTGCCCGTTATGAATCCGGCCTCATCTGAGGCTAGCATAAGAACGGCGAACGCGACCTCCTCGGGCTTGCCGATCCTTCCGACGGGGTGTTCCTCAGCAGTATCCCGGACATACTCCTCCTGTTTATCCTTATCCTGAAGGCATATCTCCTTGTCGAACATCGGAGTATCTATCACGGCGGGACAGACCGCGTTTACGCGTATGTTCTCCTTCGCATAGTCTATCGCCATTGCCCTTGTGAGATTCGTGACTCCTCCCTTCGAGGCACAGTAGGCGGCGCAGTTCGGGTTCCCAAATATGCCCGCATCCGAGGATATGTTCACTATGCATCCCCCGCCCCTCTTCTTGAGGTATGGATATGCGGCTTTCGAGCAAAGAAAAACCCCCTTTAGATTTATATCCACGAGCTCGTCCCACTCCTCCTCCGAGGTCTCCTCGGCCCTTTTTTCCAGATATATCCCCGCACTGTTAACAAGGATGTCTATCCCTCCGAACTGCCGCACGACTGCCTCGACCATCTTACCCGCATCCGAAGAATTGGACACATCCCCCTGGGTAAAAGAGACATTCTCCTTGCCGATCTCCTTCAGCCGTGATATCGCCTGCTCGCACCTGTTCTTGGACCTGCTCGTTATCATCACCTTGGCGCCCTCCCTCAGAAAGCGCTCGGCAACTGCGATGCCGATGCCCGAGGAGCCGCCCGTGATCAGCGCTACCTTCCCCTTCAACATCAAGTCGATTACCCCTTCGCGGTGGGAAAACACCCATTCGGGTGTAAAAATGTTCTTGAAAGGTTTAATAAACCGGATATCAGGGTCAAATTCCAGAGCCGCCAGGGAGATTCGAACTCCCGACCTGCTGATTACAAGTCAGCCGCTCCACCAGCTGAGCTATGGCGGCACAGTCGCGCCAAAATCATCTGCTTCATATTTATTTTTTGATGCCATTTCTCTGATCAGCCAAGGAACCTGCGTATCCAGGCCGATTCGACTACCAGGCTCCTGACCTCCTCCCTCTTTCCGTGGACGAATGCGTCTATCGTTCGGCCTGTGAGGTCGATATGCCTCTCATTGGGTGAAAATTCGACTAAGTCCTCTCTCAGCTTTCCGGTCAGCTCCGCCGGAAGCAGTCGCTTCACAGCGGGATTGAAGTACTGCATCGCATCGCGCAGGTCGTCATCGAATGCGGTATCCGCATCTCTGAAGAATTCCAGCTCGCGCTCCGAGAGGCAGGAGAGGCCGAGCATCTCGGGTGGCAGGCCGATCGAGTACAGCGCTGAGCAGAAGGTGATCGCCCTGGGAAGCTGCACCTCGTCCACGCTGCGGCTGTACCCGAACAGCCCTATGTGCAGCTTTCTCTTTCGCCTCGCGGGGATATGATCGGCGATGCTGTTCACAAGTGGGGCGATCAGGCCGATCTGGTCGGAATACTCTTTGGAGGATTTCTCTATGATCTGCCTGGACTTCTGCTCATCTATGTACATAGCACCGCCCCTACCCGTTTCTTTCAAATCAACGAGCGCCTCCCTGACCTGCCCCTCGGGAAAATCGAACTTGAATGCCGACTGGACAGTCAAGGTCTGCACGCTGGGGTAGTTCCTGACCATCTCTCTCCAGTTGTCGGGTCGGAAGTTGCCCCTGAAGGGAGCGGTCCCGACGCCTAGTATAGGATATATCTCTATGG
>DSAX01000131.1 GCA_011046235.1 Methanobacteriota archaeon | reverse complement strand
TTCAGAAAGTTCTCGAGGACCGTGTGCGGATTACCGACCGACATGATCTGGTTGCACGCGAAGTTGACCATCACGTCCGGCCTGTAGGGAATCTTGAACTTGCTCCAGAGCTCCTCGTTGTTGTCCCACATCATTATTGTCGTGTATGTCGGCACGTAGAAGAGGTCCTGGAGGTCGAGCCGCTCGGGCGGGTCCTTCGGATCATTCGGCGGATACGGCAGATGCGCATAGGGCCAGCTCCTCGCAACGAGGAGTCCGTCCCTGTCCGGCTCGACGTTGAACGCGAGCCGTCCCGTACCTGGGTACCCGAGGTTCACCGGGGGTCCGAACGCGAGCGCGCCTCCCGGCATGTCCGCAGAGCCGATTATGTGGTTCAAGAGAATGAGAGAGACGCACTGCCATGCCTGGTTGTAGTGGCCCCCGGCGCCCCTGAAGTAGATCGATGAAGCAGGCCTGAACGGCAGCTCATGCCCGTCTATCACGATGGTGCTTCCGATCCGAGCGGCCTCCCCGAACTCCTTCGCGATGCGCCTGATGGTATCGGGGGGGACATCGGATATCTTCGAGGCGTGCTCGGGCGTGTACTTCTTCAGGTGGTTGCGAAGAATTTCGAACGACGGGGTGCACTGGACCCCGTTAACCTCGAATTCTCCGGTCAGGGCAGGGTCCTGGATGCCCTTCTTGTTGAAAGGAACGGCCCGGTTCTCAGCTGGATTCCAAACGAGCGGTAGGTCGGTCGCCTTATCCCGGACATAGAGCTGATCTGGACCGACGAGATACGGCGCGTTCGTCTTCCACTTGAGGTACTCTCGGTCGTACAGACCATATTCATTGATTAGAAGATTGGACATGGAAAGTGCGACGGGGGTATCGGTCCCGACCTTGATCGGGATCCATTCCTCCGCTGCGGATGCCTGGGAACTCATGAACGGGTCGAATACCACTAGCTTCATACCACGCTCGCGCGCGTCCGCGGCCTGCCTCATCGCGACCAGTGCGGCATGCCCGGCACCGTGCCCCTTGGAGCAGCCCCAGTATATCGCGTAATCGGAGTACTTGTAGTCCGGGATCACCGACCAGGAGGCGTGGAATATGCCAGCGACCATGTGCGGACCGTTGCCGCAGTGCAGCCCACCGCCAGCCACATAGTAGTTCGGCGTACCGAAAGCCTTCCGGAAGCAGAGCACATTGAACGCCCTCTCGGCCGGGAAGGTCGGGGTGCCAACGGTATAGAGGCCTCTCCTGTCCCGGTTCATGCAGCCCCTGAGCTTCTCCTCCATAATGTCGAGGGCCTCGTCCCAGCTGATACGCTTGAACTTTGGATCGACATGGAGCCCCTTCTCCGGGTTCGTCCTCAGAAGCGGATAGTTCAGGCGGTTCGGGTCGTACAGCATCATAATGCTGGAGATCCCCTTCGCGCAGATGTTGCCGTAGCCCTGGGGGGATTCCGGTTCCCCCTCGATCCCGACCAGCGTCCCGTTGCATGTATGCGCTCTTACGGTGCAAGTACCGTAACACATGCCGCAACTAGTCTTGACGATTCTATCCTCGTCTTCAGAGCGATTCATTAGACAGATCTCCCCTCACATGGCAGGTAGATGCGTTCTCCGCAATATCAGCGGCTCTGGCGACCTCGTATCATCCGCAATGGCTATGAGGTTTTGCCTTCCAATATTCAATCGAGCGGACATTTCCCACTGACAGAGGTATGGTTTTTATAAACCGGCAGACAATCGATTGCGTGGTACCGGTGCGATGAAAATATGGTCAAAGAGACAAAACGATTGCAGATCACCCGTTTTTCAAACGGTAGGATGGAACGGCTCAGGGACGACGTAGTGAAAGAGATCCCGCTCACGATCGTTCTTGATGGCGAGGAGCTGGTGACCCTGCTCTGCTCCCCAAAGGAGAAGGAGCAGCTCGCAGTCGGGTTTCTCTTCTCGGAGGGTTTGCTGGAGGGCAAGACCGACATCGCCAGGTCGGTTGTCGACGGCAAGCGCGGAGTAGTCTGGATCGACAGAATTGAGGAGGCGAAAAAAGAAGGACAGCTCGGCAGACGGTTCATCACGACCGGCTGCGGAAAGGGCTTCTCGTTCAGGGACTTCTCCGTCGAACAGGATACGAAGGTCAGATCTAGGCTGAAGATCTCGCCGAACAGGATACCCTCTCTAATGAAGGAGTTCCATGAGAGGTCTGAAACGCACAAGATGACCGGCGGTGTCCACGGAGCCGCACTCTGCGACGAAAACGGAATCCTGATCTTCTCGGAGGACATCGGCAGGCACAGCGCGATCGACAAGGTATTGGGCAGATGCCTCCTGGAGGACATCCAGATGGAGGATTACTTCATGATTGTCAGCGGGAGAATTTCATCCGAGGTATTGCTGAAAATCGCACGTGGGGGGATACCGATATTGATTTCCAAGTCCGCCCCGAGCGATCTCGGGGTTGTGTTAGCGAAAAGACTCGGCATAACGCTCATCGGGTTTGCCCGTGGAAGGCGAATGAATGTGTATTCAAATCAATGGAGAATCAAGGCGCAAGGATGAAAAACTGGCGAAATTGATGAATTGAGCCTGAAAACAAATCGATGTATTTGGAAGTTGATTTATCACCAATTTAAATCATATTCCAATCAAGTATTATTAGGCGACTCAACTATTACAGCTTCCAATCACAACCACTCAATCCAAGGGGCGTTGTGGAAAATGGAGGAAAAATGAAGGCTGGAAGCATGCGAAGAAGTATAATGTCTATCATATGTGTCGGATTTCTCTTGCTCGGGTTCGCGATCGTGCCATCAGCGAATGTCGCGAACGACGAAGGACACCCCATTGAGGTAGGGGATTACTGGGAATATTCGATATCGGAAATGGATCTCGAGGGCATGGAGTTCGATTTTAGCATTAAGATAACAGTGGAGAGCGTCTCGACCATGAGCATCGGGGGTCAGGACAAGGAGATATTCATCCTGGATATATCGGGGGATTCCGAGTTCTCGGAAACAATAGAGGGGGTCTCGATGGAGGGGACCATCTCGATATCCGGTGAGGAGAAGCGCCTGGTTTCAAATTTCGATCTTATAAGCACCGACATGGAGTTTTCCATGGATATTGAGGCCGCGGGTGCCGGAATGGATTTCTCGATGGAAATGAGCATGGTCATGGAGACCTCCTATGTCCTCCCGATCGATGATTACATCGGAGACGATGCCCTGGAAACCGGGACCATCGTTGCGAGCACTTCGAGCATGACAATGGAAAGCACCACGACTTTCATGGGAGAAGTTGAAGCCTCGTCTGAGCAAAACGATGTGTCCATTACAATGGAGATCGTGGAGACAGGTGTCACCGTCGAAACGCCCGCTGGCACTTTCGACGATTGCTGCAAAGTGATCGTCATTACGGAATCTGATGACGAAAGCAGCACCTCAACGCAATATTACTCGGGGAAGGTGGGCAACTATGTCAAGATAACCGGGGATGCTGGGGAATTCTCAGTAATTCCGGGTGAACAGATAATTCTAAAATCATACGGTCACGGCGGCGGTCTGGCATCTCTGTTCACTGGAGATAATTTATGGATTACTCTGGTTATCATACTTGTAATCGTCGTGGTTCTCGCGGCAATAATCGCGGTGATTATGAGAAGAGGGAGAGGTCCTGTTACTACCTTCATGCCTCCGATGATAGAGGAAGCCGAGACGGTACAAACGACAGAGACAGAACCGAAACCGCCAATTACGCCTCCCTAAGCTGAAAATTGTGAGTGAAATGGGTCCTTTGACCCATTGCTCCTTTTATGAAATTTATTTGAATAGATCCCGTTTTCGGTTGGATACTGAGAGGGAACCCCATCTCCGGAGTCCAGTAGCTCCCGGAGGTTCTTCGGGTATTCCGTCTCCATCGGCAGCTCCGAGTACCGGTGGAAGGCGATCACATGCCTCACCTCCATGCCCATGTGCTCCAGGAGCTGCGCTAGCAGCAGATGTTTCCCGCTGCAGGTCCCTCTGTGCCGCGCGTACACGTCGGCAGGGTCGCGGCTGTCTATCACCCCGTACGGTATGTCGCGGACCCATTCGAATATCCTGACGGGGTCGTCCACGGCTTCAATCTCGGTCAGGATCCTCCGAGAATCAATCTCCTGTCTGTCCTCCATCGGCTATGAGATGCAC
>DSAX01000095.1 GCA_011046235.1 Methanobacteriota archaeon | reverse complement strand
GTATATACAAATCGGATGCGAGGGGGCTCGCGAGGTTCTGCCATGTCCACGGCTGCGACAGGGCCTTCCTCGTTACGAAGGATAGGGAGGGCACCATGGAGTTGGATGATGTCACTGTCACCCTTCTCCCGTTGTGGAGACTTCTCCTTTCGACTTAACAGTCCATCAGACTGCAATCGCGATCATGTGTTTTCGGGGATTGTTGCCCAAGCATTAATTCATGCTCATGTATTAAAATATGCGAGGATCTAGATGTCAGCTTCGCGTCATTTGGTGACTTAAGCAAGTCAATCGTAGAGGCAGAGATGCTTCCAGTCCTCACATTCATCTACTTCGCGGGATAAGATCTCATTTCGAAGCGCTTCTCGGTGGCACTGTCGAATATCTTTGCAATATCGATATGGGTCATCGGGGCATCCATACTTTTCGGGTTCGGTCTGCTGTTCTCCGTTCTTTTCATAGTATACTGTTTTCTCACAGAGGTCAGCATTTACAGAGGGAGCTGCGTCAACTGCTGCTACTACGGCAAGGTCTGCTTCTCCGGCAGGGGGAAGATCAGCTCGCTGATGTTCAAAAGGGGCGATCCGCAGAGTTTCGTCAACAGGAAGGTGACCTTCAAGGATCTGCTGCCGGATCTCATGGTGACAGTCATACCGATAATAGGAGGGATAATCCTCCTAATCACCTCCTTCTCATGGCTCGTTCTGATCCTGATGATAATCCTCCTGCTTCTCGCATCCGGAGGGAACGCTGTCATCCGGGGAAGATTCGCCTGCAGGTACTGCAGACAGAGAGAGATCGGATGCCCTGCACGACAGTTCTTCGAGGAGCGCAGAGCGGTCAGGGAGACCGAAATTGACAGCCGCATTTGAGTTCGCTTTTTCCATGCGAAAAGGAGCATCAAATTCTCAGATGCCAGTTCTTACTGCAGCCCGAGGAGTAAAAAGCTTTAAATCCCCGATCAGATGAGGTTCTTTGGGGAAAATATATGGGAGACGAACTGAAGAGTATAGTCCGGGATATGCACGAGGCGCTGAACAGGCGGGATATTGAAAAAGCGATCTCGTACTTCGACGAGAACGCGGTCATGAAGCAGCCCGAGGGGACATTCAATGGGACGAACGAGATAAGGCGATACCTCGAATGGCTGCTGGGCACATGGTCCGAGCTCGAGTTCTCTGAGAACGCACTGGTGGTGGAGGGGAACAGGGCATCGCAACAGTTCACGGCAAACGCGACTTCTCCGCAGGGGGTCAAGGGGAGCCTTCTCTGTCTTTCCCTGTACGAGTTCGAGAACCAGAAGGTGAAGGAGCTCAATGTGACATATGACCGCCTCAGCGTCGCCAATCACTTCGCGGAGTCGATGGGATGGCTGTCGAAAAAGGCTGTCTCGTCGATCGTGAAGCAGATGGAAAAGGGCCTTCGGTGAAATTACATCAAATATTGATGGTCTGTGACCGAATTCATCAAATTCGCTCTGGACAGATGGTATAGTGAAAAGTTCCTTATCCTAATAACGCAGTTATACCTATGGGGGTGAGAAGACGGCTGTAGATCCAGTTTGCAAGATGGAGGTCGACGAGAAGACGGCCAAGTTCAAGACACAGTACAAGGGAAACACCTACTATTTCTGCGCTCCAGGCTGCAAGGTGACTTTCGAGAAGAGCCCTGAGAAGTTCCTCAAGGATTGATCCAGTTCTTCGGATCAGACGCATTACACCCGTTTGCTTATCGCAGATTTTTTGTTGCGAAAGCAGAAAATATCGACTACTCCTTAACTGAACCTGATGTCGTCAGAACAAGGGGCCAAAGTCGAACCTGATCAACACCTGCTCACGGAAGAGGAGAGAGAGAAAATCTTGGACAGAACCCACTCGTTATTTGTCTGGGCTGGTCATTTCGTCCCGGAGAAGGAGATACTCGACGGGATTGAGGTCGATCTTCGGAACCTGGTCTATATCCTGAGGACCAAGAAGGGAATCACCGAAGAGGATAGGGAGATGGCGCATGCGTTGATACGGAAGCTGGGCGAGAGAAAGAGGGAGCTCGAGGCCAGGCTCGCGCATGACCAGATCACGCTCAAGCTAGCAAACGACTTGTTCGATGAGATCGGCGGGATCGTGAAGGCCATCAACGCCCTGCACGATGTCGAATTCTCCGACCAGCTCGAGGTAGACAAGCAGGCGATTATGAACAGGGTCAAGGATGAGCGCAGATGGCTCCATTACCTCGAGAAGATCAAGATGGCAACGAAACTGTGAACCTTTTCTCCTTCCACAATATAAAATGGGAAAAAATCCCGGGCTCGCACCCGGGATGTTTCGTTCGATTTTTCAGTCTAGTGCGTCCTCGAGTACCTCTGCGGACTCCATGTACGCCCATTCCAGCATCGCGAGATCCTCTTCCAGCCACGGGATCAGCTGCGTGTTCCTGATCTCCTCGAGCGCGGTGATCGCGGCCGAGACGGACAAGGTCTTGTCCTTCAGTCCGGTGTAGATCCAGTGCACATCGACATAGGCCTGCTGCTGGTCGAAATCGTCGCCCCAGTACATGCAGTCGTTTATCATCCAGCCCATGACCGTGTCGTAGGTCTCGGGGCTGAACAGGTGTCCCCACTCCATCGTGTACACGCTCTCGAGCGCCTTGACCGCGTTATTCACGCGTCCCTTATCCCTGCTCAGAGCCGCGATTGCCGAGTCGACATATCCGAGATCATGTGCGTGCTGGTCGGACCTCAGGAAGACGTCCCATGAGCCCATGGTCCCTCCCTCGCCGAGTGTCCAGGGCGTTATGATCCTCCTCGCGTCTATAAGCGCCTTATTGAGTGCGTCCGCCTCGGCCCGTATCGCCGCGCGCTCCGAGTCCGTGGTGGCGCTCTGGTAGGCGGCCTTCAGCATCTCGCCGTACGCGTTCACGGCGTTGACCTGCGCTCTCAGCTCAGCCAATGCCGCGCTGACCATCGCGAACTCCTCTGCCTTGTATGGGATGGTGAACGACTCGGACGAGAGATATCCGGCAATCCAGTCGAGCGTCGGAATGAAGTTGAACGGCATGACCAGTGCGTGGTCCGCCCTCATGGCCAATAGTGTGTACATCATGAGGATGTTCCTCATCGGCTCCTCGTCCATCAGGTCCAGGTCGTCTATCTGGGTGTGGTATATCGGGTCGTAGCCCGCGACCCACCATGCCTGTGCCGTAGATCCTCCGCCTTTCGCTCCGAAGGACCACGCATCGGTCCAGGACCAGATCGGGTTGTAGTAGGCGATCTGCCCCGTCTTGCCGAGGTCCTTTATGGCCTTCGAGATGAACCCGTTGATCTCCCAGGTGTTCTCCACCCAGTACTTCCCAGAGGGCTTCTTGAAGCTGACGCCGTCCATGTTGAGGTCGACGACGAGCCCTTCCATTATCTCCGGGTGCGCGGTGACGAACGCGTACGATCCGACGAGCCAGTCATACCATGTATCCGCTGGTCCGCCAAACTCCTCCGCACCGACGGACAGGAACACGAGCGTCCTCTCGTTAGTGAACAGTCCAGTATCCCTCGCCTCGGAGAATAGCCTCGCGAACTCGAGCACCGCGGCGATCGACGAGCTGTCATCGCTCGTTCCGTTCCACCAGCAGTCTATGTGACCGGAGAACACGATGTACTCGTCGGGATGGGTCGTGCCGTACATATACCCGGCGACGTTGACCGACTCGCCGACGTTCTCGTCCACTGCGTTGGCCTCCCCCTTGAGCTCCAGAATGACTGGTCCCTGGGCAAGGAGATCTTGTATGCGCCAAGCCGAGTTCTTCGAGATCGAGAACTCCGGCAATGCAGCACCGCTCACATCCTGTTTGATGCCATCCGGATGAGCGATGTCCCCGTAGTAGTCGTAGGTTATCGTCGCGGAAGCCCCGTGGAGCGCGGCCTCCTCGTTCATCACGTTCGGCCACATCTGTATGTTGTCGTCCCTGTGTATCAGGGCGATCGCCCCGTTCAGGTCTCCGAGCATATTGAAATCATCGGCCGTGCCATATCCGGCATCGACCACTGGAGCCATCAGCGTTTTGCCTCCGTTTGTATTCCCGAAGGAATACTTCTCACCCATCCAGTTTCCCCAGATGCCGTATGCGTACCCATAAATTGTGCAGGGAATCTCCTCGGAAGTCGGCGAGACGATTCTCATCGAATCCCCTATATGTTCCCAGCTGG
>DSAX01000093.1 GCA_011046235.1 Methanobacteriota archaeon | reverse complement strand
TCACGCAAGCCTGACAAAATTCTTTATGTATGTCCAATCCTACGTATTCCATGGTCTTTCGCCTCTTTTCGTGTTAAGGCACATCGAAATAGGCGAGAGGCCTCTTCTACATTCCATCCCTTTGATTTCTTTTTCCAATCCAGATTAAGGTCTGGAATTTTCAGGTGATTAAAGCTTCCATCTA
Source organism: Methanobacteriota archaeon (assembly GCA_011046235.1). Taxonomy (GTDB): domain Archaea; phylum Thermoplasmatota; class Thermoplasmata; order UBA10834; family DTMW01; genus DSAX01. The sequence goes on along the minus strand of DSAX01000093.1, from coordinate 4,013 downwards.
TGACTGCTGGTATGAACTGGTTGATGAAATACACCCGAATTTCAGTCCGAAATCTACCGGTGCCTAAATCTGGCACATATGTTGACGGTAGTCAATCACAGTCAGTACAATGCCAATATCTGGTGCCTCAATTTCGTGTTGACTGAATTCAAGGAATGAATGTCTAGCTCGACCTGGCTCTAAATCCCTCAGCCTTATGTCCTGACAATACCCCAACGTCTGCCAATCTGGAAGATTGACGATGTTCTGTTCGCTCTCCGCCAAGTTCTGATTATTCAGCGCAACAAGGCATTTTCGAGATATCCCGCTTGAAGGCTTGGGCAGCCATCTTGAGCCCCTCGCTGTAGGTCGGGAACACATGCACCATGTCGATGATGTCCTGCACGGTAAGCCCGAACTTCACCGCGAGCGTGGCCTCATGTATCATATCGGCAGCTAACGGAGCCACAATATGCACACCCACTATGACCTCGCTCTCCGGGTCTACCACCATCTTTATGGCCCCACTGCTGTCGCCGACGATTCTGGCCTTAGGCACCATCGACAGGGGGACTGTGCGACAGCTGCAGACTTTCTTCCTGCGCATCAGCTCCTCCTCTGTCAGGCCGACGCTCGCAAGCTCAGGCGATGTGAACACGGCGTGAGGTATGGAAGTGTAGTCGATACTCTTCCTTTGATCGGCTAGGGCGTTCTCAGCCGCAACAGCCCCTTCTTTAGCGGCGACAGTCTCAAGGAAAGGGGCTCCCTTGACGTCGCCGGCTGCCCAAACGTGGTTTGCGGATGTTCTCATCTCGCTGTTAGTCATGACAAAACCTGATTTGTCGACCTGGACGCCGATGGCCTCAAGCCCAAGATCCTCGGTGTTCGGGATGACGCCCGTTGCCAGCAATATCTGCGCGCCATTGAAGATCTTCTCCTCGCCTCTCACTTTCGCCCTGATGGCTTTGAGCCCGTTCTCTCGGTGCATCTCTTTGATTACGACATCCGTGTGAATTGCCATCCCCTCCTCTTCGAGCCGTCTCTGGAGCTCTCGGGACATCTCTGGTTCTTCTCTTGACAGTATCCTTGGGCCTCTCTGAAGAACGGTCGTCTCCGTGCCGAAGTGCTGATACATCTGAGCGAACTCGAGTCCGAGAGGGCCAGCGCCAACGACGATCATGGATTCGGGCAATTCACGTAGACTGAGAGCCTCCACATTAGTTACGTACCCGACTTGATCGACGCCCTTGAAGGGGGGAACCGCAGCCCGTGAGCCAGTTGCGATTATGAACTTCTCCCCCTCCACGAGCTCTCCATTCACACTCACTGCATTACTCGAAACGAAGCGTCCTCTTCCATCGTAGAGGCTGACCTTGTCGAGGCTCTTCAACACATTCAAGTAATTGTCTTGCCTGAGACTCCCGACGATTGCATCCTTTTCCTCGATCGCTCTTGGAAAATCGAAAGCGGGCCTATTGAATCTCAAGGAATCATGATGAAGGCGCAATGGGTAGAACAGATCCTTGCCAACATTTAGGAGGTTCTTGCTGGGAACGCAACCGACGTTCACGCACGTGCCACCCGTGGGTAGACCGCTATTCATCATCGCAGTCTCAGCGCCCAGTTCACTTGCCTTGATTGCCGCTGCGAAAGCTGCCGCGCCACCACCAACTATGACCAAATCGTATTTCAAATCATCAGCGACCTATGCTCATGAAAGCACCTTCCTAGTAGACGGACATTTCGCCAAAGTGACACACTCTTGCTTGCATGCCCTAGCCTTACAGGTAGCTTCTCCCTCTGCTAGCCCAAGGACGAGGTAAGGAACGGTCTTCTTCTCTTATTGAAATCGCAACCCCAGCGGTTACTATGATTGCGATTTGAGCATTTCAACCTCGAACGATACATGAAGGGTGCGAGATCCCGGATCTTGACCCAGAATGCGCCCGTAAGTGACTCTGGACAGTGGTCGTCCGGTAATAGCAGCAGTCGCTTGAGCACCTCTTTGAGGTGTTGAAGATCACATCGCGGCGATTCTTGACACAATTCTGGTGCCCACTAATGGATACTCTTGGTGCTTTTTGTGTGATCATGGTGCGTTCAAATCACGACGAGCCCATCTGGCTATTTCATCAATTCGGGAGAATTGTGCATCGAGCCCTGTCGTCCCCCAAACCACTTTCGTTTCTTCTCACCTTGAGGAACGGTGTGTTCTTGCCGATATTGCAGCAAACCGCGTCGTCGTTCTTGTTCCGTTGCGAGGCAAATCGACGAGTGTCCCTGGCTATCTGAACGGGAGATAGAATCAAGTTGATCAGGACCCTTCGTATAGGTCGGCTATTGCCTTCCTAGCCTCCTGAACAAGAAGGGCAGATCCATTTTCGCGAATGCTGATACCGGTCCTGTAGAGAACCTCTCGTGCAAACATGAGCAGTTCCTGCACGGCTTCTCCTTTCTCATCTCGTTCCATGTGAGCCTCAGCCCGCTTAAGGTTCGATAAGAGTTTTGCTGGCTCGTGCTCATTCAAGATCCATCCGAAGAGATGGGATTTCTCAGTCAATGCCAAGAGCATCTCGATTGGATTCTTCGAAGTGACCCCCGACAAGAGGTTTTCAAGCAGCACAGTCCGTGCTTCCTCATCCCTTTTCAGTGTGGTAGAGATCAGCTTCCCGAGTCTTCTGGCGTCCTCGATGACTCCTTCCTGATTCTCCACTCCTGGAGGGACGATATCGGGAGTTATCCGGAATTCGTCCGCTGAGGGCAGACGATCCGCATAAGGATATCTCATTGGTCGGTACCCACTCCTCACCATCGGAACCGGCGTCCCCTGGACGCATTCATCTCCCAAGCCGCATGACCAGCATGGATCAATCCCGGAGGCGACGATCCTTCCCATAGGCCTTATCCCCTCCCCTTTGAAGTATTCCACGATATCATCCGCGACTGGATCGGGGTTAACTGTTCCTGTTACGATTGCAGCACCAACCTTGCCAGCATTGAGCAGTATCGAGTGTCTGAAAGAAAATGTTCTCTCCAGGAACGCTTTTGTGCGCGAGTCAAGGATGCCGAAGGGCATCCAGCCTCCTATCACAAGGGCTTGGGCCTTGACGACTTTGGGTGCCAGCACACGCCAATCATCCTCAATTCCGGTGCAGGTATTCGTCCTCGCGCAGGCCAGGCATGCCCTGCACGGCTGGATGTCAAGCTGAGACAGTTTCACAAACTCAGATTTCTGAACAGCGTTCTCGAGTACGCACTTCACGAGTCTATCCGTGTTACTGTTGGGAACAGGACTACCACTTACTCCTAGAATCAGAAAATTCATCTTCCCACCTGTGACATAGCTGATTTCTTTGACCGGCCTTTGAATTGCCGTAATTGTATAATAAGCATGCACCGACACTAACGACGGAGCGGTATTAATGCCGCGCAAGGGCTTACGTCGCCTTCGCTCGCGTCAATGATGCAAACTCGAATCTTCGAACGCGAGCCAGCTATCGGTGCAAAATAAGTTTGAATTGAAATCGAAAAATAAATTTCTGGCAAAAGGCATGAGTGGGCCCGACCGGATTTGAACCGGCGACCAACTGGTTATGAGCCAGTCGCTCCACCAGACTAAGCTACGGGCCCGCTGTGAATGAGCGGCGTATAGTAACAGGGAGCCCATAGATAACGCTTTCCGAAATCGAGGGATCAGCTGGACCCCTGACTTTTCCGTGTCATGGATCTTGATTATAGCGAATGAAATTTGGCGCCGTCGATCGGGCTCGAACCGATGACCTTCCGGTTAACAGCCGGATGCTCTTTATTGGAGACGCAGACAACGGTGCTGCTGTCCCTACCAACTGAGCTACGACGGCTCGGCGAGATGCTCATTATCCAAAGCTCATAATTAAGGCTTTTGGATTGCTGTGTGTTGACCGTAAATTACTCTGGGAGGGTCACCCATCTCCTTGATTGACCACCAAAAAAGACAGGACGACCCCGGCACTAAAATGTGTTTCATGATTAATAATCCTGTGGTCTCCTGTCTC
>DSAX01000153.1 GCA_011046235.1 Methanobacteriota archaeon | reverse complement strand
TGGCAGTTCCTAGGATCAGGGTGCTCGACGAGCAGGAAGAGGAGATGGTGCACGAATACAGCGTCCGAAGTCTGAACGACATCGGCGTACTGATACGGAGCAAGTCCGTGCTTCAGATGCTCGAGGAGGCGGGCGCCATGGTGGATTACGATAAATGGATCGCCAAGTTCCCCGAGGACATGGTCAACGATGCCCTGAAGAACGCTCCCAAGCGGTTCAAGCTCTGCGCGCGCGAGCCGAGGAACGACCTCGAAATCCCGGTTAACAGCGGCATCCCGCACATCTCGACCGACGGTCTCACGATTTACATGAAGGACCTCGAGACCGGCGAGAGGAAGGACGCGCTGCGGGCCGACCTCGCGAACTTCGCCAAGGTGGCCGACGCGTTGGACGCGGTCAAGTTCTTCTGGCCTATCGTCACGGTAAGGGATGCCCCGGAGGAGGCGCACGCGGTCCACGAGATGTGGACCTCGCTCAACGGCTGCTCGATGCACGTCCAGGGCATGTGCCTGAACAAGAAGGACGCGCTGACGGAGATAGAGCTCGCGTCGCTCATCGTCGGGGGAAAGGAGGAGCTCAAGAAACGCCCGATATTCTCGATCATACACTGCTCGATCGCCCCGCTATCGTTCGAGAAAGGGCTCACTGAGGCGCATGTGGAGCTCGCGAGGGCGGGCATTCCGGTGGTATCTATGTCGATGTCCCTCTCGGGCATGTCCTGTCCTGTCACTTTCGCAGCGACCGTCGTCAACATCAACACGGAGAATCTGGCGAGCCTTATCATCACGCAGTCCGCGGAGCCGGGCGCGCCGCACATCTACTGCTCTGAGTCCGCCCCGGTCGACATGGTCACCGGGAACATGAACTACACCGCCCCGGAGATGCTCTCGGTGAGCGCAGCCGCAGGGCAGATGGCCAGGCGATACGGGATACCGAGCATGGTCGGCAGCTGGGGGATAGGCGGGGAGCTGGGCCCCGAGGACACCAACCTGAGCCTGCTCGCCGGCAGCTTCATGAGGGTGTTCTCGAACACCGACCTCACATGCGGGTTCGGCGGGATGGACAGCGCGCTCGGCTGCTCCATGGAGCAGATGGTGATCGACGCCAACGAGTGGGAGGACTTCTCTGCGTTCCTGAAGAGCTACAAGTTCAGCGAGGAGCAGATCGCCCTCGATGTGGTCAAAGAGGTCGGGCACGGCAACTCGTTCCTGACGCACCCGCACACGGCGAAGAGGTTCAAGAGTGAGCTCTATCTCCCAAATAAAAACAGGCTGCTGAAGAGCACTACAATGTCAAACACCATCTACTCGGAAGCCAAGGAGGTCGTGAAGAAGCTCCTTCGGGAGCACGAGGTCCCTGAGATCGATGCCACTGTCGTCAGGCAGGGGGATCAGATAATCGCAGAATATGAGAAGACCCTGTAAGTTTGAACCTCGGGGATTGCCGACAGGATATCTCAGTTACGATATTGGCACTCCTCAGGGTACGATCATCTCCAGGCAACATAAGAATAGAATACCATGAGCTAGATTCCGATTCGAAATACGAACGCGAGATTGGAATACGATGGACGAGACAGAATTCGAGAAATTGATCGTCAGTAACATCGCAGTATTTGCAGATATCATCGAAAAGACAGACGAGTTCACTCCCATCGATAGTTTTTCCTTGAGAGCGCTTTACCTAGAGCTATTCGAGCTCCTGATAGAAACCACAATTACCGAGCTCAATGACATTCTCGAAAAAAACCGAGATAACATGATTTACGGTGCCAAGATCGAGAAGCTGCTTTCGAAGAAAGGAAATGAGTTCCTCAGGGATCTATTGTCATCCATTAATGAGTGCGGCGATTGAGTTCATCGAATCGCCGGTTCAAATCGATACGATCTTACTTCCCGGAACAACAAGGCTTATCTTTTTTGAAGGGCTTCGACGGAGGCAAGGAGGGTAAAATTCTCATGCCTGTGGTAACGGTCAATTTGTGGCCCGGGAGGGACGACGATGCAAAGCAGAGGATCGCCGAGGGTATAACGCAGGTCCTCGAGCGGGAGAACATCCCGCGGGACGCCGTCGATGTGATCATCTACGAGGTCCCGAAGAACAACTGGGCCAAGGCTGGCAAGCTGTTCTCGTCCGCTTGAAAATGGCGAATAGAAAACCGGTTCGCATCCATACGAATTCTAACCGGTATTCGAAGAGATTCAATGCAAATGTTCTTTTAATCTATGGACATTATTCACGCGGATGGCTCCAAAGGATACCGAAACGGACAGAATGCTGGAGACGATAATCAAAGAAAGATTTTTTTAGCTCCCTCAAGATGACGACGAGCGGATCAGAGCCGCGATAATCGAGCTGCTCGGCAGTTATACCGTCAGGCGGGATAACACTTTGGCCTTCCTAGATGAAGTCGCCAAGATGATCCTTCGACGGTTCGAGTTCAGGGAGATAGCAATCGGGCTTCTGGATCAAAAGGATCTGAAATACAAATAAGTCCTCTCGATGGGATACACCAAGACGGCTCAGATCAACCAGCTGAAGGCGGAGCACGACTACAAGGACTTTTTCGACGACCGGAAATACCCGTCGATCCCGATGGGAAGGAACTCCCATTTTCTGACAGAAACTCCGAGTAAGGAGGATAAGGCAATCTACAGCCATCCATCGCTGCTCGGGAAGGGCCGTCCCTCTCCCGAGAGCATGATCGAAGGCGATTACATCGACATTTACATGTGGGGGGGGTGAGAAGACCCTGATCGGTTGGTTGGAGCTATCTAGCCCCAGGTCGGGCAATATCCCTTCCAGGAAGGTAATGAGCTGGCTCGAATTGATCGCGTCGATGGTCGCCAGAATCGTCTGGGAGCGGGATTACTGCACTAAATGATATGATTGATAAACCGTGCTTCAGAGATGAGGCTAATCATTTCTTGATACTGAAAGCTCTTAATTATTTTTCTTCTGATTCGTAAAGCCAATCGAGCATGCCATGCCCAACTACCGAGAATATTTTCAATAAACATATGAAAATGAAAAATATGATCATTATCAGGACAATGCCTGCAAGCGCTGAATGGAAGCTTAGCAGAAATGGAAGATAGAAGAGATAAGCAATTGCACTCGTAAATATGTAGATGATATTTCGGAAAAGAATCAGTGAATCTTTGTAATCGATCTCATGTTTCTTGGAATATTTTCTTGCAGGAAAAACCGAGAAGGTATCAAGCAAATTCTTAATTCCTGGAGCAGCTCTTATTATTGTAATGGTGATGATAAGGAAAAAGATCAGAGAGACTATTATTTCGATTTCCCTACCGACTGATTTGGCGAGCGGAATAAAAACTAATACTGCAAATAACCAGATCACTATCGCGAAAATAAGATCACGGATGGTCTTCGAGCCACGGACTCGAAGTGCCTCCTCGAATTTTTTCAGCTCACTTCTATCCTGTTTATCAGCTTTAGGCATTCTAGACCCATTCACAATGAAATATTAAATATCTCAGCACAGAATCCATGGATATTCATATCCTATGAATTCCGTGCGGATTTTTAAGCAGTTTTTGACCGAATTCTCCAGTGCTTGTAGATGACCGCTTCTATTTTGTCTGTTTTTCCAGTTCGTCGGCAACTTTCGAGGTGTATCTCCCGATTTCCTCTGACATAGCATTGAGGCTTCTCCAGAGTGTTATAATTGCCCAGATTATGATGAAAACCAGCAAAATTGCAGGTAAGGATCCATGAATCTCTGCAAGCGGATCCTTGAACAGAAGATACACAAGCGATATCACAATCACATAGAGTATACCATCCATTGCTTTCGTATAGTTCTTGTAAGATTCTGCACGCGTTTCTCCCCCGGCTTTGCCGAAATGATATACTAGAATGCCAGCGAATGCCGTGCTAATTCTGCGTATGTAGATGAATACCGTGAATATTATTATCGCCAGCGCAATTACAACGATTAGATTGATCACTTCAACCAATGGCCAACCTAGTATCTTATCATCCATTCCCTCGGCAATCGGAGTAAATATCAATTCCGCGAAAACCCAGACCAAAATGGCTACTATGATTGCTACGATTATCTTGGCACCGACTTCGCGAATAGCTTGTGCAGATTCACTATACATCTTTGCACCGAATTCCTCCACTTTCTTAACCTCAGCCTCTTTGACTTTCTCTGATGAGTCATCAGTCTTCATTTCAGCTTTTGCGCAAATATTATCACCCCCCTATTGGTAATTTGCAGAAGCTAATTTTTAACAATGGATTTACCATATATTAGATTATTGGGTAGTGACCTAATTCATACCGCATAATGGTGCATTAAAAATTCGTGCCATGT
>DSAX01000022.1 GCA_011046235.1 Methanobacteriota archaeon | reverse complement strand
CTTATAAAGAGTTATATTCGTAAATTCCCCCTTGGAGGGATTTTGGATATAAAGGACAGGGAGATAAGATGGCTGAAAAAGTTACATTATCCGTAATAAAAGCGGATGTGGGATCGGTTGCCGGGCACTCATGCCCGCATCCTTCCATGATTGCAAAGGCGAAGGAATTGTTGGACGGCGGAGTGAAATCGAAGATCATCAATGACTTTCAGATCAGCAGAAGCGGAGATGACATGGAGTTCATAATGACCCATAATAGCGGCGAGAACGCGAAGGAGGTGCACGAGCTGGCCTGGAACGCATTCATTGCCGCTGCGGATGAGGCAAAGCGCCTCAAGCTTTACGCCGCGGGGCAGGACCTGCTCACGGACGCCTTCTCGGGAAACGTCCGTGGACAGGGGCCAGGGGCGGCCGAGGTGGAGTTCGAGGAGAGGAAGGCCGAGAGCGTTGTCGTTTTCATGGCGGACAAGTGCGGCCCATCCGCATATTCGCTCCCGATCTGCAGGACATTCATGGATCCTTTCACGACCACTGGGCTCGTCATCGACCCGCGCGCGCATCAGGGGTACGACTTCGAGGTCGTGGACGTTATCGACCACAAGAGGGTCGTGATGAGCGCACCGGCGGAGATGTACGACCTGCTGACTCTTTTGGGGGATACGACGCGCTACGCCGTGAAGAGGGTCATACACAAAGAACTCGGCATAGCCGCGGTGATATCCACGGAAAAGCTGAACATCACCGCGGGAAAATATGTTGGAAAAGACGACCCGGTTATGGTCGTCAGGTGTCAGTCCGGATTTCCCGCGCTCGGTGAGGTGCTGCAGCCGTTCGCGTTTCCAGCCCTTGTTGCCGGATGGATGCGTGGTTCTCACTACGGCGCCTGGTTTCCATGCGCGTCCGAAGAGTCCACCCCCACCTTCTATGACGGCCCGCCCAGGGTGGTCTGCATCGGGTTCCAGGTTTCGAACGGGAAGATCCAGGGGATCGAGCCGCCCAATTCGGCTCCAGGAAAGCACGTCCCCGTCGACATGTTCTCGGGGAAGGAGTGGGACTACGTTCGCAACAAGGCGATGGAGATATGCCTGTACATAAGAGGCCACGGCCCGTTCATGCCGGCGATCGTATCGCCTGATGAGCTAGAGTACACGACAAGACCATCCGTGCTGAAGAAGCTGGAGCCGCGTATGGAACCGCTATAGATGAACAATCAAGTTCGAGGTGACGGTGGGGCAGATGAAACCGGTCATAATAGTGAACCTGAAGACCTATGCGGAAGCTTCCGGGCAGAGAGCTATCGAGATCGCCAGGATTGCGGAGGAGGTATCCTCTGAGACCGGAAAAGAGATCGTGATAGCTCCTCCAATGCCCGACCTGTCCGCCGTGAGAGCAACGGTCTCGATCCCGATCTTCTCCGAGCATGTGGACAACGTACCGGTGGGTGGAACGACTGGGTATGTGCCGCCCGAATCCGCCAAGGCCGCGGGGGCATCTGGGACCCTCATCAACCACTCGGAGCACAGGCTCGTCATGGCTGATATTGACGCTCTGGTCGTACGATGCAGGGCGATCGGAATGACGACAGTCCTATGCACTAACAACATTGCCGTAAGCCGCGCCTGCGCCACCCTAAATCCGGATTTCATCGCCATCGAGCCTCCCGAGCTCATCGGTGGGGACATCTCCGTAACCGATGCGAACCCCGAGATAGTATCGGGCGCGGTGGCGGCGATCAAGGATCTCTCTCCAAAGATCGGAATACTGACCGGTGCGGGGGTGAAGAACGGTCGCGATGTGGCGAAGGCGATCGAGCTGGGGACCGACGGCGTTCTCCTGGCGAGCGGCGTCGCCAAGGCAAAGAATCCGAAATCCGTGCTTCTAGACCTCGCCTCCGGTATACCCTGATGCTCACTGCATCCGATATCAATTGATTGGGGATCGCGGCTCAGGACATCATGCCCAGGGCTTGGAGGATATTCCCGTTCCTTTTCCTGTTGATCCAATGCCCCGATTTCGAGCCCTATCGGGCAGAGCCTGCCGATTTCGCCGCAATATCTTCGACTGCGGCTGATTCGGAAGCCGATCACCTCATTTTCTGGAGCGTGCTGTTCTCGGACTTTGCAGAGGGGGAGTTCTTCTCGGTGCTGAACCCGTCCGATTCCACCGAACCGCTGTCCAATTGGACCGTAACGGATGGGGAGGGTTCACTCATCTTCCCTCAAAATGCGACTGCTGCTCCAAAGGAGGTGATTCATGTTGCCCTGGACCCGCAGAGCTTCCTTGACCAGAACGGGCATCTGCCTGAATATTCGATAAAAGCGGGCCCCAGCCTGTTCGGGACTGTGATATCGAGCGGATCCTTCAGGCTCAATAATGATGGAGACGAACTCCTGCTGTATGACCCGGACAACGAAGAGGTGGATGCAGTATTCTTCGGCAAGTTGCAGGGCGGTATAGACGAAAGCCTCGGTTGGTCCGGGGAGCCGGTGCCCTCCCCTGGCAGAGGCAGGATAATCATGAGGCAGGACTTATCTGACACGGACTGCCAAGACGATTGGCTATCGCTCAGGGAGCGCAGGGTCGGACAGTCCAGCTTCTCCGTTCACAGCAACGATGCCATCGTGACACCGCTGTTGCTGCCCGAACATTCCAACTACATATTGGATAGGCTCGAAGATGCAAAACGGGAAGTGTGCATATGCTCCCACGAATTCGATTCCGAACAGATCTTCGCGAGTCTGATCGGGCTGGCCGAGCGAGGAATCGATGTGAGAATGATACTGGAAGGATCCCCTGCTGGCGGGATATCCGATGATTCGAAATCGTTGCTCTCAGCGCTCGCTGAGAGGGGAATATCCGTACAAATGATGAGCAAGTCCGATCGATCGATTCGCAGGTATCAATGCCTTCATGCCAAATATATCGTGATCGACCGCGAGACCAGCATAATAATGACGGAGAACCTGGTAGACTCGGTATTCGATTTCGCGCTCGGAAGCGGCAATCGCGGTTGGGCGGCGATCATCGAATCCGAATCGATATCCCGGCAGCTAATCGATATGTTCACAGAGGACAGCTCGACCGTTTACGGAGATGTTGTGAGCAACCCCTATGATGCCGATGTGACCGTTTCCGCCCAGCACCGCCTCAGATCGGGGCTTCTCGCGCCGGTCAGGTGCGTCCCTTCACCTATAAATCGCCATTGCCAGGTGACTTTGTTCTCCTTCCCCGACTGCGCGAACGGGTTGCCCGTTCTATGCGACCTGATCCGGGGAACAGAGACCTCCATTTCATGCGAGGTATTCTATGCCGATCTCTACTGGGATACCTGGGCGTACGGAGAGATACTCAGCCCGGTAATCTCCTCTTTGGAAGATGCGATTTCCAGATGCGACCAGCTATTGATAGGCATGGACAACAGCTGGTTCTCCGAAAGAGAGGAAAGGAACTCCAGGATCATCGAGTATCTGAGCCAATGTACAGAGCTGCCTGGGGACTGCTACATAGGATATCCGGCGGACGACGCCCCGTTCGAATTACTGCACAACAAGGGCTTGGTCATCGACCACAGATATTCCTGGGTTTCCAGCGCGAACTGGAACTGCGCGTCGTTCACCGGCAACAGAGAGATAGGCATCCTGATCGACGACCGCGATATTGCCGAATTCCTTGAAAGGAGGATATATTTGGACATCTACGGCGACGACGATCCGCCAGAAATGCTCATCGACATATCCCTATCCGATGACCGGACCAATTGGGTTGTCCGCATGTCCGGAGATTCGGATGAGAGCGGCCTTGCCTCGGTCGTCTTCCTGACGGGTGAATCGGAGATTCACGATTGGAGGCTAGAGGTGGGCGTCGATGAGGTAGCGTGCGATGTTGAGATCATTGCCAAGGACTTATTCGGCAATACGGCGGATTTCGCCTTCACGCTTTTCCCGGACGGAGGTCGTCTCGGACCCAGGGGTATCGCGTGCTCTGACTGCGGATTGTATCTGTCAATTGCATCAGCAGTTGCGATTGTGCTGCTGTCGACGCCCCTGAAAAGCCTCAATCGACTATGCGGTAAAGCATTCCGATTGATATGCGACCGGCGAAAAGACGAATAGAATATATCCTCCAGTTGCAATCGCGCTGACTGTGCTGACAGTCCGACTGCTCCGGCCATCCGATGTCAATTCGATCACGGAGCTCACAAGAAGCTCGCTTGGCGAGGCCTATCCGACATCGTTCTATCTGACGATCATTGAACATTGGCCAGAGGGATCTTTGGTCGCGACCGATGGCAACCGGATAGCGGGATTCATCGTCGGGGTCATCTCGGGGGTCAGACAGGCCAGGAT
>DSAX01000091.1 GCA_011046235.1 Methanobacteriota archaeon | reverse complement strand
CCTTATATGCGCATTCAGTTTAGATCAATGTGGTCAACGTAGGGCAGTTCTGAATCCTTCTCATTGTCTGCCGGCAAGGAACTCCCTCCTCGGGATCTCACTCCGGCATTGAAGATTACAGCTGCCAGCATTGATCAGGGACAAATTCCGGGCTGAAACCCGGGCAGGATATCATCAAGTGTCTCACAGGTCTCTAGTTCGCGCCGAATCAATGCAATTTCGAACTTGTGACGATTTCCGATAATGCCAATCTTGCCGCCGGGACGCCCATCGCGAAGGTGGTGCGGGGCAAAGATGTCGCGCTATCCGTGGCTGGAGGAGCAAGTTGGCACGCATATGAGTGGCCGCATACTCTCATCGCGCCATGCGCGGCATGAATTGATGTCCAGTGGCAGTTGATACCATATATATATTGGTGGAAGACGAAGCCTGGCACTTCCCTCGTTCATCTCAACCCCCAGTCCGGCGAAGGAAGTCTATCATGTCTTTCTTACCGGCAAAGAATTTCATCTCGAATCTTCAAGCCTGGATCTTTAAGCACCGGTGAATTCCGGATCAATATCCGGGTCCGAACAGATTCCCGCATTGAAATCCGAGTAAGGCGCTGAGGGGGAGATTCGAACTCCCGTGGTGCTAAGCACCACCAGCTCTCAAGGCTGGCGCCGTAGTCCGGACTTGGCTACCTCAGCGATCTTTCGCAATCGAAAGCCCATCTTGACGATATAATTATCTGGCCCAGGAATCGTTTGTACCTTTCATTACGGGTGAGACGCGAAGCTCGAAGGCGGCGATCGGATATCCCAGCTCGAACGACGATATGACCTCCGGGTGCACCTCGCCGAACAATCCCGATGCCTCTCCGTCGATCAGCACATTTGCGCATCTCCCTCTGATAAAGGACGGATCATCCACCGGGGCAATCTTCAGCCCGATCCCGACCGATCTCAGCACACCTTCTACCATCGACTTCATCTCGGTGAAGCTGGCCTTCGCGTGTATGCTCGCCCCGGCCAACCTGCCCGAGTTCCTCAGCTCCTCGACGACCTCTCCTACTTCGAAAATTCTCTGGGGCAGATCCCGGTGCTTGTTCCTGCGCAGGATGGCCAGGAGCTCTGGCAGAAGAGAGGTCCGAAGGATGGAGTGGTCGCCGCTTCTGGGGTTCATCACCTCCACCAGCTTATTCGGCTCTGGCCGGCGGGTCCTGCCGTATTGATCCTCCCGTCCCGTCAGTGTGAGCGTCGAAACCTCGAGGTAGCCCAGGCCGATCATCGCGTTCCTCAGAACCTCCCAGAAGTCGAACTCGCTGTCCGATACCCCCAGAGTGGAGTATTTCGGTAACTTGCCGCCGAAGCGCTCGTACCCGTACGCCTTGGCGATGTCCTCTATTATGTCCGCGGGGTGCAGTATGTCGTACCTGTATGCCGGAACATCGACCGATAACGATGAATCGACCGCATTGGCGTCGAATCCCATTCTCGCTAGCAGCTCGATTAGCTTCTCAGGCGGTTCCCGTATTCCAGTCAGCTCGCTGACCATGCCCATTGGTACCGATATCTTCCACGGGTCGAGGTCCGGGGCGGCCATGCTCTCCGAGCCCCTGACGATCTTGACCGAGTGTATCTTGGCCTCGCGTTCCGCCAGGGCGGTCACCAGGATGTTCACCGTGACCTTGAGGGCGGAGAGGTCGGTTCCCGTGCAATCTATCAATATGTTCTTCGTCTCCTCCGTCACAGTGGTGACGATGCCGTTTATTATCGGCGGAAAGGAGAGGACATTCTGATCCCTGTCGAGAATCATCGGATACCGGTCCTTCCCCTCGAGCACGAATGCGTATGCCCTGCCCTTGTCGTGCTGCTCCAGTATCTCCCTCGGAGTCATTTCCCTGGTTCCCTGCAGGGGAAAGAACGACATCTCGTCCGGAGCGGATGTGGTGTATAGAAACGGCGAGCTGATCGAATCGGAGTCATGTATCCCGATCGCCACCTTCCTCCTGTTCCTACCGACGGTGAGGTGGAGCTTCTCCTGTATGTCCATGACGGACCTGATCAGGTAGTCGTTCATCTCCACACCCGTCACGAGCGCGGACCAGATGAACGGCCTGACCTTCTCTACGGACGGGTCTACATTCAGTACGAGGTCCGATTCGGAGACCTCGTATTTTCTCAGGCCGGGATTGATCCCCAGGAACGCGCTGAAGGCGCGGGCAATGCCCTCGACCGAGTACAGGTCGGGCCTGTCGGGAAAGAATTCGAAGGCCAACTCATCGTCGTCCTTCTGAGCGGTATGGATATCGGCACCCATCATGGGCAGCCTTTCGACGAGCGTCTCGAAATCTATATCCTTCCCCATCAGCGATTTCAGATCGTTGAAGCTGAAATTGATCACGGGCATTTAGGTCGGAAACAAGGAACAGCATGGGCATATAATTAGTTTCCTGGCTACGGGCTTCACACCCAGTGGAACGCAGAGTCAGCGCCTACAATGTTATCAATTACGACATTCAGGAAAGAGATATCATATAATACGGTCTATAAGGTAGTTGGAGTCCATCGGTTGTAATTGGAGCGTTCTTTCCCCTGGAGACGGCATAATGTCCCAAGTAGTTCAACGAATCGTAACGGGAACACCGGGTCTCGACAAGATGCTTCACGGAGGGCTCTGGCCCGGAAACCTTTACCTGGTGATCGGTCCTCCAGGAAGCGGCAAGACGACCCTCGCGGTTCAGTTCCTGCTCGAGGGGGTGAAACGCGGCGAGAAAGTGCTTCTGGTAGCCCTTGACGAGCCCCCGGCCGAGATCAGAGACAACCTGGGGCAGATGTTCGGCTCCAATTTCGATAGTATACGAGTCTTGGACGCCACGCTCGAGATGAAGAGCTACGAGCGCACCCCGGTCAGGGATGTCTCTATCCAGCGAAAGTCCGAATCCTTCGGCGGCGTCTTTCCGGAGATCGCCCGGTCCGCTGACCTGCGCAATCCGGAGCTGACCGCCAACGCGGTCCAGGAGATGATCAAGAACGAGATCCTCAAGAACAAGATAACGAGGTTGGTCATCGATTCCGCGACCTCCATGAGATACTTCCTGATGACCAACGGCGACCGGAACCAGTTCATGCAGTCCTTCTTCAGATTCCTCGGCGACCTGAGGATCACGACGCTCGTGACCATCCAGGACAGCCATTATCACGACCTGATACACCGCAGCTGCGGCGTCGAGGACATCATGGCGCGCGGCATCATACGGCAGTACAGGTGGCTCCAGAACAACGGGTTCAGGCTCGGCATCGCCATCGAAAAGTTCAGGGGATCAAAGCACGACACGAAGATCAGAAGGGCAAAGATCAACCACCTCGGCTTCCTGGTATTGGATGGTCAGGGCAGAAGAAGAGGAGACAAGTGACAATGCCTGCGGCAGGTGAGGGAAGGGAGTCGACGGGGATTCCCGGACTCGACAAGATGCTGGACGGCGGGCTGATACCCGGAAGGAGCTATATTCTGGCCGGTGATCCCGGGAGCGGCAAGTCAACTCTGTGCGGACATTTCATGATGGAGGGTATCAAGAACGACGAAGAGGTCCTCTACGTCACAATAGACGAGCCGCCGAGCGATGTCAGTAGCAACTTCAACTCATTCGGCTGGGATCCGGACAAGATTACCATTCTCAACGCGCATCCAAAGGTGCGCGACTACAAGATTCGCGGCTCGCTGATAGAAGTAGCCGCCCAGAGAAGCGTCGGAGCGCTAAAGGACATGCGTGAACAGGACAAGGAGAAGAAGCCCGACTCCTCAGGACCGGACCTGAGCCTACCCAGTCTTCAGCTCATGCTCCAGAAGGAATTCGAGCACAAGTCCTATGATCGCCTCGTCATCGACTCGATAATATCGCTCAAGCTGCTCGGGGCCAGGGATATCGAGTGGGAGCTGGGCATTAACTCGTTGATGCGCCTGCTCACGGAGGAGAACGTCACGACGATCCTGGTCACGGACAACCCCAAGAGGGGAGATGCGATCAGGCCGGAATTCTTCCTCTCCAGGGGGATCATTAGGCTGCACAGACTGATGGTAAAGGGGAAGCTGTACAGGTGCATTTACATAGAGAAGTTCAGGGGCTCTGGCCACGACCTTCAGATCAGGCCGTTTTCCATATCCTTTCGCGGCATAGAGGTCGATTCTGGCCGCAGCCTTCCAGGGGATGTATTGAGCAATCTTATGGCCAATTATCCTAGGCCTTGAGCGATATCTGGCTGCCGTTCAAATTCGCGATTCCACCGGACTAAGATATTTATGTCGGATATGCATACGCTGGTCCGCAGGGGCCCGTAGCTTAGGTTGGTTGGAGCACCCGGCTGATAATCCGCAACAGCGGTTCCGAAACCGGGAGGTCACCGGT
>DSAX01000151.1 GCA_011046235.1 Methanobacteriota archaeon | reverse complement strand
GTCCGTGCCTCGACAGTACCTCGCACAACTCAGGGGTTATACGACAGGGAATTCGTCGACAGCAGGACGGAGCTGTTCGACGAGCTGAAGCAGGTGGTTCAGAAATACACTCCCGAGGAAGTGGAGAGAATTTCGGGAATTGATACGAACATGCTGATAGAGGCTGCTAGAACCTATGCCAAGGCGGATAGGTCGATGATAGCCTATGCGATGGGGGTTACCCAGCACTGCAACGGGACCGATCTCGTCAAATCACTCGCTAACCTGGCGATGATCACCGGCAATGTGGGAAAGGAGTCCACCGGGGTCAACCCGCTCAGGGGGCAGTGCAACGTCCAGGGAGCGTGCGATGCCGGATGTCTTCCGAATTTCTATCCGGGATACCAGAAGGTCGACGACGACGTAGCCACGGATAAATTCCAAGGGGCGTGGAAAAGGGAGCTGTCGAGGAATGTCGGGAGCACCATCACCCGGACGATGGAGAAGATCGAGTCCGGGGAGATAAAGGGCCTGATCATCTTCGGGGAGAATGTCATGGTGTCCGACCCGGATACCGCGCATATCGAGAAGGCGCTGAAATCGCTCGACTTCTTCGCAATTGTCGAGATATTTCCGTCTGAGACCAGTAAATTCGCGGATGTCATACTGCCGGCCGCATGTTATGCGGAGAAGGACGGCACTTTCACGAACACAGACAGGAAGATCAGGATGCTGAGAAAGGCGGTCGACCCTCCAGGCGAAGCCATGCCCGACTGGAAGATCGTGTGCGAGCTCGGCAAGAGGTTCGGGGCCGACGGGTTTGAGTTCTCGTCACCGTCCGAGATAATGGACGAGATGGCCTCGGTCGCACCGATATACGGGGGCGTGAACCACGAGAGGGCAAACAATGAGGTGATCAGCTGGCCCTGCCCGACTAAGGATCATCCCGGAACGAAAGTGCTGCACGTGGACGGGTTCAAGATGGGCAGGGGAAAATTTGCTCCGGTAGATCATTCACCTCCTAACGAAGAACCCTCGGAGGAGTTCCCCATGGTGCTGACTACCGGTAGGAACCTGTTCCAATTCCACACGGGCACTATGACCAGGAAGTCGCCAAAGCTAGAACAGGAAGCGCCGGAGCCGTATGTCGAGATAAACAACGGCGATGCAAAGAGACTGGGGATTGAGGACGGCTCGCGCGTAAGAGTCTCCTCCCGCAGGGGATCTATTGCGCTAATCGCCAAGGTCACCGAGAAGATCATCCCCGGCACGATATTCATACCGTTCCACTACGCGGAGGCGGCTGCGAACCGGCTCACGAACCCCGCATGGGATCCGGTCGCCCAGATACCTGAGCTCAAGGTGTGCGCTGCAAGAATCGAAAAGAGCTGATGAGATCTGTCGAGTGCACAGACATTAAAAAAGACCATGGTAGATTTCACGGTAAATCGAATGATTGAAATTATTGATTATTCGGGTTCGATCAGCTCTAAGCTATCTTACCGCTCTCGATCTCATTCAGATGTTTCCAGATATCCCTCAGTACAATAGAAGATGGAGAGTTACCATACTCAACTATGCTCTTCCCCTCCGACAGCGACCTATAAACATCCTCATCGAACGGAATGCGTCCGAGAATGGGTATTCCCATTTTCCTTAGCCTTTTTTCCATCTCATCGGAGATGACATCGCTCAGATCATATCTGTTCAATATTATATGCGGTTCGATATGGAAGCTCTTGACCAGATTGATGATGCGCAACAGGTCCCCGCAAGATGACTTGCTTGGCTCAGCAACAAGGACTACTATATCCGCGTTTGCGAGGGAGGAAATCGCCGGGCATCCGATCCCGGGTGGGCCGTCGACCAGGATGCTATCAAGCTTTAATTCGGAAGAAAGCTGCTTCGCGATGTTCTTGATTTTCGCCACTAGTTTTCCTGAGTTCTCGTCTCCCGGCTCCAGCAATGCATGCACCAGCGGGCCAAATTTTGTTTCCGATATGAACCACTCACCGCATACATGATCGTTCAGTTCGATTGCTGAGTTAGGGCATATGTGGACGCACAGCCCGCATCCCTCGCACCTGAACTGGTCGATCACGGATTTGGCACCCGCACTTGTATCGATCCTGGAGATCGCATCGAACCTGCATTGCTCAGAACAGCTATCGCATCCATCGCAAAGCGAATGATCGATTCGGGCTTTTTTTGACGCGGAAAAAGATCCTTTTTCAACCAATTTCGGAGACAACAAAATCGATAGGTTGGGGGCGTCGACATCGCAATCGACGATAACGCTCTTGCCGGCGAGCGCTGCAAAACCGGCGAGAACCGTAGTCTTACCAGTCCCTCCCTTTCCACTCAATATAACGATTTCCGTCATGTTGCACCCATCGCCTCCTTGATATTGTCCAAAATCGACTCGAAAAAGGGCAGATATTTTCTTTCATCTGTGACAAGCTCTCCGTTCGCATACTTCTCTGCAATCTTCCGGTCAAATGGGATTTTTCCGATTATGCGTAACGAGTTATCCCGGCAGTAGGATTCAATGTCGATCCCTGGGATTCCGTACTTGTTTATCACGACTCCCGATTGGACTTCGATTTTTCTGAGCATCCTCACTGCAAGATCGAGATCGTGAAGACCGAACTTTGTAGGCTCGGTCACGAGTACGCAGAAATCAGAGCCCAGCACGCTTTCAACTGCAGGACATGATATTCCGGGCGGGCAGTCAATTATTGCATTTGTATTTGAAGGTATTTTCGATTTTACTTGGCGTATGAGGGGAGTTGCCATTGCTTCTCCGACGGCGAGTTCCCCGAAGATCAACTCGCGCTCACCATTGCTCATTCTAACAATCTTACCGATAGGGTGATCCGTCTCAGATATGGCTTTTTTCGGACAGAGCAAAATACAGGCGCCGCAGGCGTGGCAGAGCTCAGGGAAAACAAGCACCTTATTCGGGAGCACGGCGATCGACCTAAATTCACAGATTTCAGCGCATTTGCCGCACCTATCGCAGAGCGATTCGTCGATAGCTGGAAGCATCCTGTATGCAGGCTGCTCGTCAATCACCTCGCCGGCAAAAAAGTGGAAATCATTCGGTTCCTCGACATCGAGATCGACTAAAAGCGGATCGTCACCGACAGAAGCGAGATTTGTGGCGACAAGCGTTTTACCGGTCCCCCCCTTGCCACTCGCCACGGATATCTTCATTCCACGATCATCTCCAATCAACAGATATCGAAGGACATGCCTGCAGCGCCATTCACGGCCCTATCCCCCAGAGCGACTTTCAGCGCCTCCCTGCCCACGGTGCAGTGGCACGCCACAACATGATCCACAGATGAGGGGATATCGCCCACCTTCAACGATCCGTGAAAACCGCCTATCAGCCATTTCGGCTCTGTGATACGAAAGGTTGATTCGAGTATGCTTGACAGGCCTGGATGAGCACATCCCGATATTAGGGCTCCCGTCTTTCCACAGCTGACAATCAGAGATTGCTCTTTGACCCGTTTTCCGAGAACTCCCGTGGTGTACACATCATTCATGAGCTTCTCTGGACCGTTAATAATTCTCGTTCCTATTCGCTGAGAAATTTCTCTCTTTAGATTTTTAGACATCGAATCGGGCAATACGATTTCTGGAAGCTTCCTGCGATCGGCGCTCTTAAGTATCTCCGTCAGTCCGCCAATATGATCCCAGTGATCGTGAGATATGACTACTAAGTCGATCTCACCGATCTCGACATCAAGCCTTTTCAAATTTCTGCAGAGAATATGCCCGTCCCATCCGCAGTCGAATAAGATCTTTTTTGTACTGGATGCGAGGAGCGCAGAAAAGCCCCAGCCTTTTTCAAATCCGGGCAATCCATTGGAATCGTATACGATTATTACTTTCCAATGCGCCTTCAAAGGTCCCGTCCTCCTTATGGACCTCAGTGACGGTGTTCCTTGCACGCATTTTCAGATGTAGCTAGTTGTAGACTTCCCTCTCTCCACATCGCGAGAGCGCCCCTGACTGTTCCGGTGGCTCCTACATAAACGACAATTCCATAATCTTGGAACATCGAAATAGCCCTTGGACCCAGTCCTGAGCACAGGAGGATATTGACACCCTCTTTGGCAAGAGCCTCCGGTGGTTTCCCCATCCCACCCATATGCTCGCTTCGGTTTTCGACAGTCCTTACCGATTCAGTATCGATATCAACGATTGTGTAAGTTGGCGCCCTTCCGAAGTGATCGCTAACAACTTCGTCCATGCCTCTATCGCCCATAGTCGGTATACCGATATTCATTTCATTCGACCTCCAAATCTTATCTTCATTTCCATTGATCTTGCACATTTGTTTATTCACATTTCTCGGGATTAGCCAGGCAGGCCAAGATGCATTTCCTTAAGGTGATGATGCCGAGATCTGTAC
>DSAX01000096.1 GCA_011046235.1 Methanobacteriota archaeon | reverse complement strand
TCACGCATGCCTGACAAAACTCTTTATGTATATCCAGTCCTACGTATTCCATGGTCTTTCGCCTCTTTTCGTGTTAAGGCACATCGAAATAGGCGAGAGGCCTCTTCTACATTCCATCCCTTTGAGACTCTCTTAATTTCAAATCTATTACCAATTAATCAATTAGTGCAGAAAAAACGTCTTGCTTTGTTGAATCTTGATAATGTCTCAGGAAATCAGGTCAAGAAATATTGAAACCGTTTTAACAAAGTGTTATATAACACATAGAAAAATTCGATTCTTACCCTTTGGTGGGGGAGTGGGGGAGATGAGCATCAGGCATGGAGTGAAGATATTCCCGAGAGGATCTCTGGAAGATTTTTCTGAACCGGCTGATCTTACGCTCCCCAATTGCGCCGAGGAGGGGCGTCTGAAATTCCCAAATGCCGAGATTTCGGAGGGGGTGAATGGATGGTGAAATTGAAGAAAGAGCATCTATCGATTGGAAAAAGAGTCAGATCCAGGATCATAATAATCTTCACGGCGTTCCTAATGTTGCTCATGGTGTCCGCGACATCTCCGAGGGCGAGTGCCGAGCTTGTTCTCTTAGATGAGGTGAACATCGGGGATCCCATTTGCGAAGGCAATCATGTGCTGAGCGGCTGGGGCATTCTCAGACAAGGCCCTGCAAGTGGCTGGGGCGGCTGGGATGTGGACGATAACACAAACAGCCCCCATAATCTGAGAACGGTCTGGGACCCGGGACAGACCCAGGGCGACGAGAATTGGGCGACAGTCATTCTGAACGCAAATACAAACGCAAGACTGCTTGAAATCAGGCATCTTGACGGGCAGGCAGATGACGGCTTCGAGGTATATATCAATGACAAGCTCGTCTATTCATATTTGAACGACCCGAGCAATTCAGAGTATTGGCTGACGACTGAAATCCCGCTCAAGATCGGAGGGGAGCTCGTCGTCAAGATCGTGGCTACAGGGGATCCATGGAGTGGGATCAATACCTACGGCCAGCTCGCGATCAATTACATGAAGATCTACGGGGTCGGCGGGTTCGATATGTACGGGTACAACTACAACTCCCGCATTTTCGTCGGGGCCTATGACGGCGTTGACCGTTACTTGGACGGATTATGCTGGGGTGATGCGACCTATGCCGATGATCTGCTGGTCATGAAATGGAGCAAGGCCTGGGACGACGCGCGGTTCCACGGTGCCGAGTGGACTCCGGATGCCTGGTGTACCAACCACGGTGTGGGCGAATATGAAAGGGACGGGCAGTTCTACAAATACACATACTTCGTAAAGATCGTCTG
This sequence comes from Methanobacteriota archaeon, assembly GCA_011046235.1. Classification (GTDB taxonomy): domain Archaea; phylum Thermoplasmatota; class Thermoplasmata; order UBA10834; family DTMW01; genus DSAX01. The sequence goes on along the minus strand of DSAX01000096.1, from coordinate 3,099 downwards.
GGTAGGCGATTACCCGGATAACGAATATCCGATCTGGGGCCAGTTCGAGGTCGTCGAGGAAGTCCTCAACGATCCTGGTGAGGGCACCAACGGCGTGATCTACAAATCGCAACCTGGTCTAGGCTCAGTCGAGAACTGGATCTACTAGACAGAGGGCAAATCAGAATCGCCTGCGCCGATCAAAAACCTCTTACGAATTCATTTTTTTGACGCATGTATGCTCCGCGAATAGCCGTCGAAGCCCGATATCAAGCGTCTCAGTTTCGATAGATGTGGGCTCTTCAACATATCAAATACTTATTCGAAGCACTGTTAGTAAGATGAATGTGGTTCTTCACAATCATCCTCATCTGATCGACCTAAGGAGCATCGGATTTTCAGGCGTCACTGCTCCTTGAAGAAGATTCCACCCGGCCAAATCCACCGGTAGATCCTGACCTCCAATGCGACCAATGCCGCGACCAATATCAGCAGCGCCATAATGCCGAGGATATCCCGAATATTGAAAGTGTAGAGGAGGGTCAATACCAGGAAAGCATCGGCTGCCAGCACTAAAAGGGCGTACCAGTATCTGAGAAGATCTCGAATGACCCAGTCCCTCCATGGGAGTTCCATCCTGAGCATGCGGCTCGCGGCCTGATCTGGAACGTCTGCCATCCTGATCTTCTCGTCGATGTCGCTCCTGCCTTCCTCGGCTTCCCTCGATAATTTTCTAGCGCACATGACATGCAACGAAATGGTTTTCTCCCCTCTCCTTCAGCGGGGGCTCTTCCTGAGAACAGATCTCTCTCGCCAGAGGACATCGTGTGCGGAACCGGCACCCGGATGGGGGGTTCGCGGGGCTCGGGATCTCTCCCGACAGGATAATTCTGTCCCGCTTCAGCTCAGGGTCAGGGATCGGGATGACCGACAGCAAAGCCTCAGTATACGGGTGAACGGGGTTGTTGAACAGCACCTCTTTGGGAGCCGTCTCGACTATCTTTCCGAGATACATCACCGCCACCTTGTCGCACATGTACTTGATGATGCTCAGGTCGTGCGAGATGAACAGGTAGGTCAGCTCGAAATCCGTCTGCAGCTTGTTCAGCATGTTCAGTATCTGCGCCTGAACGGACACATCCAGGGCGGATGTCGGCTCGTCCAGTACGATGAAATCAGGGTTGACAGCGAGCGCCCTCGCAATCCCTATCCTCTGCCTCTGTCCCCCGCTGAACTCGTGCGGGTACCTGTACAGATGCTCGATATTGAGTCCCACTTTTTCCATTATTTCAATCACGCGCTCCCTGATCATCTTGCGCCTTTCGAACAGCCTATAGGACAGCTTGTCCATTATCCCGTTCTTCGTTTTCTCCTCCGACTGTTCGCAATCCTGGTCTTCGCTGTTAGATCTCCAGATGTTTTCCCTGGTTTCCACATATTTCATCTGGGCTTTGAGCGGCTCAGCCACTATCTCCTTGATCAGCAGTCTCGGGTCGAGCGAGGAGAAAGGGTCCTGAAAGACGATCTGAAGCCTGCTCCTCTGTCTCCTCAGCTTGCTTCTGCGCTGAAAATTGATGCAGTATTTTCTGCACAACTCCTTCTTCAGCTGGCGAATCAGATGCGTTGCCTTCTTTTCTGCCTCCGCCCTTTCGGAGTCGGATGATTTCTTGGAGATCCCCTGTTTCAGCTCGTCGGCCTTGCATTTGATCCGCTTCTTCTTGTCTTCGTCCAAATCCAGGTCTGGTACGCCCAGAATGTCGTTAATTATCCGTAATGAGCTCCTGATTCTCTCGTTTCTTTTTTCGATGCACTTCGGCTCCTTTTCCAGAGCGTTCAATTTCTTGAAGATATCGACGAGCTCCCCCGGAGCCTCGAAAAATATGTAGCCCGCAGTCGGCTCTGTCAACATAAGGATCGATCTGCCGATCGTCGTCTTTCCGCAGCCGGATTCGCCTACCAGACCGTATGTCTCTCCCTTATTTATCGAGAAGCTGACGTCGTCCACCGCCTTGACGTCCCCCACGTGCATCTTCAGAAGGCCCCTTCGGATCGGGAAGTATTTCCGGAGGCCAATTACATCGATCTGGTTCTTATTGCTCATGGCTTTTTGCTCATGGCTTTTTGCTCCAGTTATGTTATGGCAGGCGACATAATGCCCCTCTTCGACTTCCACGAGCTTGGGCGGTTCCTCCCTGCAAGAATCGGTGGCGAAATCGCATCTGGGATGGAACCTGCAGCCAGTCGGCGGGTGTATCAAATTGGGCACTGAGCCGCGGATAGTCGACAGCTCCTCCGACTCCGACTTCAGGGAGGGCAGGGATCTCATCAGGGCCAGCGTGTACGGGTGAAGCGGCGATTTGAAGATCGTCCTGACATCGGCGATCTCAGCCATGGAGCCCGCGTACATGACCCCGACGCGATCACAGGTCTCGGCGACGACCGCCAGGTTGTGCGTGATCAGCAGGATGGATCTCTCCGAGTCGCTCTTCAGGTCGTTCATGAGCTTCAATATCTGCGCCTGGATCGTGACGTCGAGCGCGGTCGTTGGCTCGTCTGCTATCAGCAGGTGCGGGTTGCACGACAGCGCCATGGCGATCATGACCCTCTGCTGCATCCCGCCGCTCAGTTCATGGGGGTATCGGGCGACGATGTCCTCCGGGTCCGGAATCCTGACGACCCTGAGCATGTCCACGGATTCCTTTATGGCCTCATCGTACAGCATTTTATTGGGTCTGTTCACGATCGGCAATTTCCCCATCATGCGCATGGGGAACGATCTGGAGTTATTGGCGAGGAGCGTGAACATCCTGTTCTTGGTTCTACGGTACAGCCGATTCGACAGCTCCTTGCTCCTGTGAAGGAGAATCGCCTCGGCTATCTGGTCCCCGACTGTGATCACGGGGTTCAGGGCGCTCATCGGCTCCTGGAAGATCATCGAGATGAATCTCCCCCTGATCTTCTGCATGTACTCATCCGGCTTCTTGAGCAGGTCGTATTTGTTCGAGAGCGCGTCCAAGGTGCTCCGTTGCGGGGCGCCCGCGGTTTTCGCCCTCCTCGCCTTCTCCTTCATGTACCTCGTTTTCAACGCGCCCGGTATCCTCCTCTTCTTCAATAACGACT
>DSAX01000118.1 GCA_011046235.1 Methanobacteriota archaeon | reverse complement strand
TGTATATCCTGTCGTTCCTCTGGGCCATGTTCATCCGGGTGGGTTCGACCTCTATGCCGATCTCATTCCACGCGGTATTCAGGTAGTTGGCGATCAGGCCGTCCTCGAACACCTCGTTGTACAGGATGTTCTCGAAGGATAACTCCCACCCGACGACCTCAATGGCCGGGATGCCGAACATAGCCTCGATCCTGTCGGCGGCCAACTGGGTCGCCACTCTCAGGCTGCTGCCTTCCGCTCCCTGCCACTCGTATCCGGCCGCATCCAAAATTTCGTTAGCCAATTCAGGGTCATACCCCATGACGTCCTCCATCGGCTTCGTGTAGCTGAATAAAGTGTTGCCCTCGGAGTCATTGACGTAGAAGGTGGAGTCTCCGGCGGTCGACGGGTCCCACCACCACTCGGGCCAAACCGGGGATATCAGGCCGACTCCCGGAACGCCCAGTCCCTTGTAGACCGTGTCGATTATGAAGCTCTTGTTGGTGGCCAAGTTTGAGGCTCTCTGCACTGCCGGGTCGAACCTCGTCGGGTTGAGAGATCCGGGCGAGCCCTGATACGCGTTCCACACCATCTCCTTCGAATACACGGTCCCGCTGAGCATGGACACCAGGTTGACGTGATCAGGTAGCGTATTGTCGTTCAGCCAGTTGATGTATGTCCCGGCCTGGATTTCTGCGCAGTCCGCGTCGCCGGTTCTCACGGCGATGGACAGCGTGCTCTCTTCAGTGAAGAACTTCAGGAGCAGCTTATCCACCTCGACGGTCCTGTTGTGATATCCGCCGAGGCCCTTGCGGACCCCGTCCTCCTCGAAATCGTAGTACGGATTCTTCAGAAGGGTGACCTTCTCTCCGGAAAATAGCTCACTCTTGAGCTGGCTGGTCGCCATGAACGGCCCCGTTCCTATGGCCGGGGTGCCGTCCCAAGTATACGCCACATATGTCGAGGGGTACATGTCGAACATATGCTTGGGCATGATGGGTATGGAAAGCGAGTAGCCCCAGGCCACCGGCAATGGTTCGTTCGTGAAATAGTGCTTGAAGAACACCCTCATCGTGTCATCGTCGACCTTCTGGGCGTGCGAGATCCATCGGGTGGACGGCTGGTAGGCCCAGTAGGTCATGAAATTGGGGCCGACCTGGATGTTGTAGGTCCATACAACGTCATCTACCGTGAAAGGTTCTCCGTCGTTCCAGTAGACATCCGGCGTTATGTTGAACTCCCAGATAGAGCCCAGAGGCCATAACGAAGCATTGTCATTGGTGAGGAACGTGCTGAAATCGGTACCTGAAGTCGAAGCGGTAACGCCGTCCATGTACCACCATTCCTTGGCCAGGTTCGGGGTCGCGATGCCGTCCTTGTCCGGGAACATAAGGTAGTCGTAAACCATGCCGTAGTAGATGTATTCCTCATCCATTACGCCGATGTAGGGATTGGCGTCCGCGACGGCTCCCGCCATCGCCAGCTTGAACAGACGCTCCTCATCCGCACCCTCAACGGCGCCAGTGATGACCGCCTGTACAGCAGACAGCATCATGGTCGCTATCACGCATATTAGCACAAATTGTCTGAGCTTCCTCCAACTGAATATGCCATTAAAAGCTGGATCCTTGTCATTGCCAGAGGCGCAAAATTCCGATCCATGGCAATCAGTCGGGAACCCAACCTCATCGATTGTCTTCATAGTAATCCCCCTAACTTCTCTCACTGAATGATAGTACTTTATAAATATCTTCTCAGAAAAACTTATTGTTATATTGGGAAAACATTCGAAGATAAACCAAAACTTTAAGATGGATAGGCTTTCGTGGGCCGATTTTTTTCGGATTTTTCTATTTATAAAGTAAGCCCTTCATAACTCAAATGTCTCTTAAGATAATTGGTTACATATTCTGTTACAAATGAAATAAATCGCTTACGGTTATTCACTCCATGTGAAACGAATCGTTATGACATACCAATAGCAAAGACTATATTCGGAAGATGGCAATAGATCAAAATTGATGAGTGCCTGGCAGCCACTTTATGATCATGTAAAAGCACAAAATTATCTCTCTGGCTGCGGGAGTATTATTGCCTACAATGAGGTGATAGACAAGGTTCACTTCGTCACTCAAGATGACATTGATGAACTGGAAGAACATTTACCGAGCAAACCGCCAGAAATACTCAGAAATATTGGTGATTTTGCGTGGTTGCTCAATCACTGTCTTTGCGAGGGATCGGCTCTCGAAGCAAAAGCTGATCAAACGCTTTTCGTGAAGCTCGAAAATAAATACAAATTCGAGAGCAGGATAGGCGGTCAAGCTGCAATTATGGGATCTCTGATTTCCAGATTTGCAGGTAAAGGCGCGATAATTCATCCAGACCGGATCGATCCCGAACTTGGACGTTTGCTCAAGGATGAGCAGCTACTCGCGCCAGTATTGAAGAATGACAAACTGAGCATGAAAAGAGTGCATGAATTGAGTTCGGAAATCAGCGGCGAGAGACATTTAATATTTGAGTTTGCCGAGGGACAGAAATGCATATCTGGATCGTCGTGCCCGAGGCAGAACAGATTGATTATCGATCCGTTGAGTAAAATTCTGATAAATACGGATTTCGAAAAAGCCCTCCCGATCGTGGCAAAGGATTGCGATGTATTCATCGCGGCAGGCCTCGACCATATGGGCGATGACTACTCGGACGCATTTACGAGAGTGGCGTCGCATGCGGGCTGCATAAAGAGAGCTAATCCGGAGGCGATCACACATCTTGAAATAACCTGTATGCGCGATGATAGGAAGGTCGAGTCACTGATGAATAATGTATTCCCGCACTTTGACAGCATAGGGCTCAACGAATCGGAACTGGGAATCCTGCACTCCGCGAGCGATGGCGGAGATGCTCCTACCGAAATGACTGCCAGAAATCAGGTTGAAGCCATGGAATCCCTCTTGGAGCTCGGTCCGAAAAGAATACACATGCACGCCTTCGGATACGCTTTGAGAGCCGGAAAGACAAAGAGCGTCCTCAATAGCTTGAGAAGCCTGGCATTCGGGGCGGCGGTGGTATGTGCCGCAGCCTGCAAAGGCGAGCTACCCCTTCCCGAGGACCTTGGTAGACTGCGTCTTTCCCCCTCGAAAAGGGGGATACGAATCGCGCAGGAGCTGGGAGGGGTCATTATCCATTCTCCAGTTGGTTCTGGTCTGCAGGACGAAGAGGCAGATGGGGTATTATGCCTGCCGACACCGGTTGTGGAAAGGCCGAGAATGACCGTTGGACTGGGGGATTGCGTTTCCAGTGCCTCAGTAGGTGCTGAGAAAATGCTCGATTCATTTTGACTGAGTTCAAATCTCTGCGAAATCCATTTTAGTATCCGAAGACTCATCGGTCTGCCAAAGTTCGATCACATGCTCTATTATGGACATCTCGTTCTTCAATCCCTCTTGTAAGCCGTGTTCCCCCGCTATGAGATGCCCGTTCTCGCCCATCTGATGTGCAAACGACGGATTTGCCAGAACGGCGGTTACTTTCTCCGCCAGATCTCTTGGCTTCCTGGGATCAAACGTGTAACCGTTCTCGCCTTCGACGACCCTTTCGGCCACCCCTGAGCCGTTGCTTACGATCACCGGTTTCTTGTAGTGCCATGCTTCGATTACGACCAGACCGAACCCCTCAACTATCGACGGCAGGATGAATATATCGCAGATTTCGAATGCCCGAAATATATCCTTTGTATCGAGATATCCGGTCATTATCACATGGTCATCAAGTCCATTTCTCGATATCAGATATTTCAAATGATTCGTCCATGTCATTGACTTTGATAGGCCCAGGCCGCCTTTGCTTGAGTTGGAGAAGCTGCCGTTTCCGACGAGGAGCAGCTTTGTGTCAGGGAAGGATCTCAGAATCTTCTTCATGGCTCTGATTATTACTGCCTGGTTCTTTGATGGGGTCATCCTCGCGACGCATAGAATGACCTTGTCATCTTCGCCGATGCCCCATTTTTCCCGGAATGACCTGAGCTCACTGGCTGGATGTCCAACAATCGAGCGATCATCGACAAAGGGATAACTGTGCCTCAGCTGACCTTTGAAGCCGATCCTCCTGAGCTCATCCGCATATCGCTCAGTGCTGACTATGACTGAGGTATATTGCTCGAGAAAGCTGGATAAGATCTCCCTCATTTGAGTGCTGCAGAAATCCGCGTAGAACGGGATATGCCATCTGAACATAGTCGGTGCGAAATTACCGAGCATCTTCGCCTGAGGAAGCTGCTGAAAGTCGTGTATATATAGAATGTCGAACTCCTTGGAGGCGTTCAATTCTTCAATTTTTCCAGCGACCTTGCGGTTGTATTCGAGGTATGCATGAAAATTGGCCCGTGTGAACCTGGCCTTCCTCCCGTGCATGCTGTCCCAAATTGCCTCCTTGTGTTCCGCATATC
>DSAX01000063.1 GCA_011046235.1 Methanobacteriota archaeon | reverse complement strand
CTATTGGACTGGTATTGGCTCTGACGAGTGGGGAATATGAGTTCCGAGGCTATTTTGAAAAAGCTCCGGGAAGCGGTCCTGAACTACGACCCTGACGCGGCCGCCGCGGCCGCCAAGGAGGTCATCGAGAAGAAGGAGGACCCTCTGGAGGCCATCGAGAAGGCGCTTATCCCGGCGATCAAGGAGGTCGGCGACAAGTTCGAGAGGATGGAGGTCTTCCTGCTCGAGCTCATGCTCGCCGCGGACGCGATGAGGTCGTCAATGGCCCTTCTGCTCCCGCTGATACCGAAAGATAGCAAGGGGACGAAGAGCAACATCGTTATAGGGACCGTGCAGGGGGACGTACACGAGATCGGCAAGAACGTCGTCGCGAACATGCTGATGGCCGACGGGTTCAACGTCACCGACCTCGGGGTGGACGTCAAGACGAGCCTGTTCATGGCGGAGGCGAAGAAGTCAGACACATACATCATCGGCGCATCATCGCTCATGTCGAGCACGATGGCGTCCCAGAAGGACCTGCTCGACTTCATAACGGCGTCCGGCGAGAGGAAGAGGTTCAAGGTCATGATCGGCGGCGGTATCACCTCCAGGGAATGGGCCGAGGAGATCGGCGCGGACGGCTACGGCGGGGACGCGCTCGAGGCGATCAAGCTGGCCAACTCTTTTGTAAAATCCGGGTGAGACGATGATCCAGATGCTGGATGTGATGCGCAAGGCACTCGAAGGAAAGCCGATGTCCGAGAACGACTACCAGCTCAGGCACTTCGCGATGAAGGTGCGCGAGAAGGTCAAGGAGCACGGGATCGAGTACGACCCCGATAACCCGGTCCCGGATGACGATTCGCTCGCGGACGATGTCTTCCAGGCGGGTCTCGAGCTGCTGCTCGATGTCGGGGTGTATTGCACCAGCACCGAGAGGGTCATCTCGTACACGGAGAACGAGGTGAAGGAGGCGCTCAGGAATTCTCCCGAGAGCATAACGCTGGGCGAGGGAAAGGACAGGGGGACATTCACACCGAGGAAGATCGGCGACAGGAAGAAGCCCTGGTGCCACCTCGGAGCCGCGGGGGGCGCGATCTCCTCCGAGAAATCGCTGCTCGCGCTCGTCGAGGGGTACGCGCGCATCCCGGAGGCGGATGCGATCACCACCCCCGCGATTACGAAGATAGGGGGGATGCGCATCAGGCCAGCATCGCCGCTCGAGATGCTAGGCGCGATGAGAGCCGCAATCCTCGCGCGAGAGGCGACGAACAGGGCGGGCAGGCAGGGGATCCCGTTCATGAACACATTATCCACGGCGGAATCGGATATCGCGCTCGCGGGAGCCATCTACCCCAAGTTCGGGCTTCGTCCCACAGACGGCTACATGATCGCGTCGCTCGACCCGATGAAGGTCGACTTCTCGAGGCTGAACAAGGTGACCATGGTGCAGTCGATCGGCGGCATGGTGGGCATGGACTTCTCCCCGCTGCTCGGGGGATACGGCGGAGGACCGGAGGGCACCGCGGTCTCGACCGTCGCGCATCACCTGATGGGACTTCTCACCTATCAGACGGATTATCTGATACCTTTTCCATTGCACCTGAAGTACGTGTCGAACAGCAGCAGGGAGACTCTCTGGGCGATCGCCGCGATGGCGCAGGCGATCAGCAGGAACACGCATCTCCTCAGCCTGAGCCTCAACTACACATCTGCCGGTCCATGCACCGAGATGTGCCTTCAGGAGACCTCCGCCTCGGTGATTGCTGCGGTCGCTTCCGGGCTTTCCATCGAGAGCGTCGGCGTGGGCACCAATAAAAGGGAGGATTTCACGACCCCGGTCGAGCCGAGAATATCGGCGGAGGTGGCTCATGCGGCCACAGGATTGAATCGATCCGAGGCGAACGAGATCGTTAAGAAGCTGCTGTCGAAATACGAGGATCGGCTGAAGGAGCCCCCTATGGGAAAGTCGCTTTTCGAATGCTGGGACGCCGACAATCTGGAGCCGAGCGGCGAGTACAAGAAGATCATCGCAAGGCTCAAAGAGGAGATGCAAGGGCTAGGAATCGAAGTCAAGCCCGAACCATATTGATCCACGGAGTAACAACTTGTATATCGTTTGGTGTGGATACGGAAAATCAGGAGGAAAAATATGGGGAACCTGGAGATACCCATGCCCGATCTCGGGGAGGAGGACGAGTTCCTCGAGTCCGCGGCCAAGGAGATGCAGCAGAGGATAAGAGAGCAGGTGGTCGAGGAGAAGCAGGAATCGGTCGTCGTGAGGATAATCAGAAAAGAGGGCATGTACATCTTCTCGATAGAGTACGACGACGACATCGAGGCGCAGATCTACGAAGCGATCGAGTACCCGAAAGAGTAATACGATTTAACGCTGGAATTTAGAACGCGCACAACGCGCAAATCGTGAGCCGATACCCCGTCCAGCAGAATATACTTCAGAAACTTAGTTATCGAAGCAACGCGTTATTTTTTCGACCTGGGAGTTCTGATCTATTTGAAAATCAGGGTGAACCTGCTATGCATGCTTGGAGCGACAATCGGCCTGATGTCGCTGTTCGCTACCTGGATAATCGACCACGAATATGTCCCAGGAGCCTATAGCGCGTTCAACATACCCCCGATCCTTATGCAGGAAACAGACGTGTACCACATATCTCCAGCGCTGTTCCTGATCGGCTGCCTGGTCGCCTATTTCTCCCCGATCGGGAGCTTCTTCCAGTTCACAGCGATTTTTCCGCTCCTGGTCGATTCCTACATGGACCCATACCGCTCGCTCGGGGCCGGGGTGGTCATAGCGCTGCTGTCGATGATCATCGTAATCTACAGCGTTTTCAACCCGATCGGGATCAACTACGATCCGAAAGTGAAGAGGGCGAAGTACATCGGCCGTCTGTTCACCTTCAGCTTCTTCTCCGAGGGGACGCTCAAGGAGCCGCCCCAGCTGGATCACCTGATCTACGGCATGATCAGACAATACAGGAACGAGCCGAGGAGCGTAAGACTTCTCTCGTCCATACCCAAATGCGCGATATGCGGCAGAGAGGTAGCTGAGGGAGACTTGTACTGCACCGAGTGCGGGAAGAGGCCGGACAAGAGCCTCATGCAGAAATGCCCCATATGCGGCAGGAACAACTACGCCGGGCAGGATGAATGCGGCTGGTGCGGGAAGGACATCCGCAAGCTGGTCAAATGCGAGCATTGCGGCAAAAGGATGCCCAGGGACGAGCCGTTCTGCCCGCACTGCGGCGCGAGCGGAAAGGGGGTTCTCGCGAACGCGTTCCCCGGACTGGGAAGCAGGATGTGCAGGTCCTGCGGCATGTACATAGAAAGAACCGCAAAGGAGTGCCCGTACTGCGGGTACGAGTATTACCCGAAGCGCTGACCGGCTTTTTCCGCCCCGAAAAAGCATTTAGGCGGTCCCGTAATTACCGCTTTTGATGCGCCTGATAATAACCTCCCAGGAGGACGTCGCCTCGATGAACATCCGAAAGCATCTCCTGGACGGCTGGGACTGGCGCGCGGTGGGCACGTTCGAGGATAACCCGGTCTTCGAGCACGGCGGTTTCCTCATGGCGACCATACCGGAGATACACCTCGACAGGGACGATGTCGACAAAGAACTCGAAGCGCACACGGGAAAGAATTTCGAGGTCGTCGTGTTCGCCTCCAGGCACAAGGCCGAGTCGAAGATCCCGACGCTCACGGTGCATCCGATCGGCAATTATTCCGTGGCCGAGTTCGGCGGGAGGGACGGAAAGCTCGTACCGTCAAGCCCGCACCTCATGACCGATTCCCTCCGGAAGATCAAGGAGCTCTCGACCGAGCTGGATTTCATGGTCTCGTTCGAGGTCACGCACCACGGCCCGTTCCTGGAGACCCCGAGCTACTTCATCGAGATAGGCAGCGATATTACTTTCTGGGATCACGGAGAGGCGGCAGACGTGATTGCGAAGGCGATCATGGAGGCGCGCGAGACGAAGGGAGAGGTGGTGACGTGCGCGGGCGGGGGGCACTACGCCCCGAGGTTCACCGACCTCGCGCTGGGCTCACCGGTATCGATCTCGCACATGGCGGCGAACTACGCCCTGGACTCGCTGTACGACGAGCGCATCATGGGTGAGATGATCGAGAAATCCGGAAACCCGAGGCTGGTCTACTTCCACCGCAAGTCGATGCCGAAGAAGAAGTACAGGGAGCTGAAAGAGAAATTCGCTGGCTTCGGCGTGGAAGCGGTCAGAAGCCATGACATCGGGTGATTCATTTCCCGGGCCTGTCGGCCTCGATTATCGTACCGTTGAACTCCTGTCCTTCGATCGCCGCCATCAGGTTGGACAGGTTTCTTCCATCGCATATTAGTGTCTCGATGCGCGCCCTTTTGATTATCCTGGCCGCGAGCGGGTCGAAGACGATGTTCGGGCCAGCGCCCCTATCGGACTTGTCCACGATCTGGATCAGCTCGTCGT
>DSAX01000011.1 GCA_011046235.1 Methanobacteriota archaeon | reverse complement strand
GGTCAATGCGATCTCGTTGCTCCTTCTCTTGAGGTCATGATACGGGTCTCGGCCCGATAAAAGTCCGTAAGCGCATCTGTGTATTTCGGTCGCTAATTCGACCGAAGAGCTGTCCGCAGTGGCTTTTTCTGCGACGATTCCGGCGGATCTACGAATGGCCTCCAGTACTTTGTCTGGAGCGCACATCTCAACCTCGTACGCGACCCGCTTTAACAGACATGGAACACATTCTGATGTGATTTTCATTCTAATTGCTCCTCTTTCAGAAAATGGATCGATAGGTCAAAAAGATATCATCGTTTCCACCGATAAATGACAAAGAAATTCTCTCCGCTCTCGAGGCATTGATGAGGATATTACGGAGGCAGATCAATTGGCCATACCCATAGATACTTCGGTAATGCTCATCGGAAAGATCACGGTGCTGCACTCATTGATCGCGGCTATCGTCTAGGGCGCCTTGCATAGGGGAGACATCACCTCGGGATTATGTCCAGCGTGTTCGCGACATATCTTTGGATATAGCCGCAGATATTGACGAAGATATTGTTTGAGAACTTTCCGTTGGGTGGATATCGATTCGTATACATCTCGTTATTTCGGCCTTCGCATCAATCCTCGACATCGTGGCTATCGCATTGGACTTCATGCCTCCGAAGGATGGAGTTGATAGAGTCGAAGGCGGGAGTTTTCTGACCTCAATTCATAATTCTATTTCAGAAGGCTGAGCTCGGTCAGCTTTTCTGGCAGGTAGGTGTTGGTTACGTAGTCGAGGCCGTACTTAGCCAACGCCTGTTGCTCGGCCTTCTTATCGATCTTGAGCATAGTCTCTATCTCGCTCTTCCAGAAGTGGTCTTTGAACCTGGGATCGGTCAGCTCCGCCTTCAACGCCGCTACGTCTCTATCAGTCAGAGTATCGGTCGGCAGCTTGTAGTTGAGAATATCAGTTGCGGTTATTCCGACGTATTCCGCGGATGGAGTCGCCAGATATTCGGAGATGTGCGCTGTCTTAATGGCTCCGTAGGCGATAGATGCATAGATCCGGAACGACCACGGATCGCCATCGGTAAAGATGACGACCGGCATCCCGGTCTCCTCGTTCAAACGCTTGACGAACCTCCTGGTAGACCTGGCAGGCTGTCCTTTGAGATGTATCAGAACGCTCCTGGCTGATTCGTCGAACCCGTTCTCCACAAGCCGGTCGAACATACCGCCCGTCTCTATCGCGATCGCGAAATCCGCATCGAACTTCTTGAACTCGATCTTCTCCTTTTCGACGTTATACGGGATGCTATATCCCGAATCTCCGACATCGTCCCGGCAGTTGATCGTCTTCTTCTTGCCCTTTCTATCGACCTCGGTTATGGTGATGTTGCCGATAACTCTGGCCCCGTCCTCTTCCGGCCGGAGCTTGAAATCCTCCCTCATGCATCCGGTAACGATCTCGAGATCCTCCGCGAGCAGGTTGCTCTCGTCCTGGGCTGCGAATTTCGCCTTCTCCCATGCCTCGGAGATATAGTACATCTCTCTGAGTGTGGATGACTTTCTCTCCCGGATCATCTCCTGTATGAAATCCAGCATGTGCATAGTTCTCAGGAGCATCTGCGCGCCCTTCATCTTCTTCGCGGACCTTGCACCAGTCGATTTACCGTATTTCCAAACGCCCTTCTTGTTGTCGAACCTGATATTGCTCTTTGTCCTGAGCGGAATGACCATCTTCGGAATGTAGCCCTCGTCTATCTGGTCGTAAATCTGCTCCGCGATCTCGGTAAGCTTCTCGACCGCCCTCTGATATCTGCCGTCTTCAGCCGTCGTCAGAAAGCACCTCCCCTTCCTCGTCGTAATCCGCCTCCTCGTCCTCCTCCTCGGCGGCTTCCTTCTCCTCCGGAGGCGTCTCGGTCACCACCAGTTTCTCGATGTCCCAATCCCCCGGGAGCGCCTCTGCGCCTATTACGTGGATAGGGTCTATCCCGGAAACGTACAGGTCATTCTCGTCGTAGGAATCCTTGTCCAAGCCCTTAATCTCGAGGTTGATCTGGGTCATCTCTGCCGATGGCAGTCGCTTGAGCTTCCAGGTCAGCACTGCGCCCTCTTTCTGGATGCCGGGCTCTGGATCCGCCCTGACGATTTCATGCGCACCGTTGTTCTGCAGCAGCAGGATGATCTCGAGATTGCGCTGCTTCGGGGTGTAGTTGTATATGTTGATCGATATCTTGTGCCTGCTCTTTTCGAACTCCACGGAATCGTCTATCCAGACGATGTTCATGATCTTCGTAATCGTACCGTTCAGCTTCGGAATCGGCCTGCCCAAGATCTTCGCGCTCTTCTCCGCTATCTTCGGAAGTATCTCCTGGACAATGTCGAACTTGACCTTGTTCTTCACCTTTCGTTCGGCCTTGTTGAGGTGCGTCTTCAGCCTCCGCCCGCATGCCTTCAGGGCGAGCTCGATCTCCTGCTGGATGATATCGATGTTCGCGATCGCCTCCTTGGACTCGGACGTGAAGGGTATCTTGGTAGAGGCGACATGGACGAGGATGATGGCGGGACCGTACGGGATCCCCTTGCCCCCACGCTGCTCAAGACCGTATCTCCTCCAGTCGATCGACTCTATCGCCTTCGTTATCACGCACGCACCCTGCTGGTAGAGCAGGGGAACGCGGTTTCCAAACCTGAGTATCTGAACTGAGTCATCCCGGCTAAGCTCGCCACCGTAGACGATTCCGACTTCGACGATGAACGGGTTGCCCGCGTACACCTTCGGCTCCCTCGTGACCGGTGGTGCATAGAAGGCGGCCTTGAGATCCCCGAGCACGTTCTTCAGACCCTTTTTGATCAGCGGCGGCCCGATAGGGCTGAGGCAATCGGTCTCGGGCGCCATTATCTTCACCTTGCTCACCGATTCAAGAATCGACTTGGCCTGCTCGAGGCTCAGTTTCTTCGGCGCGAGCCCCTGCGGGACTTCCGCCGACTCGAGTATCTCTCTTGCGACCCGATTGGATATCCGCGAAAAGTCGTTCACGAGGAAGCTGGACATCCTCGTAGATTCGGTCTCTTTGGCCATGTTCAGAAGCTCGCCGAGCTCGATCCCCTCCGGATGCGGCATGATCTCTCGCGTCTGTGGCGGGAGGTTATCCGAAGCCCGCTCGAAAACCGTGTTCGTCCCGTCCGGGGCGATGAGCGATATCCTCGCGTGCGGGTTGACGATAGCCGTTCCCTTGAGATATTCGATGATCGATTGCTTTCCCGCCACATACTTGCCGCGAAGCTGCACCTCGAATCTAGTGCCGTGCTCCTTCTCCCAGATCTTGAAATCCTCGCTCAACGTCTCGGGCCGGTTCTTCTTGGTGTTGAGCATGAGTTCGACCTCGAGGGCGACATCCGCTCCCCGCGTCTTCGAGATTATCTTGGCCGGCTTTCCGGTCGTCAGCTGCCCGTACATGACGACTGCGGAAATTCCTATTCCCTGCTGCCCTCTCGCCTGCCTGATCGCGTGAAACCTGGAACCGTACAGAAGCCGGCCGAAGACGTGAGGTATCTGTTTCTTGACAATTCCCGGTCCGTTATCCTCTGCGATGATTTGGAAATCGTTCTGGTTCAGCTTCTGAACCTCGATCGAGATGTCGGGGAGAATCCCGGCCTCCTCGCATGCGTCCAAGGAATTGTCGACCGCCTCCTTGACCGCGGTTATCAATGCGCGCGTGGCTGAATCGAAACCCAATATGTGCTTGTTCTTCTCGAAAAATTCGGCTACGGAAATCTCCTTCTGCTTTTTAGCCAGCTCCTCTGCGATCAGTGACAGATTCAGCCCTCCACCTTGGATATTCCGTTACGGGCAGACATCGGTTAGGAATGCATCCCGAGAACTGTATTTCAATTCGATTAGATAAAATCTGTGAGAAAAATATTACGCCAGGAATCATATCAAAATAAAACGCAGTTGTTACGATGCCTCAGCCCCTGCCTCTGAGCCTGTCATCGCCGATGTCAATCTCAGGCTCTTCGTCCTCAAACGACTCGCCGCAGTTGGGGCAGAATTTGGCCGTCGCAGGCACATCGGCGCCGCATTCGGAGCAGACGAACATCTCATCTGATCCGTCGCCGAACGCCGAGAGCCTCCTGGATCTTTCCGGATCGCCCATATCCGGTCCGCCTTTTCCATCGTCCTCCAATTTCTTTTTACGATAGCTCTCGAGCATCTTTCTCTTGGCTTCCTGGGACTTGTACATGAACCTCAGGAACAGCAGCAGGATCAGGAATACCGGGAATGCGAGCTGCATGACTGTGAAGAACATGTAGATAGATAGGTAACCAAGAACCGCCAATGTGCTCTCGTCTATCGGACCTTGTACAGCGAAAACAGTGCCGTCATTGAGATTCCCCGCCTCGTACCATACTCCATTCACGCTGACCGAGAAGCTGAATAGATTAATTGTGCCGTTTGCATGGGTAAGCAGGTAATAGGTCACACTAGTATTATCTTCGTTCAAAAAGTGATCGAGCATACTTTTGTTCCAGTCGTCAATGGAGATACCCTTCAGCTCACCGATGTTGACATACGGGCAGATATCTGATGTCACGTTGTCGTTAACTACGGTTATCGAGTAGTTGTAGAGCGTCGAACGGTTGCCCC
>DSAX01000010.1 GCA_011046235.1 Methanobacteriota archaeon | reverse complement strand
GTGTTGGCGTTCGTGATGGTTCCTGCAAGAGTGATCGGTGACGAACCCCCCGGGAGAGACATCGACATCGACATTATCGGCACGCCGGCCTTAACGAGCTCGACCATTCCCTCGACGATTCCAGCCTCGTATGACAGCGGGGCGATCGAGCAGCAGATGACCGAAAACAGCGGCCTCTTCCTGAGCTCTTTCTCACCTCCGGCCGCGATCCTGCCCAGCTCGATCTGCATCTTGGCGTCGGAGGCGCTCTGAAGCGACACACCGTTGACATGCTTGGTGGTGTTCTGCATCGCGGTCCACAGCTCATACAGGCTGTGCGATACCTGCGGGACCTCGGTCGCGGTGAGCGTGGTCCAGACGAAATCCACCGGATCCAGACCGTCTGCGAGCCGGATGAAGTCGGCGATGTCCTTCGTCGTCGAGTTCCGCTTCTTCCCGGTCTCCATGTCCCTGATGTACACGCCCAATCCAGTCGTCGCCACGAACGGAGGGCCGGCCACCGGTATCGTCATGTCGTTCTTCGGGTCTCTGCCACAGAGAGTGATCTCGTTTGGTACCTTCTTCAACGCCTCATCGACCATCTCCTCGGGAATCTTGACGATGCTCTTGTTATGGTCAACATCCGCTCCAGATTCGTCGAGCATCTTGAGCACGGATTTGCTCCTGATCAGGACACCGATTTCCTTCAGGCTCTTGATGCTGTATTCGTGAATCATCTCCTCTTCGTCTTTATCGAAGAAATCTACACGCGCGTAGGCCATTCAAATCACCTAATCCATATATCCGATATCATTCGACTTACAGGTCACAGCCCATAATCATATTGATTTAAGGGACGCCTGATTGAAAGGCGTCCGTATGCTCCGACCATTAATTGGACCTCGCTCAGAACTCCTTGATTATCTTATCAAGGCTCTTTGAGATGTCACCGTCGAGCTTCTTCGGCTCATGGTTCTTGAGTATCCAGTCCGATTTTTGCTTTGCCTCCTCCATGAGATCCTTCTTACCTTTGGATACCCAGCTATCGTAGCCTTCGGTGCTCCAAAGGAACGGTATGTGGAACTCCCGAATATGCTTCAGGGTGTGCATCTGGTTGAGGTAAGTGCCTCCGATCCCGACCTTCTTTATGAGGTCCAACGGGACCGTGTCATTGTTGACCTCGATTTTCTTGTAGGTCTTGAGGGTGATCCCCGCGATCTCGTGGTCGAGCATCAGCTGCTCGTACGAAAGCAACGTGGAACCGTCGACTACTCCGAGCCCGTTCATGACTTCGGAGCCGGTCATAGCGGCCACCGCAGCCATGTGGGAGTTCTCGATGGAGGCGTGCAATCCCGGTATCCTGGCGCTGGAGCCGATGCCACCGCATGAGTTCGGTATGTTGCAGAACCTCGCCATCTCGGCCGATGCGGCACCGAGGATCATGCTCTCGGGGGAGCCGCCTGTGTATCCGCCGGTCCTGGGATCCATGCTCGAGAGAACCGAGCCGTAGAGTAGGGGAGACCCGGGCTCATGCGCCTGCATCGCGCAGGCGAGGGCGAGGGTCTCGGCGTGGTTCACCGTCAGGTCGCCGGCAATGGTTGCCGGGCCGCTGATCCCCATCTCCGCCATGCCGGTAATATGTACTGGCACATGGTTCTCCGCCCAGATCATGGCTGCCTCTGTCGACGGTCCCTCGAGTATGAACGGGGACATCGTGCATACCATCGCGGATATCAGGTGCCTCTTCCGGAGCTCCTCGACTCCGCCCATGATCTCGGAAGCCATCTTGATCTGCGCCCTCGCCTCCTCGGGCGTGGTCGTCGATTCCGTCTCGATGTGTTTCGAGGTGTTCTCGAAGGCCTCCTTCATGCCCTTCAGCACATGTATTTTCTCCGGGATGTCGTGGGCGACCACCATCGGCTCGTAGATGCTCAGATAGGGCAGATGGTCTCCTATGATAGCGGTCTTCGTGATGTCCTCGAGCAGCGATTGCCTCCGGCTCTGCTTTTTCTCGTCCCAGACAAATATTCCGCAGCCGTCCGTGGTGTAGTAGTGATGGCTGCCGTCAACGGGAAGATCGTACTCCTTCGTCCTTCCTGAGAGGACCATGCTCCTCGGGATCTTCTTCCTGAGGTCCTCAACGACATTCTTAGGGAATTTCACGACCATTGAGGACTCATCGACCGAGGCTCCCGCCTTCTTCAGAGCGGCCCTTGCGGTCTTGCTGTGGATCCTTATGCCCACTGTCTCCATCAGCTCGAGGGCTGAATCGTGTATTTTCTTCTTTCCTTCCTCTGATATCATCGTACTGGGTTCTCTTATTAGAAATCTATCCGAAAAGGCAGACATGCCTGCAACCTCCGCAAATACATACTCCGAGAAATAGGCATTCTCGGCTGAACTGAGGGATGTCTGCGTTACATATGTAGGTTTCTGAGCAGGGTTTAAGATACTTTCTGTACGGACAGTGAAAAAATCTTAAAAAAGTGGATTTATCGATGTTCTTTTAACGATTTATTCGAGTATGAGGCAGTAAAATGAAAAAGATTGAGATGGAGGTCGTAGTCCAGATAGACTGGACGCGCCCTCCAAACCTCGTTTCGATCCCCGGTTCTTTCAGAACTCCTTAATTATCCGGTCCAGGCCCTTCGAAATATTCGAATCCAGCTTCTCAGGGGAGTGGGTATTGAGCACCCAGTCCGACTTCTCCTTGGCGATATCCAGCAAATCCCTCTTGCCCTTCGAGACCCAGGTTTCGAATCCCTCGAGGTTCCAGAGGAACGGCCGGTAGAATTTCCTTGAATGCTTCAGGGTGTGCATCTCCTTCAGGAATGTGCCGGAAATGCCGACCTTCTTGATCACATCGACCGCCATGGTATCCTCGTTGACCACGATGTCCTTGTAGGAGTTGATCACGGTCCCGGCAATCTCGTTGTCGATTATGAGCTGTTCGTACGAGAGCATCGTCGAGCCATCGACGACTCCCATTCCGTTCATGATCTCCGAACCGCACTGGGCCGCAAGACCAGCGTAGATGGCGTTCTCGACCGCTGCCTGTATACCTGGAATGCGCGCGCTGGAGCCGATGCCGCCGCATGAATTTGGTATCTTACAGAACCTCGCCATCTCGGCCGATGTTCCCCCGAGCATTATGCCCTCTGGGGACTCGGAGTTGTAGTCACCGGATCTGAGGTCCATGCTTGACAGAACAGAACCGTAAAGGACCGGGGATCCAGGCTCATGCGCCTGCATAGCGCAGGCGAGTGCGAGGGTCTCGGCGTGGTTCACAATGAGATCACCCGCTACAGTGGCAGGTCCCGTGAGGCCCATCATAGCCATGCTGGTAATGTGCACGGGCACATGGTTCTCCGCCCAGACCATCGCGGCCTCGGTGGCGGGACCCTCCAGGATCAGCGGGGACATCGTACAGACCATTGCGGAAATCAGATGTCGTTTCCGGAGCTCCTCGACCGATCCGACGACCTCGGCGGCCATCTTCACCTGGGCCTTCGCCTCCTCGGGTGTGGTAGTCGATTCGGTCTCGATGTGCTTCGACGTGTTCTCAAAGGCCTCCTTCATCCCCTTGATCACATGGACCTTCGCGGGGACGTCGTGGGCGACCACCATCGGCTCGTAGATGCTCAGGTACGGGAGCCAGTCTGCGATCACAGCGGTCTTACGGACGTCTTCGAGGAGCGATCTTCTCCGATCCCTCTTCTCGTTGTCCCATACCGTGATTCCGCATCCGTCGGTGGTATAGTAGTGGTGTGTCCCGTCGACCGGGAGATCGTAATCGCCGTTCCTGGCGGCGAGGGTGAATTTCTCGGGGATCTTCTTCCTGAGATCCTCGGTGACGTTATGGGGGAACTTGACGACCATAGTGGACTCGTTCACCTCCGCGCCGGCCTTCTTCAGCGCCGACCTCGCCGTTTGGCTATGTATGCGGATTCCGACTTCGGCCATGATCTCCAGCGCGGCCTCGTGCATCTTCGTCTTGTCCTCGTCCGAGAGTATTGGTCGCGGTTTCCTTATCACAAACCTATCTGAAAAATTGCTAATTTTCAACACCTCCGATATTCATATCCATATTCGCGATTTCAAACAGATTTTTCGAACTCCTTGACTATCTCGTCACCCCGCCTGATGAGATCCTTGTCAATCGACTCCACCTGATGACTCTTAAGTATGGTCTCGACGGTCTTCTTGGCGTCGGGCACCATCCTGTCAGATGCGGTGGCGCCGTACAGCTCAGTCTTCTTCCTGTCACGGAAGAAGATCTCCTTCTTGAAGTTCTTGGCGGTATGCGGATGCGTGAGGAATGTGTTGTTGTGCCCGATCTCCTTCACCAGGTCCAAAGCGGCCTTCTCCTCGCTTATGCTGAAATCCCTCATGAATGCCCGGAAGTCCTCCCAGAAATTGACGTCGCAGACGAGCTGCACTGCGGAGCAGCCCCGGTCCGAATCTATGCCGCCCGCTCCTGAGGCGAGGTCGGTCCCGGACATGGTTGTCATCCAAATGGACAATGTCTCTCCGAACGGAACTGGGTTCCCTGGTCGATCGGCGTCGACGCCGATCGCTCCCGTCATCTTCGGCAGGCCGTATCTGCTCGCCATGGCGCCGGTCGCCGCCATGATCAGAGGCGTTTCCGCGCCGCGGTAATCGATTACGCCCGAGGTC
>DSAX01000055.1 GCA_011046235.1 Methanobacteriota archaeon | reverse complement strand
GCATCATAGTATCCCTCAGCGAGAGCGATGACCTCGGTTACCGCGGGAGAGCCCCTGGTCAGAGTACCCGTCTTGTCAAAGACGACTACGTCGATTCGTCCGGTCTGCTCCAAAGCTTCAGCGTTTTTTATCAGTATCCCCAGTTCGGCCCCTCTTCCGGTACCGACGATGATCGCCGTTGGCGTCGCGAGACCCATAGCGCAGGGGCAGGCGATCACGAGCACGGCTACAAACGCGAGAAGCGAGAATATCAACCGTCCCTCGCCGACATCCCAGTAATTGGTGCCGAACAGAAACCAGAAAGCGAATGTGAATGCGGCGATTGCGATTACAGCCGGCACGAACACCGCGGCCACCCGATCGACCATTCTCTGAATGGGCGCCCGGGAGCTCTGGGCCTCCTCGACCAGCCTGATGATCTGGGAGAGCACCGTATCTTTTCCGACCCCGGTCGCCCTGAACTTAACGAAACCGATTTTATTTATCGTCGCACCCACCAGTCTGTCCCCTGGGCCCTTTTCGACCGGTATGCTCTCTCCAGTGATCATCGACTCGTCGACCGATGTCCTGCCATCGATCAAGACTCCGTCGACCGGGATTTTCTCCCCCGGTCTGACTATCACTATGTCTTCAACGGCGACCTGGTCGGCATCGATCTCGACCTCCTCGCCGTCTCTGAGAACAAATGCTTTCTTGGCTCTCAGGCCGATCAATTTCTTGATAGCTCCGGTTGTCTTGCTCTTGGCCAGCGCCTCAAGATATTTGCCGGCCAAAATGAAGGTGATGATCAGAGCCGAGGTATCGAAATAGACCCCGCTCTCTCCGAAAGTCCCCGGCGATATCATCACTATGGTGCTGAAGGTCCACGCTGTGGTGGTTCCCATCACGATGAGCGTGTCCATGTTTGCGCTCTTGTTGAGCAGTGACCGGTAGGCCCCAGTGTAGAATCGGTATCCGCCGAAGATCTGGACCGGAGTCGCCAAAAGGAACAGAACCAGATATGACTGTTGCTCCGATAGTCTGAGCAATCCCTTGAGATCCCCTATTTCGAGTTCGAAGAGCCATGTCAAAGCCATTGTGGCCGATCCGAGAACGGCGCTCATTATCAGCGCAATCTTAATACTTGCCAGCTCTTTTTTTCTCTTTTCCTCGGCCTGCTCCTCCCTCATCTCGCCGTAATACAGGTAACCGAGATCTTCGACCACCTTCTTCAAATCGGCCTCCTTGACCAACTGGTCGTCGAAGGAGACCTTGGCCTTTTCTGAGGCGAGGCTGACGTTGACAGAGTTCACGCCCGGGAGCTGCTCTAGACCCTCGCGTATGGTCGTCTCACAGACAGCGCAGTGCATACCCCCAATCGATATCTTGACTTCCTTATCCGGCAATCTGAATTCGACCTCCCATTCGTCATTTATCTGCCATGAGCTCCGACCGTTTCGAATCTGTTGATCTCAAATGAAGTATATCTTACATCATAATAGAAATATACCTGCGCATGAAAATATCCGATTACTTACAACAATGTTAAGTAATACTTGTGTTTCATATTCCTCCAATAGGAAAAACGAGGTGTATGTCTTGTCCGAAGATAAGAAGAAGGAAAAGGATAGTGAGGAATACGATTCCATTGCATTTCTGAGGGGTAATACGAGTCCCTGCTGCTTCTGCAACCAAAGTTGCAATAAGCCTAAGAAGGATGAAGATCCCGAGGAGCGGTAATCCTGCTCCTTTTGATTTTCGATCGTTAAAAAATCATTATTTTTCTATATTTTATTTTGTTATACATATATAATTATTAATACTTGCTCTTCCACGCAATCCGTTATTCCCGATTGAGCTTGAAAATAGGCGATCGTAGACTGAATGTGCGGCATATGAGGTCAATTGCTGCTACGAGAGATCCTCTGATTGATTGCACAAAGCTAAAATATTGTGAAAAGTCTCGCCCCCGTCGTTTATATATAGAAGTAAATGTTCAGAAAATAGAGCAATGTATTTCGGGGGATATCGAATGAAAAGAGCTTGCCTGGCAATCATATTCGCCTCTCTGCTTTCCCTGAGTGCCATTATGGCTCCCGTGGCGGCCGAGACAAACGACGATAGTGTAGGTATCCGGAATTACTGGGATTACCGGGTCACGAATGTAGTCTTCAGCAATGTGACGTTTGATGTGGATCTTCATATGGAGATCGTGAAAAAGGACTCGGTCAGAGTATTGGGCCCATACAAGGATGTATACATGCTCGATGTTATCGGAAGATCAGAGACAGGCACATCGGCGAATGGCACCATAATCGGACTGTTCTCCATCGATTGCGAGGAGTTCCGTATGGTCGACAATTACAGTCTGTTCAAACAGGACGCCTATTTTAAGATAGAAATGCACCAGGAGGGAGATGAGGAGCTGATGATGGATGAGGCGCTCAATATCGTCACGGAATACAAGCAGACGAGGGATGACTACCTGGGCAACAACGCGCTAAACGTAGGAACGCAGGTCATAAGCAATACTTCCATCGACATCGTGCAAAAGCGGGCAGCGGAAAACGCGATAGACGTAGTGATAATCGCCGAATACGACTACGATGAGCGTCTGGTAATGGAAGTCGTAGAAACGAATGTACCCGTCACGACAGACGCAGGGACATTCGACTGTGTCAAGATAAGGGCACAGTACAACAGTACCAGCGAGGACGCAACTAATATGACCATGTACTATTACTACTCGGACCTTGTCAAGAACTATGTCAAAGTTGAATACAACAACGGCTTCTTCTACGGCGTGACGGCAGAGGAAATGACTCTCACATCATACGGCCTGAAGAGCCTGGGCGTTATTGCCCTGTTCTTCGGAGACAATATTTGGGTGACCATGACCATCCTGTTTGCGCTCGTCATGGTGTCGATTTTCTATCTGGTCAAGAAGAGCAAGAAGATGGGAATAGTACCGATGATTATGCCGACCGAGCTGCGCATCGAGGAGACCCCCGAGGAAAAGAAGAACGAATGACGGCGAGGCCGGTTTCAACCTATTTTCCAGGGGCTGAAGAGCGGCCCCTCTCGAGCCTATTTATCGTTTCCAGAATGAATATCCCCGACTCGGTGAGCTCCGCGAATATCCCGCCTTCCCTGATCTGCGTCTTCACGATGCCCATCTTTTTCAGCTTCCTAAGAGACTTCTTAATCGTCTCATCCGTCAATCTAGAGCCCATCTTCCTGGAAATGTCCTCAAGTGAGTCGAATGCTCCGATCTCCTTAAGGATTGCAAGCTGGGAGTCGCTCAGCCTGTCCTTAAGGGTCACCCCCTCGATGACGGGGAACTTGATGATTTTGTCCTTTTCGCAGTGAAAGGCCCTAACCCCGGTATGTATAGCGGCTATAAGAGCCGCATCGCCCATAATCTTAGATCCGCCGCTTATGTTGATACACAGTGAGGCTGCCTCGTGCGCATCGCCATGCTCGATGCTCAGAATTCGCAGCACGTAATCCACGATCCTCCTGAAACAGTCCTTCAAATCGTATTGGTCGACGAAAATGTTGTCTATTTCTCCCCTCGAGTCCTCCTCGATCTTGCGGATGATCTTCTGCGCCTGCGTGTTGAGGTCATCCTCTGATAGCACCAGCGCTAACCTCTCGTATGATATCGCTCTCATCGCCGCGAGCGTATTTTCTGGATCCGGACCGAATGTGGTTATGAGCGTCCTCATCCTCATTCACCGAGCAGAAGATCTACGGTCGGCTGCAGGCTCACGAGCTTCCTTCGCATGTCCTCGGGGTCGGGCGTAAGAAAAATCACGCCCTTGCTACGAAGCTGTTTCACATGATAGTTCATGGTGGCTTTTGTGACCCCGAAAATCCTGGCAAGCTCAATTTCGGATAGCGGTTTCCCCCTGTCCCCGTTCTTCCGGATAATGTCGAGAATCTTCCGCTCTTTTTTTGACAATATCCTGCTGTATTCGATTTCCAGTAGGGGGAGCACTATTTCGTCGTTTGTAAGATCGTGAACATATACGGTTGGAACACCCTCGAGAGTGCATGCGAGGAGAGCCGCGGAGGATGTCGGCCGGGTGCCTCCCGCTATGTTGAAGATGGCTATCCTGCCCCCGCGTCCCTTCCACTCCCGAATATCGTTTCTGATCCTCTTCGCGATCCCCATGAGGTCGAATACATCCGGAAGCTCTACGGGATCCACGGGGATTCTCAGGTTCTTGCAGAAATCGACGATAACATCCCTCGCCTTCTTGGCCTCGTCATCTCCCCCGTAGTAGAATATTACCCTCTCGATATCCTCCGTCGATTTGATTGTCGGGATCAGAGACTGAGGGCGATGACCCAGCGTACCGAATATTATAGACATTAAACCACAGGGTAAGATATGGTCTCATACTATATTTATGCATTTTCCAACCGTAAGTATATTTTTCTAACCCTACCTCCGAAAGAGCTAGGGGGCGATGGCTAAAAAGAACGAAGAGTTAAATTCTCGGGAATCCTTGTTTCCGATATGCTAGTTTCTTCTGATCTAGCCCTAATAGGCAGGTGCGGAATGTACTGCGGCGCCTGTGCAGTCTACTTGGCGGGGAAGGAGGGAGGGGAACTCAGGAGCGACATGGCGAAAAAGCTGGGCATACCCGAGGAAAAAGTCGGTTGCGTGGGATGCGGGAACCTGCTCTCGACCAAGGGCATCAAGATCTGTGAGGTACTCAAGTGTCTCGAGACTTCCGGCAAGAACTTCTGCTTCGAATGCGATAAATT
>DSAX01000056.1 GCA_011046235.1 Methanobacteriota archaeon | reverse complement strand
GTATGCAAGAACATCGACATAACGAACATCGCCATCCGTTCCGAGCTGGACGAGGATGTCGCACCGTATGTGTACGGCATCGCGGTCGAGCGGGTGTTCGTCGACGTCCCGGAGGAGATGGACGAGATCACAGACCTTCTCGGGAAGATACTGGATGAGAAGATCAACGCGCTCAGGAAATATAAGCTGCTGGACCCGAAAAGGAGGGCGACCATCAGGGACCTTCTGGAGGTGGGGAATGTGATCAGGGCGAAGCTGAACAGCGGAAAGAAGAACTATCACATGTTCAAGGCCTTGTCCATCCAATCCATGGCGATCAAGATCAGCCACGCGATAGACCTCGCCAAGACGCAGGGGCCAGATTCGCTAAGGAACTACATATCCAAGATAGCCGAGGACGCCGGGACAAAGGGCGGTTCTAAAGCCGCCAAGGAGCTGGTCAAGGACGCCAGGTTCGAAATGGCCAGAAGGCTCCTCGACACGTCAAAGGGAGAGAACCCCAAGCTGGACATGGTTCAGAAAATCGTTGCCGACCAGCTATCCCGAAATCAGGACTCGAGGATTATCGTTTTCACGCATTACAGGGACACCTGCGACCAGGTCACCCGACTCATCGAGGATCTCCCCGGCGCTAGACCGGTCCGCTTCGTCGGCCAGTCCACGCACGGTGAGGATGCGGGCCTGAGGCAGAAGGAGCAGAAGGAGATCGTCACACGCTTCAAGAGCGGGGAGCGCAACGTTCTGGTCGCCACCTCTGTCGCCGAGGAGGGGCTAGACATCCCATCGACGGATCTGGTCATCTTCTACGAGCCGATACCATCCGAGATCAGGACGATCCAGAGACGCGGAAGGACCGGTAGGCACAGGCCCGGAAGGGTGGCCGTCCTGCTCGCCAGGGACACGAAGGATGAGACATATCACTACTCGAGCCGCCGGAAGGAGGACAAGATGAGGAGGCAGCTTGAGAGCCTCAGGAGGAGGCTGAGGGTCGCCAGGAAAATCAGCTCGGATTCCGGACAGCCGATCGATGTGGACCGGTTCTTCGATGAGAGCCCATCCAGCCTCTCGGAGGAGAGAAGGGCGCGGTCGATATCGAAATCGCAGACCCTGTTGTCCGATTTCGGAGCGGTGCAATCGCTGAGCATGCGCCTGCTGGCCGATCCGGAGAGGAACGCGGAGGTGCTCAGGGAATTGGATGACGTCGGTCTCAGGTTCGAAGCGAAGAGCATGATACCGGAGGATTTCATAATCGGCCAAGACATCGCGGTTGTGCGGGAGACGATCGACCGGTTTCTGAAGGACATAGACCACCCCGAGGTGGTGTCGAGGATCACCGCACTCCAGGAGAGATATCGGCGGCCGATACTCGTTGTCGAGGGCGGGGGATCGCCTGGACATGGCATTTCCGAGAAGCTGCCGCTTTTCGACGCGCTCAACTCGCTCATTCAGAAGCTGAGAATACCGCTGATGCCGACGAACGGCCACTCGGATACGGCCGCGTTCATCGCATCGCTTGTGAAGTCGGAGATGACGAAAGAAAGTCCGAAGCAATCATCGAAGTCCGAAACGGAGCTGTCCGAATATCAGAGGAGGATGATCGAGGGACTTCCGAATGTCACCTCCGTCCTCGCCGAAAGGCTTCTCGATAAGTTCGGGAGCGTTCAGAAGATCCTCAGCTCCTCGAAGGAGGATCTGATGTCAGTTGAAGGCGTTGGCAATGTTATAGCCGAGGAGATCATCCGGATCGCTACCGAGAAATACAGTACTGAACGAACCTCATAGCTTTGCCCGGGTGAAAGGCGTCAGGTCGCTTCCCTTGATGGTCGCGTCGATCACCATTTTTCCGGTCGTCTCTCCGGCGCTCGGGTCGAGAGAACTCCCCCTGCAATTTTCCAGAATTGTCAGGTCTCTCTGGGGCTGGAAGCGCGTGGCGATCGCCCACTCGACATCTGAAGGGTCGTAAATGTCGATATCACGGTCCACGACGACGACCGACTTCATCGATTTGTGAGCGTCGAGGGCGGCGAGACCGGCCTTCTTCCCATCTTCGTCATCGACCTTCGCAATTGATACAACGCCGTGAAGCCAGCCGCAGCTCCCCTCGGTCAGATATACGTTCTCGACACCGGGAACGACCTTTCCGACGCCGGAATAGATGACCGGCTCTCTCGGCATTCCCATCAGTATGCGGTGCTCGGCACCGCCTGAAAGAAGCAGCTGCATGATCGGTTCGGAACGGGTGCTCATGGCGTCGATTTCCACCACCGGCTGTTTTCGAACATAGTCTACCGTAGTAGTAATGTCGACGAACGGTCCCTCGTCGGCCATTTCCGAGGTGATCCTGCCCTCGAAGACGACCTCAGAGTATGCCGGCACTGAGATGCCGTTTCCCGCTTTTGCGACATGAACGGGCTCTTCGAGGCAGAGCTCCCTCAGGGAGTTGGCTATCCTCAGCTCGTCGTTCCCATAGCCGACAGTCATCGCCGCGGGGAGGAGAATGGAAGGACAGAGCCCGATCGCGATCGCGATCGGCAAATCCTTTCCGGATTCGACCGCCTTCCTGTGCATCTCGAAGAGATCCCTGGGCACGAGTCGAATGGCCAGACGGTTCTTGCCGATCATCTTCATCCTGTGGAATGAGAGATTTCGCACGCCCTCGAATTCGCCAATGACCACACCTGAAGTGAGATATCTGCCACCGTCTACCGGATAGTATTTCGGGATGGCCAGATCGCCGAGATTGATATCCTCTGTTCGCGATTCTTTGAACGGGGCGTCGTCTACCATCTTCGGGTCGCTCGGACAGCTCATGGCTTTGGACATGTTCTCCATGAGCGTCCTGGCGTCCACCCCGAGCGCCCTGCATATCCTCTCACGGGTGCTCCAGAGATTGCCAATAGCCCTCTGCCCATTTAGGTTCTCGAACAGAACGGGGACCGATTCGTTAGAGGCCAGTATCTTAGACGCCTCCAAATCGACCGATACCTCCCGGTCGATCACCAGTATATCCTTGAATTTGACCATCAGGCTTCGAATGCCCATATCAGCTCACCGCGACATTCAAGAGGCAGTCCCCGATATTTCCGTTTTGCTGATATAGACGGGGGGAGTAATCGTATGTTTTACCTCGAGATCCACCGTTCAAATGGATATCATATGCCGGCAATAAATCGTGGTCGATTTCTCCGTTTGTCATCTTCTTTCGCTTTCATGCATGTAGCGCTGCGAAAGTATAAAATCGCCGTGAGATTCTTCTCTTTATATAATGCCCACGGAACAAATAAAAATCGACTATAAATTATTGGCTGAAATAAATAAAAGATATTCTACATTTCCGCAGGATCAGTGGGAAAGAATTGCTGATGGTTTTTATAAAATCACGGAAATCGGCAAGAAACCAGATGTGTCAATCCAATATTTGTCAGATCAGGTCGCGAGGATGTTATACAGGCTATTTGAGTTCAAAGAGATCGGGATTGTCTTCAAGAACGAAAAAGACGGATTGTTCAGATATGCGACCTTGCTTGGGTACAGAAAGGAAGCCGAAGCCGAGAACAGAAAACTCGTCTATTCCGAGGAGGATTTCATGAACGAAGAGAAGTTCCCGCATGCCAAGATGGGCAGGTCCTCCGAGTTCCATGTGGCAGAGTACATACATCATGAAGGGGGAGATATAGCCAAAGCGTACAACCGTCCAATAGAGCTCTCAGCGCAGAGAAAATCGGCGGAGGATTTTCTGGAAGGGGATTATATTGATGTTGATATCAGGGGGAATAACAATGAGCTCCTCGGATGGTTCGAGCTCTCCAACACCAAAGATAGAAAACTTCCCACGAGAAGCACGATCATATGGGTAGAGCTCTTCGCGAGCCTGGTCGGCATGATCTATCTGAAGATGAGAAAATAGTACCGCACCATCCGAAAGGCATCCGGGTCATGGTGGAAAGACTCATTCCAGCTCAATTATCTGTTCGCTGATCTCCAGCTGCTTCTCGCGCATCCGTGCGAGATAGCTCTCAGCGGGGAGCATCTCGGGCCAGACGAGGCCTTTCTGCGGGATTTCGCCGTCGATCAACATCTCCGTACCTATTGCCCCGGCAACACCGACGAGATATCCGGTTGCGTTGACTTTGCTGAGCTGATAGGCTTTCTCGTGCGACATGATCGTCCATATCTTCATCATGATTTTCTTTCCGTTGAGGGACCCTGTGGTCTCGACAACCAGCGCCATGTGCCCCTTTACCTTCCCAACGAAATCCGTGGGTTTGGGCATGAGGGTCGTCAATAAATCCAAGGGCGCGACCTCAACGCCCCGGACATCGATCGGATCCCGGCTGTGCATGCCAATCATGTAAAGGGTCTTTGCGATCGCCACAAAATTATCGTCTATGGCGATCCGGAAATCGACATTTTTGACGCCCTCGATAAGGTGGGACATGATGAACGTCTCCTCATGGTCGGTATTATATACCGTCAGAGGGCCCACCGGATCGGGAAATTCATAGACCCCTTTCGAGCTCAATGGGGGGGCATAGGTCATCTTGCCGTTCTTGAATATCCCAGCTGGCGATGTGACCTCATCCATCATATCGGCAGGTGACCAGAGCGTGTAAAAATCCAAGCCGTTGACCGACCCGGTATCTCCGTCCATTGTCCTGATTTCATCTACTTGATCTAGCTTGTCGGCGGAATATCTGGCGAACACGTCCGAAATGCCCGGATCCGATCCCATGCATGATAGCAGGGTCACCTCGGC
>DSAX01000097.1 GCA_011046235.1 Methanobacteriota archaeon | reverse complement strand
GGCACATCGAAATAGGCGAGAGGCCTCTTCTACATTCCATCCCTTTATTTGGTCCCTTTATTTGGTCCCTTTATTTGGTCCTTTGAAAGTCCTTATTTATCGAAGATTCAAATTCTACATGCGCACCCTTTCGCCGGTCTCCATGTAGACCACCCTCTCCGCGATGTTGCAGGCATGGTCTGCAATCCGCTCTAGATATCTTGCTACGAACTGGTAGTTCATTCCCATCGTGATCTTCTGGGAATCCTCCATCATATATGTCAGAACCTCCCGGAAAATCTCGTCGTACAGGGAATCGACCTTCTGCTCCAGCTCGAAGACCTCCTTCGTCTTGGAAAGGTCCTTCTTCGTGAAAGAGTCGACCGCAAGGTCCACCATCTTGACCGCCATCTCCGCCATGTGCGGGATGCTGACCAACGCCTTGAAATGGGGCATCTCAGAGGTTCGCTCCGCGATGTCTGCGATATCGGTAGCGTACCTGACGATCCTGTCAAAGTCCGTAGTTATTTTGAGACTCGTCGCGATGAATCTCAGGTCCCCGGCCACGGGGGTATGCAGGGCGATGATCCTGATGATCTCCTTTTCAGCCTTGACCAAATTCCCGTAAGTCCTCTCGTCCAGCTCTCTCACCTTCTCGACCATCTCCTTGTCATGCCTTTCGAAGGACTCCACCGCCATCGCGATGGCCTTTTTGGTCATCCCGGCCATTTTCTCCAATCTCGAGGACAGCTTATCCAGCTCCTCCTGGTACGCCTTTCTCGGGGACATATTATTTCATCTCCTTGATCATGATCAGCCGAACCTCCCGGTTATGTACTTCTCGGTGAGCTCCTCCTCGGGGTTCTCGAATATCCTCTTGGTCTTGCTGTATTCTATCAATTCCCCGAGGTACATGAATGCGGTGTAGTCCGCGACCCTCGCGGCCTGTTGCATGTTGTGCGTGACAATAATGACCGTGTAACGCTCCTTCAGATCGAATATCAGGTCCTCTATCTTCGAGGTCGCTATCGGATCGAGCGCGGAGCATGGCTCGTCCATCAGCACAACCTCGGGCTCTATCGCCAGCGCCCGTGCAATGCATAGACGCTGCTGCTGCCCGCCCGATATCCCGGCACCGCAGCCGTCGAGGTTGTCCTCGACTTCTTTCCAGAGCGCCGCCTGCCTCAGGCTCCTCTCCACCTGCTTGGTTATGAACTCCTCGTCCCGTATCCCGTTAGCCCTCAGCCCGAAGGCGACGTTGTCGAACACGGACATCGTCGGGAAGGGGTTTGGTTTCTGAAATACCATACCCACCTTCCTGCGTATCTCCACAGGGTCGACATCCCTGGAGTAGATATCCTCTCCGTCCAGCAGGACCCGCCCCTTTGCCCTCGCCTTTGGGGTCACCTCGTGCATCCTGTTCAGGCATCTGATGAGGGTGGACTTGCCGCAACCCGAAGGCCCTATGATCGCGGTGGTCAGGTTGCCCCTTATCTTCATTGACACGTTCTTTATCGCCTGAAACGAGCCGAACCAGGCGTTCAGTTCATTGGTCTCCATCTTGTACTTTTTATCGCTCAGAATATCACAACCTGCTGTATGCGAACCTGCCCCTCGTCAGCAACCTCACGCCGATGCTGAGGGAGAGTATGAATATCACGAGGAAAGCGCTCGTCCCCCAGGCCACGTTGATCCAGTTCTCGTACGGCGATGTCCCGTATAGGTAAATCAGTACGGGCATTGTGGATATCGGCTCCGAGAGGGATGTCTGCACGAACGGGGACCACCCGACGGTGAGCAGCAGCGGGGCCGATTCGCCAGCGATCCTCGCGATCGATAATATTACGCCCGTGATTATCCCGGCTCTTCCGTGCGAAAGGACGACCTTGAGCGTGGTCTTCCAGCGCGGTACGCCGAGGGCGAGCGACGCTTCTCGGATCGTGTTCGGGACGAGCTTCAGCGACTCCTCCGTCGACCTCGATACGACAGGGACCATGATTATGGAAAGAGCGAAGCCGCCGGCGTACGCTGTCGGGCCTCCGAGGCCGAGCACGAGGAGCAGGAACGCGAAAATGCCCACCACGATCGACGGCAGCCCGGAAAGCACCTCGGTGAGGAACCTGACGCTCCTCCCGAACCAGTTGTTGCCGTACTCTGACACGTATATGCCGGAAAAGATGCCGATCGGGATCCCGATCGCAGAGCCGATCATTATCACATACATGCTCCCGATCATGGCAGGGCCGATACCTCCCGGCTCTCCCGTACCCGGCGAGGGGAGCTCGGAGGTGAAAAACTCCATGGAGAACTGCGGCAGACCCTTGACAAGCACATCGAGGAGAATGCTGATCAGCGGGGCGGCCGCAGCGAACACGCACAGAAGCGCGATGGCGTATGCAAGCCGGTCCTTCAGCTTCCTGACCTTCAGGTTTCCGTATATCATCCGACCGCCCCCTCCCTCAGCCTGATCATCCTTCCCATGAGTATCCTGCCGATGACATTGATGATCAGCATGATCCCGAACAAAACCAGGCCTATCTCGATCAGGGCGGACTGGTATAGCGACCCGCTATCCGCCTCCCACCAGTTGATGGCGATGATGCTCGCCATCGTCTGCCCAGGGTCCAGGAGTGACCACGAGAAGCTGTTCTTGTTGCCGATCACCATCGTGACCGCCATCGTCTCCCCGACCGCCCTTCCGAGCCCGAGTATCGCCGCACCGAATATGCCGGATTTCGCGTATCCGATGACCGCCCCGGATATCATCTCCTGCTTCGTAGCGCCCAGCGCGAGCGCGGCCTCCCTCTGG
Organism: Methanobacteriota archaeon; assembly: GCA_011046235.1. Lineage (GTDB taxonomy): Archaea > Thermoplasmatota > Thermoplasmata > UBA10834 > DTMW01 > DSAX01. The sequence continues at coordinate 2,040 of DSAX01000097.1, read as the reverse complement.
GAATTGGGCACGGCTCTCATCACATCTCTAGAGATCGCGGACACGGTCGGGATGATCATGATCGCCAGGATGAGCCCCGCTGCGAACTTGTCCATGCCCGTGGGGTTGCCCTCGAAGAACGGCAGAAACCCGAGCGTGTCGTTCAGTGCGGGTTCGACCGAGTCCCTCAGGAAACCCCTGAGGGTGAATATCCCCCAGAATCCGAATATCACACTGGGGACCGCTGCGAGCAGCTCGATCACGAAGCCGAGCGGAGCGCGCACCCAGTCAGGCGCCATCTCCGAGAGATATATTGCGACGCCTATGCTGATTGGCACGCCTATCAAGATAGCGATCGCCGATGTGTACAGTGTTCCAGCTATGAACGGGAGCGCCCCGAAGATATCCCGGTTCACGTCCCAGCGGCTGCCGATTACGAAGTCGATTCCGGAACTCCTGATCGATTGGATCGAGCCCTCCAGTAGATACGAGACAATCATAATTATTATCAGGATGATGGCGCTCGCGAGGGCCGCACAGAACAATTCGAATCTTCCGTCTGGAGTGAGGACCGCGTATCTGGAAGCATCCTTAAGCCGGTGGTAGACATTCCTCACATCCATTCTGAATTCATCCCTTTGACACATCTCGGATTTATTGTGCGAGAGGGAATGACATATCCGTCATCCCCTCACTGTGTTGAGGTGCGCACGAACCGAGCCGCGGTCTCCCCCTTCAAGGCATTCCGCCCTCCTCGGTTATTGTGCGGCACCAGTCTGGGATTGCGCGCAGATATCAGAGCATCGGCTCTCCGTTGTGAGTGATCCCGTTAAGGGTCACCTCGTTCAGTGCGACCACGCTTTCGGGAAGGGGCACATAGTACAGAGACTCGGAGTAGTCCTGACCGTCATGGATTATCCACATCAGGAACTCAATCAGTGCCTTGCCCTTGTCGAGGTCCTCCTGCTCCTTGTAGATCAATATGTATGTGAATGTCGCGATCGGGTAGGCCCCCTCGCCAGGAGCGTTGACGATCTCCACCCCGTCCCAGCTGGCGTCGCCCGCCGGAAGGGAAGGTGCCGCGTTGGAGGCCGCCTCAGCCGTGGATTCGATGCTTGGGAGAACGAAGAAACCCTCCTGGTTCTCTAACGCCGCAAAGTCGATGTCGTTCTCGAGTGCGTATGCGAGCTCGATGTATCCTATCGAGTACGGCGTGGTCTGCACTATCGCCGCCACGCCCGCGTTGCCTGAGCCTCCACGGAAGTTGGCCTCCTCGGGCCAGGTTATCGTCTTCGAGGCGCCGTAAATATCCGACCAGGTCTGGTTGATCTCAGCCAGGTAGGATGTGAACACGAAGGTGGTCCCGCTGCCGTCCGACCGGTGTGCGACAACTATCTCCTCAGAGGGGAGCGTCAATTCGGAATTGATCTCCGTGATCCGGGGATCGTCCCACGCGGTGATATTGCCCATGAAGATCCCGGTCAATATGTCTCCAGTCAGGAGTAGGCCTGTGTCTATGCCAACGAGGTTGTAAACGGCCGCGACAGCACCTATTGTCTCCGGTATGTGCACCAGTCCCAGGTCGTCGTCCACGGGCTTCAGCGGGGCGTCCGATGCGCCGAAGTCGACCAGCCCGTCCTTGATCCTGTTAATGCCGCCGCTGCTTCCTATCGACTCGTAGCTCACCTTCACTCCCGTTTCATTCTCGTACATCTGTATCCACTTCGAGATCAACGGAAAAGGAAAGGAAGCACCCGCGCCTGACAGCGTCACTTCGTTGCTGCCTCCCAGCCCCAGACCCCATACGGAGCCTATGATCACCGCCACTGCGATAATTGAGATGACAGCAATAACCAGTCGCTTGGAGGAACTTTTTTTCCGTGCGTCAGAGATCCTATCGCGCACGGATTCAGCTCCGATTTCATTTCCATTTTTTTCGCTCATGCATTGCACCTTTCGATCTTCGATTTTTTACTTCAGAACAGATGACCTCCGGTGAGAACTAAAAGTTTGAGAGTTTAGAAAGGATTGACAGACATTGACAAGCGATTAACTATATAT
>DSAX01000064.1 GCA_011046235.1 Methanobacteriota archaeon | reverse complement strand
TTACGAGCATGATCGATACGAGCGCAAAAGGAATGGCCAGGCTCCCCTGTCTCATCGACCTGGCGATGGCCCTCGCCTTTCTATCCAGCTCGTATGCCCACCATATGAGATAGATCCCTAGCACTATGAGAATAACGAAGAATCCGATCCTCGGGAGCATCTCGAGATTCGCACTGGCTTCCTCCTGGAATGCGATAATCTCAGGTATGAGGTAGAGTACCCCCAGTATTACGAGGAAGAGAGACAGCGGCAGTATCCATTTCGTCCTGATCTTCACATCCTTCAGGCTCTTGACCAGCAGATAGTAAAAGCCCTCGAGGCTCTCGCTCTGGCGGACGAATACCCTCTTGACCGAGTCGATCTTGATCCTCGAGGAAATCATGGGATAGATATACTCGTCCTCCTGCCCGTCAGAAACCAGGATAGCCCGATCTGGCTTGACGAGTTCGAGGGTGTTCTCTAGCTGCCTCGTGATAATCAGGTCGGATTGAAATCCCACCCTTTGATCGCCGGTTATGGTAGCAATCTCCGCCTCAATGCCCTTCTTGACGAGATCGTCATAAAGCGAGACCGCGCTCAGTATGGAGTTGGTGTCCACATCCTCAGGATCTACAAGTCCGAGCTTCTGAGCCGCCTCTATGTTCTCCTGTCTTCCGATGATCGGGCCGGTAATTCCGGCCTTAGTGCCCAAGTCGTCATCTCTATCGACGCAAAGAACCAATGTCTTCATGCTCAGACCGGCTAACTCATTTCTCCATTATTAGTTAAATCTTTCCGCCTATGTCGTATGTTACAGTAACCACATCATCAAAGGTTGCCATACGAGATTTCGGGTTGATTATTCAATGATAAGTTATTGTCAAGCATTGCCATTTATCAGGAAATCTTTATTATCAATCGACCAATAACTATGAAAGGTAGCAGATGCCCCGAACAAATGAGGTCCGCAAGGAATGTCCTAGTTGTGGCCTCGGAGTCCCCCTTGATTCCAAGATATGTGAGTTCTGCGGCTGGGACTTCGAGGAGGAGGATGAGTGGATCCTTCAGATCGAGAAGCTTGAGCAGGAGCTCATGCTCGAGAAACAGAAGTTCGAGGATACATCTGTTGACAAGATGATCGAGTCGACGTTGAGAAAGCCACAACGGGAGCCGAAGCCAAAGGAAAAGAGAGAGGCAGAAAGGCCCTCCACTCCACAATTGAGGAGCGGGTCGAAGCAAGCTCCACCACAGAGCATTGAGGAGATCGAGGCCGAGCTCGGACTTGTCGAGATATCCGAGCCAGACGAGGTCATCTCACTCGATCTCGAAGGTTTTGAACCACCTCCGCCAGACGAGGTTTCCGCAGCTGAGGGTCCGGAGATCGTCAAAGAGAGGCCCGATAAACCTACCCCAGCCCCGCCCGGAAAAAAGGTTAGAAGGGTGGTGTCAAGGGCTACCATTCCTAGACCGAAGCCTACTACTGGCTCCCAGATGAAGCCTTCACTGGGGAAGGTGAGGCGTGTGACAAAGCCGTCGGACCAACCGGGCCAGAAAGCACGCATCGAAGCACCAAGAGCAAAATCAATGGTCGAGGCAAGGTCGTCTAAGGAGCGGCCTGCCAGACAATCTAAGGAGAGATTGGCCGAGAAGAAATTCAAAGGTCTGTTCGGAAATATCGGCGGCATTTTTTCGATGCCGGAGGCCACGAAAACTCCTCCAAAGGAAGCTGAAGCTACGGCAAACAGGAAAACACCGTCTCCTGGTATGGGCAGACCCCAGACTGTGAAGCCAGGTACCGCCGGGCCATCCACCACTCAGGGCAAGAAGGTTACGAGAAGGGTTACCAGGACCGTGAAGTCAGACGCCGCCGATGTCAAAGGTGGACCGGCGAAGAAGGAAGGCGCACCCCCTGCAGCAACGATCAGAGTTTTCGTGTGCCCCCTGTGCAAGAAAGAGGTCCCCGAGAACGCGAAAATGTGTAGCGGTTGCGGTGCCGAATTCGAGTGAATTCCAATCCGTTCCAATGTCCTTAAGTAAGCGTATTCATATTGGGTTTTCCCTCTCAGGGGAAGGTTGCTGATGGGGGATGCGAAAGGGGAGGATATATCAATGCTCATGAGATGGCATGGACACGCATGCTTTGAGCTCAGGGACGACAACATCACGATCATTACCGATCCTCACGACGGAAAGAGCATCGGCATACCCGTTCCGAACCTTGTCGGTAACATAGTGCTTGTTTCCCACGACCACTTCGACCACAACTGCACCCGGATGGTAAAGGGCTCGGATGTATCGATCATTAGGGATCCCGTTATGACCGTGGAGAAGGGCGTAAGAATCCGGGGGACCGAGACCTTCCATGACAACTCTCAGGGTGCGAAGAGGGGGAAGAACACGATATTCTCGTTCGAACTGGACGGCATCAACTTCTGCCATCTGGGCGATCTCGGACACCCCCTTGACAAGGAGACGATGGAGCAGCTGATGCCGATCGATGTGCTTTTCATCCCCGTCGGAAACATATTCACGCTCGACGTGAAGAGCGCGATCAAACTCTCAAAGAAAATCAACGCGAAGATAATCGTACCCATGCATTACAGAATCGGGGGTTTGGCGCTGTCCATTCGCCCTGTGGACGATTTCCTTGCCGAGTTCCAAGAGGACGAGATCGCAAGGGTCGGCAACGAGATCGAGTTCAAGCCTGAAGATCTGCCCGAGAAGACCGAGATATGGGTTTTTTCCCTCTGATTTCTCGTAATTTCATCGTCAGAGATATCCTAGCCCATCCTCTAACTTACCGAGCTCAATAGGGGTGGTCTTTTCCCCGACGACGCAACCACTGTTGTTTGCCACGGCACATGCTCCGAGCCAAGGGATGCCGTAGTTGAGGGTCGCAAGGGTCACCTGACCGGAAAAGAGGCTGCGGAGATGTTCAACATCGTCTTCCGACGCACGTGGGTGACAGAGCACTCCTTTTCCATTTGCCAAGGCGACCGATCCGACGGTCGTTATTCCAGCGATCGTGCCTCTTACCGCCTCGACACCGAACGTGTCGGAAATGACTCTGAGGCTCTCATCCGATACACCTGGGTTGACTAGCGCCGCCCTGTCGTTCACCAGTATATTGTTGCCCGCAGCGTTGTACTTTTCCTCCATCACGGCGACCTCGAGGTCGTCCGGCAATAGAGATAGTTCATCCTCGGTTGCGAAATTGCTCAGGATAATCCCGTTCGAGTTCATCGCGACCAGCGAGCCTACGATAGTTGAGCCGGATATGTTCGTCTCGATAACTTCGACCGACAACGACTCGCGGATGGGCTCCACGAGCGTCTTCTCGGCGTTCTTGAGAAGTATGGCATATCTCTCCGATGCGGAGCAATATACGCCGATATACGGGTTTCCAAAAAGGTTAGCGAGTGAAATCATGCAATTCGCCTCAAGGCTCACTCCTCTGGAAGCGAGACCTCGATTAATCCGTCCTCGAACTTGATTGCGCGAACCCTAATAACTGAGGGAGGCTTCTGAATCCCCCTGTCCCAGATTGCCTCGTTCACCTTGGTGTCTACCCATATCTTCTCCAGTGGCGATGCGAAGCGCTCAAACTCCTCCTCGGTCAGTCCCTCGGAGGCGTTCATGTGCCTTGCTACGAACTCCTTGACCTCCTTGATCGCCCTCTTCGCCCTCATGTTCCGCGGGACGGATTTGGAAATTCTGAGAGGTATTGTAAGGATTTTCTCAACTTCATCTGCCATAATAACATCTCTCCAGATTTGATATCCCGATCGTTTAAATCTTCAACCGTCCCCGGCGCCACTGCCTCCTCTTCGGATGCCGGAGAAACGACCTGTTCGTCCTGACCATGACCCATGCTGGAACGCGGCGGTTGCTCTTCATCGCCTTCAAGAGCCTCAGTTTTCTGGCATGGGGTTTGTTCTTCGCCAAATGATTCATCTCCTTTCTATCTTTATCTCCCTCTTCTTGGGTGCTATCCTGCGCAGCAGGTCTTTGAGCGTCTTATCATCGATCTGCTGGTTAATTCTGCCGGACTGCGCCAGCATTATCAGCTGTTTCTCCACCGATTCCACAAGTTCCGGTCTTGCGATCCTCAGGTTTGCCAGCCTCTCCCGCGCCTGTGGTGTCAGAATCTGTCTCATCAGGTTCTGTTTGACGGCGTCCCTCTGCTTCATCTGCTCCTCTTCGATGGCAGAGTTCTGCTGCTTCGCCAATAGCTCCTGAAGCTTCTTCTGACGTATCAATTCTATCTCGTCTTCCGAGTTCATCTCAGCCTCCTCGCATGTTTATTCGCATGTTTATCTCAGGCGAGATACTTCGAAAGCTCCGGGCGTTCTTCCGAGAGCTCTTTTAGGAGCTCATGGGAGATATTGTCCACCAGGGCCTGGCCTGCTGGAGTGATCGACCTTCCTACGCCCCTGTCCTTCTTTATGAGCTTGCTCTTCTCAAGCTGTTTCAGCATCTCTCTTGCGACCGACCGACTGCCTCTGACGGCCCGGTAAGGTGCGGACCCCCTGTCGCTCCTTCCGCCGAACTCGGCGGCCATTCGCTCAATGCCGATCGGGCCCTTCATGTATATCTTCCTCAGCACAGCGGCTGCCCGAACCTGCCACCAATCGCTTCTCAAAGGGGCCTTCTCCCTGTGCGCCCCCGTCTTCGCGAACTGGGCCCACTCGGGTGCTGCTATGGCCTCGAATTCCGAGAGTTTCAGTGCCAGCTTGTCTATGAATTTATCCGCTGGTACGTCGTAAACGGTTGTCATTTAGTCTCCTCATGAACGTGATGAAGGCCTCCTGACCAGATAGTTGGCCTGGGGGCTGCGTGCGCCAATAATAGCTAACCTATATAT
>DSAX01000025.1 GCA_011046235.1 Methanobacteriota archaeon | reverse complement strand
CATGCCGTAATGAAAGCCATCGGTGAGATATCGACCTGCTTCACAGAGGACCACGAGTACTTCATCAGCGGCACGAAGAGGAACATGATAGCCCATTGGGCCTTCAGCTGCGGCGCCGGATACCTCCTCGATGTCGCGCAGTATGCCCTTGGGGACCTCGGCGTCAGGGAGATCCGCAAGTCCCTGAGGCAGTTCAGGGACATCCTCAAGCACGAGTCGGAAGACGAATGCCCCGACGAGGGGGACGAAGAGGAGTACGAAGAGGAATTCACGATGCTATCCGACGAAGAGGAGGACGACGATGATTCATGCGATCTGTGCGATGACACATGGCGAAGGAGGCATAACGAGCTCGATGACGATGAGGACATAATGTACATGTAGGCATCGGGAAAGGAGGGACAGCGATGGAATTGAAATCATGGAAGGCACAGCGGTCTGGGCAGAGAGGAGGCGAAAGGCACGGACAAGCGAAGAATCGGGTGACGCTCCCGGCAGACACGGACGGCAGAGCTACCGAGAGCGGCAAAACCTCTTTCCAAACATTTTTCTCAAGAGAAAAAGGTGAACCAGATGGATATAGCATACATGAAGATGGCGCAAAGTAACCTTGAGACCGCGAAGAGGATACTCGCTGAGGATCCGCTATGGAAGTGGGTCCTGCTCCATCCCACGACCTATTCATATCTCAAAAACGTGATCAGAGAGTGCGAAGGTTTTCTCAAGGCGGTCGAGGGCCCAATCAAGGAGAAGGAAAGAATGCATGAGGTGAGGAGGTTCTAGCAATATCTCTGACGGTAAGGGAAGATTATTAAGTCCTCAGCATGCCCTTGAGAGGCCGGATGGAGGGAAGTCTATGACTGACGTCAAGCTGCTGCCGCTCGGCGGGTGCAATACGATCGGCGGATCGAAGATACTTTTGGAGTTCGACGGCTCGAGGGTCCTCCTCGATTTCGGCATCAATTATTCACAGCTGAACAGGTACTATGAGGAGTTCCTCAAGCCGCGGACCACAGCGGGGCTCATGGACCATGTCGTCATGGGTCTGATCCCCAATGTGAGGAACCTGCTCAGGGACGATCTCGTTCCTGATGATTTTAAATTGACAGGCCCCAAGATCGGCAAGGTCGACGCCGTCCTGATCTCCCACGCCCACATGGACCACTGCGGCGACCTCGGTTTCCTCAGAGGCGACATCCCGATGGCGTGCAGCGCGCTCACAGCGTCGATCGTGAAGGCGACCCAGGACTCATCGAAGACTGAGATAGGCAAGGATGGCCTATATGCGATACCCAGAGAATGCACGGAGAAGCGAGGGACATCCATTATTAAAACCAAGAGGGACGAGATGCCGGGCAGGGATTTGTGCATTCTCCAGGGGGGCGTCGACAATTCTCTCAAAGGTTTCATACGGCTGTCCCCGTCGATCGAAATGGCGAAAGACCCCAATAGATGCAAGAAGCCTTGCCCAGGGAATATCCAGAAGGGCATCCAGACTGTGGATGTGAAGGCGTACCCCGTGGATCACTCCATAAAGGGGGCCACGGCGTTCTCGATCGGTACAAGCCAGGGCAATGTCATTTACACGGGAGATCTGAGGCTCCACGGGCTCGCAGCAGATAAAACAAAGGAGTTCATATCAAAGGCGAGGTCGCCCAGGCCTTATGCTCTGATAATCGAAGGCACACGGGCGGGCAGGCGGAGCGATTCCGAGCCTGATTCGGAGTCCTCAAGCGAGCAGAAGGTGTTGGACACCGCCAAGGAGCTCGTCTCCTCGATGACGGGCGACCTGGTCATCGCGGATTTCGGCCCGAGGAACATCGAGCGGCTCGAAATATTCAAGGAGGTATCGGACGAGCACGGCAGAAGATTGGTCATAACGACCAAGGACGCCTACATGCTCAATGCCATGCACTCAGCTGACCGAGATACACCTCTCCCGGGCGATGACCTGCTCATTTACGACGGTCCGAAGGGGAGCGATGAGAAGTGGGAGCAATGGATCATGGGCAAGTACGAAGATCATGTGATAAAGCCCTCACAGGTCAGGGATTCCCCGGGCGAATACGTGCTCTCCTTCAGCTTCTTCGACATCAAGCACCTTGTGGACTTGAACCCCGCGAGAGGCCACTACATCCACTCCTCGAGCGAGGCGTACAACGAAGAGCAGGAGATCGACTTCAGGAGGCTCGCCGAGTGGCTGAGAAGGTTCAACATCACCTGGTACGGGTTCGACTTCATTGACAATAAACCGGTCTTCACAGATGAGCACAGAGCTCTTCACGCATCCGGACACGCATCTGGAGACGATCTTGAATATATAGTCAGAGAGCTGAATCCGGAGAAACTGATACCGGTTCACACGGAATCGCCGGAGTGGTTCAGGGAGAAGTTTGAAGACGAGTATCAGGTAATACTGCCTGAGAACGGGAAGAGCATCGATCTGTGATATCTCAAATTCGTGAGAAAGATGAAAAAAGAAGCGCATCTGAAAAAATCCATCTCTGAGATCGAATGTGAAAATAGGAGGGTGTTATTCGTCTGCATAGGCAATACTTGCAGAAGCCCGATGGCCACTGAAATACTGCTCCAGATCTTAAGGAAAAAAGGGATCAAGAATTATGATGTGGAATGCTTCGGCGTGAACCCTTACTACCCTGACAATAGAGAGGTGAAAGAGCTGAGGGAACGCGCGGTGAAGGATTTGCTCGGCGATATCATATGGATGCAGAAGCATGTCCCAAAGGGGATAAGAGAGGCGAAGCCAAAACCCCGGGATGTACTGGTAGTTTTGGACAAATCAATATTATCGGATCTTCTGGAACAATTGGATGGTATTGAGCCGTCGCTATCGATCTTGGTATTTGATATAAGCGATCCCTTCATGAACGGCCCTGGCGCTTATCAATCATCCTGTCGGCAGCTCAAGCAGGCAATCGAAGACAATCTTGAGAGGATTATCAATGAGTGATCGATCTCTCGGCGACTGAGAGAGACTCGACGATGCATGAATCTACAAACTGTTATTATCCTCAGATCGATTCAATGAGGGAGTCAGAATGGCGAGCAAGGTATACTTCACTGTAACTGGAATAAGCAAATGGGCGGTCATCAACGGCCTCTGGGCCGCGATCCGTCACAAGGACTTCCTTCCGGACAAGGTTGTGATCATTGTCACCTCTGGACACGAGAATGACGCGGGGGAAATCATGGGATGGATGGACACCCTTCTGAAATCGAGAGGCAAGGAGGCCGAGATTTCAAAGGTGAATCTACAGGAGGATAATTTCGCTGCTGTCGGGAAGAAGATCTCAAGACTGATTGAAGAGGAGAAGAGTTCAGGAAACGAGGTTGCCCTGGATATCACTCCCGGCCGTAAGGCGATCGTCTCCTCCGCCATACTGGCGGCGAGGGAAAAGGAGGCAGACCATGTTTTCTATCTTTATATTGAGAATCTGAGGAATGCGGCCAGGCCTTATCCGATGATACCTTTTCATCTGCAACACTTTGTGGACCTCCAGAAGGAGGTCTGGAGTTGAAGGAGATCGTTATTTCGAAAGACGAGCTTCAGATAGTCACGAACTCCCTGTTCGACTCAGACAAGAGATATTTCCGGGTTAAATACCCGTTCTACGACCTCGAGCTGTTCAACCTGGATATCCAAAAACCTGAGATGAAAAACATAGTTCAAAAGTCCGATTTTGATAGCGCAGCACTCGGATGCAGAATTCCAGATTTGGATTCAAAACAGATGGTCCACTATCATGACCTCCGCGAATGTCTCCTGTCTTCTACCGTGATACCGTTTTCGAATCTTGATGAGGTTATCCAAAAGTTGATGGGATATAGTCGTGATTTCACGGATCCTAGCGTAATGCCAAGACCCTTCGTTTTGGCGGTGGATACAAATGTTCTCTATTTTCGATTTATATCGCGCCACTTGATGAATGTCGACGATCCGATGGGCGTATCCCTCGCGCACAGCTACAGATATGTTCTCAGTGAGCTGGTAAAAAGTGAAATAGACGCCCAGATAAAACACAAATACTCAATGCAGGACATGGCTATCATGAGAAAGGCGTTTTCAAATAACGAGCTGCTGAAGGAGTTCGTAAATGGGAGCGATCTGCTCGCGAGGAAGGCGAAACAGGCGCTGAACGAGGCTGAGTTCCTGCAAAAGAGATTGGGGGCTCATAGAATCCCGGTCGTCGAGCATAGCAGGGATAGGGAACTGAACGACCAGATCATTGCCGATTCGTACTCTAATTGGGTGAGAGAGAACCATTACGACTGCTGCCTTCTAACGGCGGACGAAGACATGCTCTCCCATGCGATAAAATGCGAGCTGAGGCCGATTCAGCTCTTGATGCCTTCAGATCTTCCCAAGCACATAAGAGTCGATCCCTGGCGGCTTTCCGAATTGCTATTCGACCTATCTACGACATTCGGTGTAATTTCTATTGAGAACGAGGCCAGGATTCACTTGTTTGGCGAGTGGGGTGGCAAGACGGCCAAACAATCTTTCGAAGAGTCTTTGAAGCTGCGTATCGAGGATGAGGTTATTCATCAGACCATATGCCAGGATATCGATGCCTGCAGATCGATAATTGGGAATTGACTTCCTTTCAGCCGTTCGAAAATCCAAGAGTCGCCTCCCTGAAAGCCCAATCCGAATCGCTCTCGGTATCGCTACCGTTCGGGATCCTCTGCCACGACCTCGAATCGTTGTAGGTGTCCGTCCTCACTGGCGTCCTGTCTATTTCCACATCGGAGGCGTCGAGCAGTATCACCGACTCATCCTCGTTATCCAGGAACTGGGAGCTGAAGATAACCACCAGATACCCACCAGGATCGATCGAGGTCCCGCTCGGAAACACATAGGTCTCGACTATCCCTGCCGT
>DSAX01000026.1 GCA_011046235.1 Methanobacteriota archaeon | reverse complement strand
GTACTGTTCACAACTCTGATCCTATTGTTTGTGGTGATAGGATGGGTTATCGGGGGGCTTCTCTTCAATAATTGGATATTTGGCGTGGTCGTATTTCTGGTCATCGCCGGGGCTTTCAACATTATCAGCTACTTCTACAGCGATAGAATTATACTGAGAGCGTACAGGGCGAGGATCGTCTCGAAGGAGGAAGAGCCGAAACTCCACAGGATCGTGCAGAACATCTGCCTCAAGGGGGATCTGCCAATGCCAAAGATCGCCATTGTCAACAATCCCACCCCGAATGCGTTCGCGACTGGCAGAAACAAGAACCGTGCGGTCGTTGCGGCAACGACCGGCCTTCTGAACCTGATGAAGGACGACGAGCTGGAGGGCGTTCTCGCGCACGAGATGGCCCATGTCAAGGATAAGGACATTCTCGTGATGTCCGTATCCGCCACGATCGCCGGGGCGATATCGTTCGCCGCCAGGATGCTGTGGTTCAACATGATATTCGGTAGAAGGGGCGGGCAGTCACAGGGCGATGCGATTCTGATACTGATCGTGATGGTCACCGTACCCATAGCCGCGATGTTGACCCATCTGGCGATATCGAGGAGCAGGGAGTACAAGGCGGACCGTGAGGGTGCACTGATGATTCAAAGGCCTCTTGCGCTGGCGAGAGCCCTCGGCAAGCTCGAGGAGGCCAACAAGCGCAGGCCGATCAACACCGGAAACCCCGCCTCCTCCTCGCTGTTCATCGTCAACCCGTTCAGGGGAGGCAGCCTTGTAAAGCTATTCTCCACCCATCCGCCAATCGAGGAGAGGATCAATCGGCTGGAGCAGCTTTCCCAGGAGATCGGAATGGTGGGATGAGGCCGGAATCAGGCCTTCTCCCACTTCTTGAGATCCTGCACTTTGGACAGCGTGCTTCCTCTGGCGATCTCCTCGCGCAACCGGTTCTCTCTTTCGAGCACATCCAACGCCCTATTGGCGATCTCCGCTGCCCTTTCGACCGGCACGACAACCACACCGTCCGAATCCCCGATGATCCAGTCCCCATTTCTGACGGTAACTCCTCCGCACATTATCTTCGGCCCGATGCCACCGAACCCCATTGGTTCCCCCGCCTCGGGCGAGACGAATCTCGAATAACATGGAAAGCCGCTCTCTCTTATCTCCTCGAGGTCGCGTATGGCGCCGTCCACGACGAGCCCCGCGATATTGTTACGAATCGCGCTTCTCGATGCGAGTTCGCCCCAGACTGCCCTTTCCCCCCCTCCGGCATCGACCACTATCACGTCCCCCGGTTTTGCGATGTCTATCGCCTCAACAGGCTTTGCCCAGTCCCCGGCGGCCGTCTGGACCGTGACCGCGCGCCCTATCATCCGGCGCTCCTTACCGGATCTTTGGACTATCCCTCTCATTGCACCCTGCCGGTGCTGCGCGTCACATATGTTTGCAGTCGACACCTTTGAGAAAGCCTCTGCAAGTTTTTCTTCAGAATATCTCCTGAAAAGAGGACTCTCCACCGGACTGCTGGTCTCCATCGCCCGCTTGATGGTCCGCACGGCAACCGCCACATCCGGAGATTTTGTAATCGCCCCACCAACAATAATGATCTCCGCACCCGCAGCGACCAGCTTTCCCGCAGATTCCGAGTTGATCCCACCGGCAACTGCCACTCCGACCGGACTGTCTCTAAGCCACTCCGAGGGGTCCGCCATCTCTCCGTGCATCTGCTGATCGACGCCCACATGCAGGCATATGTATGAAATCCCCAAAGGAGCCAATTCGACCGCTCTCTGAAGCGGGTTCGATACGGCCATCATGTCGACCATGACCTTCGCGCCAGACTTAGTCGCCGCCCTGACAGCCTCTCCAATCGTCGAATCGCCGGCCACACCCATGACGACCACTACATCGGCGCCCATCTTGGCGGCCATGTCGGCCTCCAGCGCCCCGACGTCCATCGTCTTCAGATCCGCGACTATCGTTTTCCCGGGGCAACGTTGCTTGAGCTGTCTGACTATGCCGATACCCTCGCTTTTTATGAGGGGCGTTCCAGCCTCTATCCAGTCGGCTCCACCATGCACTGCCTCCTCCGCTATCTGCAGCGCTCTGGATCCCTGGGGCATGTCAAGCGCAACCTGAAGCTTAGCGTTCATCGGAACGGTAAGAAACGGGAGCGGTCATAAAAATGTCGCGTGCGTAAAACCGCAAGACAAACGATTTATGAATTGAAACTATATTCATGCTCGCAATGGTAGACAATGAACCGACCAGAGAACGCTGTCGGACTGGAATTGACGCTCTAGACAATATTCTGTACGGCGGAATACCCCTGTCCAACACGATCCTGCTCACGGGTAGCTGCGGAACTGGGAAGACCTCCCTGGCCCTCGAGTTCCTCATCCACGGTGCTCTGAACGGGGAGCGGTCCATGTTCCTCTCCGTGACCGAGTCTTCCGTTAAGCTTCTGGAAAATGTGATCCCGTACGATTTCTTCGACAGGGATTTGATAGACTGCAAGAACCTGATACTCGTCGATCTTCCGGTGATATACGAGCGCCTCGGCCTAATCAAGGCCGAGCTTACAATGGAGGAGGTCGGCCTCCTGGTCCACAGCATTATCGACCTCGTGAAGGAGCTCGGGGTTAGGCGGCTCGTGATCGACTCCATAACTTCGGTTGGATATAAGCTGAAGACCCAGGAGAAGATCAGGAGTTTCATATTGAAGATCTCCAAGGGACTATCGGCTGTCGACTGCACCTCTATGTTAGTCTCCGAAGTGCCCCCGGGGACGCAGGCGTATTCGATGTTCATGGTGGAGGAGGCTTTATCAGACGGGATCATCCTGATGGGCAACATGGAGCGCAGGGGGGACCTGCTGCGCACCCTACAGGTGATCAAGATGAGGGGCACGATGCACTCCAGGGCGAAATATGTGCTAGACCTGACCCCCGCGGGGGTGCTCCTGGTCCCGCTCCTGAAGGGCGGAGGAGGCGGCACGAAATGACCCTCGCCTCAAAGGTGGCCGGCGAGCTCGAGGAGCTCCCGCCCTCCGCGGCCGTGTCACTCCAGGTCGGGGTCGACTACTACCTCGATGCGATCCGGGCGATCGTCGACATCTACGCGTCGAAGAGGGACGTCGACATCATCTATGTGACCTCGACCATATCCTCACAGGCCATCCTCGACATCCTGAAGGCTCTGGAGATCGACTCCTCCAAGATATTCTTCGTCGACTGCATCTCCCATACGATGATGGGCACCGCGGTTCAGGATTCACCCGCGCTATTCGTCGAGAGCCCGACCATGCTCGAGAACATCATGCTGAAGACGGAGTATCTCCTGCGAAAGAAGAAGTCCAGCGAGAAGCTCGTGCTGTTGGACTCCGTCAACTCCCTGGCCATTCACAACACCAACTACGTGCTCTCGGAGTTCATGCACATCTTCGTCAGCAGCCTCAGGTCGAAGGATGTGAACACGCTGATCCTGAGCGTGATCGAGCACACGACACCGGAACTGAACAACATAGTCAACCTCGTGTGCGACAGCATCATCCGCGTGGTCGAGGAGGGGACGCAATGAGCCCCTCTGTGGAGACGATCGGCATACCCGCTCTGGATCGGTACCTGGGAGGCGGCGTTCCGAAGGGCTTCACGATCCTGGTGGTCGGCAGGCCCGGATCCGGCACAGAGTTCCTAGCAAAGCAGTTCGCATCAGCTGGCGACCTGCAGACGACCTATTTCACCACGACTGAAAGGGACGAGGACATCATATCGTTGATGAAGCAGCACGGCTGGAAAACATCCGCGAAAATAATCAACATCGGCGCGAAATACTACGAGACGGTGCTAGCCAGAAGACTCGAGATATCGCGCTACAGGCAGGAGGGGCTGAGATACGACGATATCGTGAAATTCAGGGACGGGGAGGCGGCCTCGTTCGAGATCAACTTCCTCACCTCCCTCGCGTACGAGATATCGAAGCTGCCCACGCCGTTCAGGGTGGCTATCGACTCGCTCGACTTCTTCATCGAGAACTACGACACGGTAGAGGTGCTTTCGGCCATGAGGACGATCAAGGCCCATACCCAGCACAGCGGCAGCCTGTCGCTGATCACCCTGCTCAAGAACGTCCACGAGCCCAGGATCCAGAGCAGCATCGAGGACATGGCGGACATGATCGTGGAGCTGGAGAGGGAGACCGTCGGCGACGAGGTGAAGAAATACCTCATCATCCAGAAGGTCAGGAACAACCCAGCACTCGTCGGGAAGTTGCTCTGCAAGTTCGGACCCTCGGGTATTCATTTAGAGGGCTGAATTTTTATTCGGCAAACGGCGAACATAGATACGGCAATAAAAATCGCCCTAGGGGAAAGGCTTTTAAGCTAACATCTGGGATAGATGAGTCCAGCAGGCGTAACAAACCTGCAGGAGGACATAACACATGAAGAAGATATGGAGCATCCGCAAGGATGGAGACGGTGTGTCCCCAGTTATCGCGACCATTCTGATGGTGGCGATTACTGTCGTCCTAGCAGCCGTGCTATATGTCATGGTGCTGGGCATCGGCGGGGATACCGGATCGTCAATAAACGTATCTATGTCGAAAGACAGCTCGGCGACGAACTGGACCTATTCGGTCACTGCTATATCTGGGACCTCTCAGTTGGCACAGGCTGATGTCTATATAATCGTGAAAGACGCATCGAATGCCATCGGTCTAACCGCCACTGCAGTCAGTTCTTTTACAACTGGTGAATACACCAGCGGTGTAATGTTTGTCGACGCAAACACGGCAGGCTACTTGAACGCCGGTGACTACTTTGTGCTGGACAGAACCACATACGCCGTAGGATCGCAGATTCAGCTGACCGATTCATCTGGTTCGACCACATACTGCAGTTACACGATC
>DSAX01000079.1 GCA_011046235.1 Methanobacteriota archaeon | reverse complement strand
GTGGCCAACAGATCGATCATGGAATACATCGTGAGATCGCTCGTGGCCAATCACGTCGAAGACATCATAGTCGTCGTGGGATACCGAAAGGAGAGGATAATGTCCTATTTCGGCGACGGGGACGATTTCGGGGCGTCGATAACCTATTTCAACCAGGAGAAGCAGCTCGGGAACGGGCACGCCCTTTTTGCCGCGAGAAACGCGATCGAAAACGATTTCATCGTACTGCCGGGGGACAGCCTGGTGGATTCGCGCTCAATATCGGACCTGGTGAGCATGGGTCCCGAGCACGGAGCGCTCGTGATCGAGAGCAATATGCCCCCGAAATACGGGATCGCCATGCTGAGGAAAAACAGCATATCCGACATCTCGGAAAAATTCTCTGAGGGGCAGAGCAACATGGTGCTGACCGGGGCGTACAAGCTCCCTGCCGGCGTGTTCGACACGCTCGGTGCCTTCATGGACGCCGGAGACTACAACCTCACCCACGCGATCAAGTCCCACCTGGGCAAGATGAACCTCCAGGCGATCTTCTGCCAGGGCCTGTGGATCGATGCGGTCTATCCGTGGGACCTGCTGGAGGTCAACCACACCGCGCTCACGATGTCGCAGCCGCAGACCGCGGGCAAGATCGAGAGCAACGTGACGATACACGGAAAGGTCTCGATCGGCGAGGGGACGGTCATAAGGTCGGGGACGACCCTCTACGGCCCGATTGTAATAGATGCGGGATGCGATATCGGACCCAATGTCAGCATTTTTCCATCGACCAGCATTGGCAGCAATGTCACCGTTGACTCCTTCAGCGTCATCCGCAATTCGATCGTTATGAGCGACTGCAGCATCGGCCCGCACTCCTACCTTTCGCAGAGTGTGATCGGTTACGGGGTCAGGGCGAGGTCGCACCTGATGGCTTCGGCTGCGGATTCCTATGTTCAGCTGGAAGATGCGTTCTTTAAGGTGCCGAACATCGGCACGCTGGTAGGCGAGGATACGTCGTTCGGGAGCGGCGTATCGATCGAGCCTGGCACGATAATCGGCCAGAAATGCAAGATATCCAGCGGCAGCCGGATTAGCAGGAACGCGCCTGCGGGCGCCATTCACGGCTAGGGGGAAGTGATCGCTCTTGTGCGGCATTGTTGGCTACATCGGATCGAGGGAGGCCCAGGAGATACTTCTCGACTGCCTGAAGCGGCTCGAATACAGGGGCTACGACTCGGCCGGTGTTGCCATCGTTTCTGACGGGGAGATCGATGTACAGAAATCGGTCGGGGAGATATCTGTCCTCGAATCGCAGATCAAGAAGATATCCGGGGGCGCTGGGATCGCACATACCAGATGGGCGACTCACGGAAGACCGACGACCGAGAACGCACATCCGTTCATCTCCTGCGATGGGAAGTACGCCGTCGTGCATAACGGGATAATCACGAACTATATGGACCTGAGGGAACGGCTGATCGAGGGAGGACACCGCTTCACCTCCGATACTGACTCGGAGATCTTGGCCCACCTGATCGAGGATGCGGAGGGAGAAGACCTTTTCGCCAAGGTCGTCAAGGCGCTAGATAAGGTCGAGGGCGCATATGCGTTGGCGGCCATCGACGGAGGCGCTGAGGAGATAGTGGTCGCAAGGAACGAGAGCCCGCTGGTGATCGGTATCGGGCACGATGAGAACTTCGTCGCGAGCGACGTGACCGCCCTCCTGAGATACACCAATGAGGTGCTCTATCTTCACGACCGGGAGGTCGCCCGTGTCCAGGCGGATTCGGTGGAGATATACGACCTGGAAGGAAACCATGTCGAGAGGGGTACCCAGAAGGTCAGCTGGAACCTGGAGGATGCCGAGAGGAGCGGCTATCCCCACTTCATGCTCAAGGAGATTTTCGAGCAGCCGCAGGCTGTCCACGAATCGCTCCTCGGACGGCTTGGAAGCCTCGAGGAGGACCCGTTCTTCTCGGAGAACGCATTCTCAAGCGTCAAGATCGTGGGCTGCGGGACCTCATATCACGCGGGCCTCGTCGGGAAATACATAATCGAGGAGCTGAGCAAGCTCCCGACGACCGTTCAGATATCGTCCGAGTACCGATATTCCTCGCTCAGCGAGGAGAAGCCTCTGGTGGTCATCATAACGCAGAGCGGGGAGACCGCGGATACCCTCGCAGCGGCGAGAGAGGCGTCCAGGAGGGGATGCCGGACATTGGCGATAACGAACGTCCTCGGAAGCGCGATCACCAGGGAGGCGGATACCGTTATCTATACGAGGGCCGGACCTGAGATAGGCGTGGCGGCAACGAAGACCTTCGTGACGCAGCTGATCGCGCTCTACCTGCTGGGGCTGAGACTCGCGAGCAGCAGACGGAGCATCTCATCGGAGAGGAGGAGGCAGATAATCACCGATATGCGCGCATTGCCGAGAGCGATCCAGGATGTTCTGAATAACGCAGATGCGATTGAGTCGCTGACAACGAGGTCTGCGAAGTCGCAATCAATCTTCTTCATAGGACGGCATATCAATTTCCCGACGGCGCTCGAGGGCGCTCTCAAGACGAAGGAGATATCATACATCCACGGGGAGGGGTATCCGGCCGGCGAACTGAAGCACGGGCCGCTGGCACTGCTCAGTACCGAGACTCCCGTAGTGGCGATATGCGTCAGGGACCACACATACGAGAAGATGCTGGGGAACGTCAGGGAGGTCACCGCAAGAGGCGCGCCGGTACTCGCGATTGGAACCGAGGGGGACAGGGACCTCGAGAAGTACGCGGAGGATGTGTTCCTGGTGCCCCATGTAGACCCGCTGTTCACCCCGATACCCATAATCGTCGTGCTTCAGCTGTATGCGTACTATATCGCGAAGAAAAGAGGATGTCCGATTGACAAGCCGAGAAACATTGCAAAGACCGTGACGGTCGAATGAGCTCAGGCCAAGCTTTCGGGGCAGATCTGCCGCCTCGAGCAGTTGGCGCATTTCTTGACCCGTCCATGGTTTCGGTGGGCGGGCTTTCCGTCAATGATCGACCGCATCTCCTGGACCTTTTCCAGCAGTATCTTCCTCAGGCTGTCGTCGAACTCTATTATGTGTTGCTGGTTAGGACCATATTTAAGTATCCCGTAGGGAACCCGTCGTCCGCTGCTCTCCTGCAGCAGAAGGCAATACGCGGCGACCTGCAGAATATGCGAGAACAGAGGCCCGCGCGGGCTGCGTCCTGTCTTTTCCTCCACTGGGATCTGATAACCATCGACCACGAGCACATAGTCGGGTCTTCCGGAGATGCCGTGTTCCTTGGATCTCATCAGATCCGAATCGCCCATGTCGACATATTTGATCTCGCCCTCAATGTTCAGCTCGTCCTTCAGCTTCTTGGCAGCGAACGAGAACGTCAGGGTCCTGTTGAGGAAATAGGACGCGGCGATCAACCATAAAAGGGAGAGCGTGACCAACACCAGAGCCAAATTTTCATCTATCTTCGTAAACAGCACCGAATACGCGGCTGCGAGAGTCGCGACTATTGCGAAGATGAGTATGATTTTTTCGTACTGGACAATGTTATCTTTCACGGGGGTTCTGTATGAGATATTCAGAAAGAACAGGGCGGCGAGGATCCAGATCAGCGAGATAACGATCATTATATGGGAGATATTCGGCTTGTTCCCGAACGGGAGCAAAGAGATACCGAGGGTCGCGACAATTGTGGCGATGATCGCGTAGATAATCACCAGTTTCTGGCTGACGACTGCATTGAGCTCCAGCCCCTTTGCCCTATCGACGTTCCTCGCGATCTTCTCGTGTGCCATCTGCCCCTCGAGCTGATGCGAGTCCGATTCCGCTGATTCCTTCCAGCTCAAGAACCAGCTGAGGGGGCAGTAGCCGAATTTCTCTATATCCGCTGCAGAGATGTAATCGGCCATATCAGCTCAACCCTGAAATCTCCAGAACCATTTTCAGTCAGAAGCGGTAACTGCGCGGTCGATATAAGTGCATTACCGAAGGGGACGATGGCTTTTTCGCTATTTCCTATTGACCTTGACTGGCATCATCTCTGCGAGCTCCTCCCCGAATAAGGTGACGCCTTCGGGCGGATCGAGTCCCTCGATATAACCGAACCAGTAGACCACCGCGCCTTTGCCGAAAAGCTCGGTATACGGTTTCAGCTGTCTTCGCGCGTTCTTACGGATCTCGATCTCATCCCCGAACGAGGCCTTCGATTCTATCCATTTAATAACGGTCCCATTCAGCTCTATCGGATGGTCGAGTAGGACATCCGGCGTCTTGGGGAACTTCCCCCGGAGATCCTCCTCCGTCTTGTAACCCAGCCTGTGAATCCCGAGCCAATCCTGAAGCCGCTTCTCTCCCCAGACCCCCCTCTTCTCCTGTATCTCCATCCCCGCCGGGGAGTAGACCATGTCCGCCTTGTTGATCTTCTCCATCTCCTTCTTCATCCTCTGGTTGTTACAGGAGTTGGGATCCTTGATATATTTCCAGAAGGTCTTCCTCGGCATTCCATCCAGCTGGAAGACAATGAGCCCGAGCAGCACGGGCGGGAAGTTGAGTTCCTTCGCCATCGCTGCCATCGATTTTCCGCTCTTCCACTTCTTAAGGATGTTGGGCGCCTGCGCCTTAACGAGATGAAAACGCTTGGTCGCGTCCCTAACCGTCCGCTGGGTGTACAGGACCAGCAGCAGCTCCCGGTCTAAGTTCATACTCTTGGTCAAGCGGTCAATATCGGAGAATTTCCTGAGCCTGAAATATATCTCCTTATAGTCTTCGTACTTCATCAGGCCACTTTCCGGTCTTCTTTTGCACTCACACCGTGCGATCGGACAGATAGCTCATAATAAGGGTAGTCTAATAAACATTACGTTCGAAATCCTGCTGAGCTTTATCGTCAGGTAGGGGATATATCGTCGCTGATATTTGATAATCGCCTGGAAAACTGGGTTTTTC
>DSAX01000013.1 GCA_011046235.1 Methanobacteriota archaeon | reverse complement strand
ATTATATGGATATCAATACATGATTAAAAATTATAGTTTTATGATTTATGAAAGAGGATTTATGAGGATTTTGATACAAAAAATAGGTAAGAAAGACGATACAAAAATCCATGGGAAAAAGAGGTTTCAATGATAAAAGAATCAGACTAAATTAAGAATAGCCAGATGTGATATGAAAGTAAATGAGATACTCGAACAACGATTTGAATGAAACATATGAAGTCTGCTTAAATTGAGAATGGAATTTTTGAATCTACTTGCAAGAGGGTTGTTATTCTTATTTGTTGAATGAATTAATACAATAATTAACTGCGTCTCATAAGAGACAAGGTAATCCCCAGAACACCGATGAATATGAGGAATACAGCGAATAATATTGGAAAGTTTCCGGGAAATGCATCATTCAAGAGCCATAGGACTCCGATCAGAGAGAGAATTAAACCCCATATTCCAACAAAGGCTTTGTTAGAGATCTGTAATTGAATTTTGCCTTCGTCCTTCTCGTGAATAATTGAGAGGAAGATGCCGAAGACACCACATTCTAGAATAAGGATCGGAATAAACAATATCCAATCATCGATCGCCCAAGCGACGAGCATGGCCACGGCAATAGCTATAATCACAAATCCAGCCGCTATACCCGTACCGACAGATCTCCCGCTATTATTCATTGTCTTTCCCCCCCGCTTCTCCTTGTCAATGTAAGGACTCTGAAGCCCCTTTGAGTTTCCGTCACCTGAAAAACCTGAATTGCGATATTAATACTTGTGTGAGAATCGGCCATGCTTAGACCTTTTATCCATCTATTGGATAGATTTAATTCTAACATACGGCTTTATCATCCTTGTATCAAGGCACTGCCGGATACGCCAGCATATTAGAATGGGGGGATTCCGATGGCAGATATACGACAGAGGGTTGCAGACGACCAGGGAATACTGAAGAAGATCCAGACCTTTGTGCCCGGATTCAGGGGATACCGGCTGAGGGAGGATCTCAGGGATTCGGACCGAATGCTTCGCGCGCAGCTTGCGAAGAAACTTGAATCGATCCAGAAAGATTTGGAGAATTGCAGAGACATTCTGGCCAAGAGGAATAAATACTCAGAGCTTGACAATATCGGCGGGCTGATCTCCAAGATGAAGGAGATCAGGGGCAAGGTCTCGCATGCGGAGACTGGTTATTCCGGCCTGGTCGCGGATATCGAAATAAAAGAGGAGGAGCTCAACAGGCTGTATGAGTTCGATGCCAATATGCTCGAGGGGATAGTGTTGCTGGCAAGACAGGCAGAGGCGTTGAAAGATGCCGTGGGATTCGACCAAACGGAAGTTGGCAAGGATCTAATTTCAATGGGCTCAGGACTGAACGAGTTCAAAGAACAGTTCAGCCGCAGAATGCGCGTAATTGAGGGTACGGAGGTGTAGATATGAGCCTTATCGGAGCGGAGACATTCAAGTGGGAAGATGCGGACAAGCGCAATAACATAATGTACAGGATGCCGAGGAACATCCGATTCAACGACAACATTGTCGTGCGTGAGGATGAGGTCGCGGTATTCTACAGGGACGGCAAGGTGCTCGCGTACATTGACAGGCCGGACAGATATGCGTTGACTTCCCTGAACGCACCCATCGTTGGAAAGATCGTCAAGTTCTTGTCAGGGGTGCAGCAGCAGGCCGAGATAATCTACATCCAGAAGAAGGTCTTTGACGCGAAATTCGGGAGCAAACAGCCATATCAGTTCAGGGACAAGGAGTTCGGAATGGTGAACCTGAGAGTGTTCGGAGAGTTCAGGTACAAGATTGCATCCCCGGAGAACTTCGTAAATCAGTTCGTGGGCACGCTGAACTTCGCGACCAGCGCAGAAGTGGAGGAGAGGATCAAGGAGCAGATGGTGATTCTCATATACGATTCGGTCGGGGATATGAAAAACGATGGGATGGGCGTCGCAGACATAGCGAGCAACCTCACGACCATCGAACAGGTTGTGCTCTCACGCTCGAACGACCATTATTCCCTTTACGGAATCGGGATAGACAAGATTTCGGGCATGTACATATCGCTCCCGGAAGATGTTCAGAAAGCGGTCGATACCAGGGCATCCATGCAGGTGCTGGGGACGAACTATATCCAGTACCAGACTGGGCAGGCCATGAGAGAGGCGGCTCAGAACCCTGAGGGCGGAACCGCAGGAGCGGGAGTCGGAGTAGGTGCTGGGATCGGAATGGGCTGGACGATGATGGATGCCATGAGACAGAGCCCGCAGGGGCCCGCACAGGGACAGCAGATCCCCTCGATCATCTGTCCAAAATGCAACGCCATAAACCCCGCATCAAACAAGTTCTGCGCTTCATGCGGTGCCCCGCTGTCCGCGCCCATGACTGCCCCCTGCCCGAAGTGCGGGCAACCGGTTCCCGATGGCGCGAAATTCTGTCCCTCGTGCGGGACCGAGATTAGCACCGGGAAGAAATGCCCCAGCTGCGGCAAGGAAATACCCGCATCCTCGAAGTTCTGCCCGGAGTGCGGGAAGCCTTCGGAGTAAACTATGCATTCGTCCCAATGACGGGAGATGAGGTGAAAATCTGGCATCAACCAAGTGTCCGAAATGCGGAGCTAGTGTGGAGTTCGATTCGGGCACGAAATTCGTAAAATGCTCCTACTGCGGCTCGCAGATCTATATCGATCGGTCTGGGGCGGGATTCTACTACGGGCTTCCATTCTTTCACGATCAGAACGCCGCAATCGGGATATTCAGGAGATGGGCTTCCGGATCGACGAGGGCTAAGGATCTGGACAGCTTATCCCGCATCACCTCGGTGACCAAGAAATATTTTCCGGTCTACATGTTCAAGAGGGCGATAGACGGTTCCGAGAAGGTGCTCATCAAACCTGCGAGATCGACCACGCTTCCGGGGCTTCACAGCCTGAAGGTCCCGGCCGGCGATTTGAAGATTTTCGATGATAAATTCGATGCCGGCGATGCGGAGTTCATAACCCCAGACATCGAGATGCAATCGTATACCAATTCAATTACCGGGACACCCGTCGAGCAGGCTCTGGTGTACTTTCCCATCTGGGACATCGACTATTCGTTCGGGGGAAAAAATTATGAGATCCTGATCGATGGCTCTTCCGGAGAGGTATTCTCGGGGGAATTCCCCGGGCGCAGCTCCGTTGCTTACATTGCCGTAGCGGCTATAGGCTTCACAGCGTTTGTCGCCGAGGGCATCCTCGCAATCCAGGAGACCCCCCTTGCATTGGCGCTCATGGGAGCCACGGTGATAGGCGTTTTCCTGAGCGCGTTCTTCGTTGCTAAAAGGTTGTGAAAATGGCTAGCGATATATCTGTCGGACTCAACTGCCCCGCATGCGGAGGTGCGATCAAGGTCGATGAGGGCGAGAGCGTCGCGGTATGCGAGTACTGCAACTCGACCCTGTACATTGAAGGAGACATGGGAGTCCAAACGATTGCCTTCAAGAACAAAATGGATAACGCGTCCGCTGTGGCATCAACCGGGATATGGTGGCGCCGCGGATGGAAGGCGAGGGATCTGAAGAAAGTGGGAAAGATCCTGGAATGTTATCCGATTTATTTACCGTTCTGGAGCACCACTCTGAGGGTGGCGGGATGGATATGCGGATACGAGGAGAGGCGGTACACGGACAGCAAGGGTAATGTCCGGGTCCAGAGAATCCCAAAAGAGGAGATGATACTCAGGGACTATCTGTTCTCAGAGATAGCCTGCGATCCCGGAGACCTCGGTATCAAAAATCTAAAGAACTTCGGAGGGGAGAGGTCGATCGAGGACTTCGAGATGATACCCACCTTCGAGTCGACTACCAGCAAGGATGACGCGGTCGTACATGCCAAGCAGTACGCGCTCGGAAGGGCAAGGCGTGAGTCCGGGGTGCCGAACATAACTTTCGAAAGGGTGCACGTTTTTCCCAAGAAGATATCGATGATATACTACCCTGTTTGGATAGTCAGGTACTCCTACAAGGACAGGATGTACATGGGAGCCGTCGACGGAGTTACGGGCGATATGCTGTCGGGAAGAGCCCCGGGAGATCCGCTTTTCCAGAGCCTTATCATTACGGCCGGAACCTCGGTCGGAGGTCTTCTCGCCGCTGCTGGTATACTGCTTTCGACGATCGATATCAGGATAACGATAGGGGCGGTCGCCGGAGGAGTCATTATTTTAGCGGCGACTTATCTTTTCTTCAGGCACGGATCGGAGATAGTCGAAGGAGACTTCAAGAGGAAAACGCCCTCCGTCAAGAAGACTATCAAGGATATGACAGAACTCTCCTCGTTTCTCAAGGGGGGTCTAGCTTGAAGGTCGTCCAGGTCAAGTGCCCGAAGTGCAGCTATCCGATAAAATTGAAGCAGAGGGACCGGCTGTTCTACTGCGACAACTGCGGCACCATTCATGTGATCAGGGACGACGGCGTGAACATCATCGATTACGATATTGCGGACTTCAACCCGGCTGCGGGCGCTAACAGATTCTACGTACCGTTCTGGAGATTGAAATGCTCCTTTACAATTCACCACCGATCCGTCTCCGGAGGATATGTCTTCAAACTATCCTCTTGGATCAAGAATGAAGGGGGTTCAGGCGAGATTTTCGTCTACATCCCCGCATCGGAATTCGACTCCCAGACTTTCAAAAGATTGGCGACGAACTTCACTACGAATCCCCCGGGATACCGCACCCGTTCGGACTTCGATGCAGCTACAAGAGTGCCTGCAACAATGACACGCGAGGAGGCGGCCGAGCTCGCGGACTTCGTCATCGTAACGATCGAGGCCGAGAAGCCCGGTGTACTCCAGGGATTGAATTACGCTCTTTCGGTGAACGAATACAGCCTGATCTATATGCCGTTCATAATAGACCAATCGGGAATGTACCCAGCGCTTTGAGCGGAGAGATAGTGCTCGATAATCTCGAAATGAAAAATTTGACGATAATGGGTTTTGGGATCCGTCCGATTTCCGTAGGGAAGCCTCACATCATGCCGGGCATACCGCCTGGCATTCCACCGGGCATTCCGCCAGGACCGCCCGCTGGAGCCT
>DSAX01000033.1 GCA_011046235.1 Methanobacteriota archaeon | reverse complement strand
GTCTACCAGCAGCCGTTCACGATCATCAACTACGCGGCGACGGACAACTCCAACAAGTATCAGTCAGTGGGCATGGAGGTCCAGGTTGGAGACGAGGTGATCCTGACTACTGCGGAGTCGAGGAGAGGGCTCGTCGACGCAATACGCAAGGCGCTCGACAAGGCGATAGAGAGCAAGTTTCCGGACGTGTCCATGATAAAGCTGGAGGACTTCAGGGTCATGGATCTCGATACCGAAAAGGGAACCGCGGCCAGGGTGGGTGTGCTGATCAGGTCGAGGTGCGACTCCAGGGTCTTCGGGACCTTCGGAGTATCATCGAACATGCTGAAAGCCAGCCTGGATGCGATCGAGGACTCGAATAAGTTCGGATTGCTTGTCCTGTCCGGCCGAGCACCCTAGAACTCCGTCTCCTCGGCCGAAGACATCCGATCCTACTTCTGCTGCTGATTCTCCGAGAACTTCGGAACCATTACGCAGAACCGCGCGCCCTCTTCGGGTCGACCCTCCACCCTGTCCGAGGCCCAGATGTCCCCGCCGTACCCGGCAACAAGCGACTTGGATATGAACAGGCCGAGTCCCTGCCGTGCGGACAAACCGTCTCCGGTCCGGTGGTATCTCTCGAATATCTTTCCCTTGTCCGTATCCGGGATACCGGTTCCGTGGTCGGTTATGTGAACTACCCAGTAGTCGTTCTCTCCATCTCTTTTTGACTCCACCGAGATATCGACATTGATCCGCTCATGAATGTCGTATTTCACGGCATTGGAGAGGAGGCTGATGAACACCTCCTCGATCAGGTCGTCGGCTCTGGCAAGGCACATGCCATCCGGCGGGTGGAAATTGAATCGGAGCGCCTTATTCGGAAAGAGATTGAGCATCTCGATGATCGATCTCTGTATCGCCGTAGGAAGATCGATGCAGAAATCCAATTCGCGCATCCTCTTCTTCGATTCCGCTATCCTGTTCACCTGGGATATCAGCGAGTTGATCTTCTCTGATTTTCCGCGGATGGAGCCCACCAGCGGCTCCGCATGCTTTTTCGAGTACTGCGACTCGATCATCTTATCGCAACAGCCGATGATCACATGGTTGTAATTCTCGATATCGTGAGAAAGCAGGTCTATGAGCATTTCCGAGAACTGTTTCTCAGAAATGGATGCCTCGAATGTCTTCTCGGTCTCGATGGCGATGCCGGCCAGGCCGGCGAAGATTTCGATCGCCTCGACCTCCTCCCGCGATGGCAGCTTTCCGTCCTCGGAGTCGTTCAGTTCCATGAAGCCGACGATATTCCCGTGGTGATCCCTGAGCAGAAAATTGAAGAAGTCGATCTCATGCCACTCATCCGGCCGCATTCTCGGCTTCCAGAGATCCTCTGGATGGTCGTAGAATGGATCCCGAGGGTTGAAGTGGGACCACTCCTCCGCGCGAATGTAATAGCTGTCCCTGCCAACCCTGAACCGGCTCGGAGATTGAAGGCGTATCTGTTCCGAAGTGAAGCCCATCCTCTTGATCGCCTTGAGATCCTCCGGGGGATAGCCGGAAAGTGCCTTTATCACGAACAGATTCTTCTTCTCGTCCAATCTGGCAATGAACATCTCGCTGATGTTGAAGATTTCCTGGACCGATTCGAATATGTTCTTGAAAATGGAGTCCACGCTCTCGAACCTGCTGATTGAGCCGACGAGATTCAGCAGAGAAGGTATGATTCCTTTTACATCTAATGGTCTGCTGGGAAGATGCAATGCAGACCCGTTAGAATTTTCTGTCTCCATTTCAGATCGGCCTCCTGATAGATGGTCCGGCAAGATTTAATTTTTTTCTGGTCGATTGTCTCGATCGGAAACATCGTACTCACTTTCCGAAAAACGCTTCAGGAAAATGAGCCAGACCAGCTCGAACGGGATGCAGATAGTTGCGGGTATCGCGGCCTCATAGCTGATCAGGGTCATCGCCAACGCCGCTGTGAGCCCCAGGTTCTTATACGAGCTGAAAAGGACATATACCTTTGTCGTGTCAGATGGCGTGTCGCGTAGGCGGAAAAACGCGAAGATGGCCAGCCCTACCACGAATGTCCGTAGAAACGAGGCGACAGATACCCAGAAGACCAGGGACGGCTCCTCTGCGAATGCGCTGTTATTCGCTCCCGTCATCACGAAGATGAGCACGCCGAAGCAGAGGTTGATCATCGGGGTTTTTTTCCGACCCTCGATTATTCTGAGCGTGGGGATCCTGGAAAGCAATATCGGGATGATAATGAGCACGATGATCGTGAAGATCAGCCTGAACGTGTCTATGCCTTGGCTGAGGGCTAATACGGTAATTGCCGGGGCGAAGAGCAGCGCGAGGAAGTAAATCGCGGTCGTCCCCACGAGGGCGAGCCTGGTATCGGCTTTCAGCATGTACGAGAAGGGGACGACGGCTATCGCGGACGGGACGGCGGCCATTAAGATCCAGCCGCTCCGGATATCCCCGTCGAAAAAGATGGATATCGTCAGGATCAGACCCGTTAGAAGCGCATAGTTGAGCAGGAGGGCCGTCGTGGCTTTGCCTGCGATCCTCCTCAGAAGACCGGATGCCAGATCGACCTCGGAGAGGGAGAGGGTCATCATTATCGCCAGGGCGAGTATGGTGATCTCCGACTGATATGCGGGAGAGCCTCCCGTCGCAAGGCCCAGGATGAGAGATATCGATACGATGAATGCGTAGTTGTCCAGCAGCTTCGACATGGACATCCGTCCCTGGAATGCTCGGCCGGATATTATAACTTGGGAGGATGACCGTGAGTGAAATCATTGAATAAAAAAGGAAAAGGAATTGTAAAGGGGTTTAGGATTTTCGGCTTCAGAGATATCTGTGCTATTCGCGCCTCTTCTTAGTCCTGAGCACCAGGAATATCGCGACTGCGCCCAATATCGGTATGATCAGCACTGCGAACTCTGGTATGTCCGCGTAGACTACCTCTGTCGCGAGACCGCCTGTCACATCCAGGGTGAAGTTCTCATCTGCAGCGTCAACGGCCCACCAACCTACGGTTCCGAAATTGATGGTCGTCTCCCAGACTCCGTTCTCGGACGCCTGGAATGTGTGGGTTATGCTGTTGGAGCCGCCGCCGAGGGTTGCAAGGGTGTCGTTCGTGGTAATGATCACGGTACCGTTCCAGTCCGTGACCGTCGATCCGCTGAGGTCTTTGGCCGTGACCCTTAGCGTATAGTCCACTCCGATCCTGTAGTAGCCGCCCGTTTCCGGTGGCTCGACGATCTCGACATCGTAGTCGCTGACCTCGGAAACAGTGAACACGAACATCGGAGAACCCTGCTCAATAAGGGACGTATCGCCCTGGTTGGGGACTCTTGCCGCCCACGCATCGAACGGTCCGTTCAGCGTGAGCGTCTTGTTGGCCGCGTCGTAGTTTGAGGCCATGTCCGGCGTGCAGCTGCCAAGCACCATCTCGCCCCAGTATCCGTAGCTCAGCATCTCGGTCTGCTTCGCGGCGTCAAGAGTGTCGCTGGCGCCCCTGTATGGTTCGAAGGCGTATACCGATGTGCTCGGAAGCCTGAATATCATCCTCTCGCCGTCGGTCAAGTTCAAGATCATCGGGGTAATCCAATAGCTGACATTGTTCCCGAACTGCGTGGTCCCGACGTTGTACGAGGGCCTCATCAGATTCGTTGTTGCTGGGTTGTAATCGTTGTACGGGCTCGGGTATCCGAGGTGCAGTGGTGCTCTGTTCGGGATGTAGTCGCTGTGGAGCGCCTCCATCGACCATGCGCCCTTGAAGGCGTCCGGGTCCTTCCAGGCGAGCATTTGGTACAGGAAGATGCCGCTGAGATAGACGTCCGCCATGTCCGGTCCGATGGTCATGTTGAGCCACATATCCTCCATGTAGCCCTGCCAGCTCGGTGTTATGTTCCCGGCCTCAAGATACCTTGTTAGCAGCATCTCGTTGCCCCATGATATCGAGTAGAATCTGAGTTGCAACAAATCGGCAGTGGAGTTGTCATAGTCCATGGAAATGCGCATGACCCTGATATCATCCGAGTACTCGTAGTTCGTGTAGGTGTCGTA
Source organism: Methanobacteriota archaeon (assembly GCA_011046235.1). Lineage (GTDB taxonomy): Archaea > Thermoplasmatota > Thermoplasmata > UBA10834 > DTMW01 > DSAX01. The sequence goes on along the minus strand of DSAX01000033.1, from coordinate 1,028 downwards.
CTGTCCGCCGCCGTCAGCCAGCCATTCGTCCATCCAATCGGCTTCGACATCTCCATCGACAGCCGCATACTCGGTTCTTAAGTCACCTGTTCCGGGTAGTCCCAAGAATTTCTTCGCCGCCTGCCGGGTGAAGTTCATCTCTCCCATCAGCTCGTGCCACCATCCATCGTTGGCGATGTTGGGCATGTCTCGGTAGAAAAGATCGTAATAGGTGTTAGCATAGTGGGCGACACCTCTGTTCCTGATATCAGAGATGTCCTGGCTGTAGAGGTATGTGCCGTACCACGAGATGTTGACCCAGCCTCCGTCCTGGTTCGGGTTGCCCAGGAACGGAAGGAAGTAGGTGTCCTTGCCTGTCGCGGTTCCCATGTCAGAAACGTTGCTAGCTTCGACCTCTAATCGATAGGGAGCGTAGGTGTAGAAGCCCGGATCTACATCGTAGGATGCTGGTCCCGGTGGGGAGGCGATGATGTACGGGTATGTGTCCCTGATTATCAGCTCGCCGTAGCCAGATTCACGGAAGTCCCACCACTCGTTCAGACCGGAGGTGCCGTTGGTCCTTCCCAGATCGGCGTAGTCCCTGGATTTCATATATGACTGGAACATATCGGATATCGTGTAGGTCGTCTCTCTATCTCCACCATATTCTATTCCTGCAGGTACCGGCTGCTCATCAAGATCACTATCGTAACTCCGTGATGGCGTCAGCATTGCAAATGCAGAGATTACCATTATCGCAATAATTCCAATGGCCAGAATCTTGTTTCTGACCTTAATGGAGCGGTCTATCTCGACATTTCCCTTGTCCAACGCAGGATAGCATGTAGTTTCAGAATTTTCTTCATGCATGACTGTTCCTCCAAAGGGGGGGTTGCGGTTCAATATGTTTTTGAGCATATATATAATTTTCATACATCAGTGCAATCCTTACGCCAGATTTCGGGAGGAAGGAATTATATGCTCCGGTCTGATTATCAATATTGAAAATATCGGATATATTAAATTAAAATTTAGGCTATCATATATTT
>DSAX01000100.1 GCA_011046235.1 Methanobacteriota archaeon | reverse complement strand
TCGTTAAAAAAGAAGGAAAACATGAGGATGGTGAATCTTAATGGTCAATCAAAGTTCTTTATAGACCATATCCAAATTATGTAAAGCATAAAAGGTGGCAGAAAGGTTGCAGAAAATGCAGGAAAGATACTCTCGACAGGAGGCGTTGCCCGAGATAGGCAAGGATGGCCAAGCATCGCTCGGCAAAGCGAAGATAATGATCATCGGCCTTGGAGCTCTCGGAACGGCTCAGGCAACCTATCTGGCAAGAGCGGGAATTGGAGAGCTCATATTGGTAGACCGGGATATCGTCGAGCTGAATAATCTTCACCGACAGATGCTCTTTGATGAAGACGATATTGACAAACCGAAGGCGGTTGCGGCGAAGGATCACATATCGAGAATCAACAGCAATGTGAAGATATCTGCACATGTTGCAGAGTTCAACGCTTCGATCGCTGAGAAACTGGTCTCTTCCGTGGATCTTGTGCTCGATGGCACGGACAACATGGAAACGAGATACCTGATCAATGACGTCTGCGTCAAACTGGGGAAGGCATGGATCTATGGCGGGGCCGTCGGAACCTTCGGGATGATGCTACCGATCATTCCGAACGGTCTCTGCCTCCGTTGCATATTCCCTGAGATTCCGTCTCCCGGCAACCTTCCGACTTGCGACACCGCGGGCATACTGAACACGCTTCCACCGGTCATTGCCGCGTTTCAGGTCACCGAAACAATTAAAATAATTCTCGATAGGGAGGTTTCGTCCAATCTCCTGATTGTAGACATGTGGACACAGGATATCAGGAACATGATCATAGGCAAGGATGATTCATGCCCGACTTGCGGCAAAAGACGATATGACTTCCTGACTGCGAAAAATAGGCGTGCCTATCTGAAGATGTGCGGCCGGAATGCGGTGCAGATTCTGCCAAAGGAATCTCTGAGGATCCCGTTGGCAAGTCTGAGGGATAGGCTTGAAAAGGTTGGAAGAGTTGAGATGAAATCGGATGTTCTATTCTTCGCCGTAGACGAAATCGAGCTTGTGATCTTCAGCGATGGACGAACCATCGTTAGAGGAACGGACGATCCGGTGAAAGCTAGGGCGCTATTTTCCAAGTATGTCGGAGACTGATGGGCTACCCCGAGAAACTCGGCGAAAAGAATAAATACCCCGATGAATTAACATCGTTATCGAAAGGTGCGTCAAAAGAAGATGGGGTGATTGATCTAGCAAGAAAGGAATTAAAGAAAGCTAAAGTAATCCGAGTCAGTGGATATGGACCGGAGTCAAAACCTGTTAGCGTGAGTGAGAGGCTGTATTTAAGATCCGAATTTTCAGCAGACCGGCAGGCTTGCACGGTCTCATGCGCTGGGGGATTGTTCTCCCCGGATGATTTGGCAAGATTTTCGTCGATTGAGAGATGCGAGGGCACGCGGGCGCACCCGCAACCCTTGATGCGTATGTGCTGATCGCATTCGACGTTCCATCAGCGCGATGAGTTCGCCTGACTGGAACCAAGAGTGCAATGATTCCTTGATTTAATAATGTAAATCATGAACAAGAAGAATGAGGTGGAAAAAATGGAAAGAATATACGAGGACAACTCGAGAACGATAGGGAACACGCCGCTTGTGAGACTGAACAGGATCACAGAGCGCGGAGCAGCCACCGTTGTGGCAAAGCTGGAATCGCGAAACCCGCTCGGAAGCGTAAAGGACAGAATCGGCTTCAGTATGATTGAGGCGGCCGAGAGAGCAGGTGCGATCAAGAAGGATACGATCCTCATTGAACCGACATCGGGGAACACCGGTATATCCTTGGCATTCATCGCCGCCGCCAGGGGATATCCGCTGGCTCTGACGATGCCTGAAACGATGAGCGTCGAGCGCAGAAAGCTGCTGAGGGCATTCGGTGCGACCTTGATCCTCACGCCGGGTTCAGAAGGCATGAAGGGGGCGGTGATGAGGGCGGAAGAACTGGCGCTGCAGGACCCGAAATACCTGCTGCTCCAGCAGTTCAAGAATCCCGCCAACCCTGACATCCACAGAAAAACGACAGCGGAGGAGATATGGAACGATACCGACGGCAAGGTCGACATTCTCGTCTCAGGCGTTGGAACGGGCGGGACGATCACGGGTGTCGCCGATGTGATCAGAGCGCGTAAGCCCTCATTCCGTGCCATTGCTGTGGAGCCGGCGGCATCCCCTGTGCTCTCCGGAGGAAAACCCGGACCGCACAAGATACAGGGAATAGGAGCGGGATTCGTTCCGGATGTTCTGAATACGGAGATTATTGACGAGATTATCCCGGTCAAGGACCAGGACGCGATAGATTACAGCAAGAGACTAGCAAAGGAGGAGGGGATTCTCGCCGGAATCTCGTCCGGAGCAGCTGCGTTCGCCGCAGCCCAGGTCGCGAACAGACCGGAATCCAAGGGAAAGCTGATTGTCGTGGTCCTGCCAGACACTGGGGAGAGATACCTGAGCACGGTTCTCTTCGAGGATCCGAAGCCAGATATGATCATCTAAGGAAAAGCAAAGAGGTGAAAGAAGATGACGACCAAGAAAGGAATAGATACGAAATGCTTGCATGCGGGGCAGGAAAGCGCGGATCCCGCGACGCTGTCCAGGGCCGTGCCGATATACCAGACCACATCGTATGTGTTCAATAGCCCGGAGCACGCCGCGAGCCTGTTCGCGCTGAAGGAATTCGGGAACATCTACACCCGGATGATGAACCCGACCACCGACGTATTCGAGAAGAGGGTCGCCGCAGTCGAAGAAGGCGCTGCGGCGCTCGCGCTCGCTTCCGGCCAAGCGGCCACGACGGTGGCGCTTCTCAACATTACCCAGGTCGGCGACGAGATTGTCTCAGCGAACAATCTCTACGGAGGAACGTACCAACTGTTTCACTACACCTTCCCGAAGCTCGGGAGGACGGTAAGATTCGTCGAATCCACGAGGCCGGACGAATTCATTGAGGCGATTACCGACAGGACAAAGGCGATCTACGCGGAAACGATCGGCAATCCCAAGCTAGATGTGCCAGATTTCGGGCGCATCGCGAAGATCGCACATGATGCGGGGATCCCCTTCGTTGTCGACAATACGGTCGCCGTCGGGATCGCCAGACCTCTGAGCCACGGAGCTGACATCATAGCGGAATCGGCGACCAAGGCCATCGGCGGGCACGGGACATCTATCGGCGGGGTGATAGTCGATGCGGGTAAATTCCCATGGGACAACGGGAATTTCCCGGAGTTTACCGAACCGGATCCGAGCTACCATGGGCTGAAGTTTTGGGATACCTTCGGCAACTTGCCCGAATTGGGGAACATGGCATTCATCATCAAGGCGAGAGTCCAATGGCTTAGGGATACAGGGCCGGCGCTGAGCCCCTTCAACGCGTGGCAATTCCTGCAGGGGTTGGAGACCTTGCCGATAAGGCAAGCCCGGCATTCCGAAAACGCGCTGAAGGTCGCTGAGTTTCTGAGAGATCAACGCGCGGTCTCATGGGTGAACTATCCTGGCCTGAAGGATCACCCGAGCCATGGTACCGCCCAGAAATATCTGGACGGGAAATACGGCGCGCTCGTGGGCTTCGGGATAAAGGGCGGGCTGGAGGCCGGGAAGCGTTTCATCAGCTCGGTAAAGCTGTTCTCGCATCTTGCAAACGTCATCGATGCGAAGAGCCTGGTGATACACCCTGCCTCAACGACGCACCAGCAGCTGACCGCAGAGGAGCAGCACACGACCGGCGTGACCGAGGACTTCATCAGGCTATCGGTAGGACTCGAGGACATCGAGGACATAATAGAGGACCTTGACCAAGCGTTGACAAGAGCGGTGAAGTGATCCGTCGAGGGTGAAGGAGATGGCCGATAGTCAGGACTTAAAGGAAGGAAACGTCGGAGAGACACAGACAAAGTACTTCACGTTCGGCCATCCACCGTACGAGATCAGGCTGGAGAGCGGGAAGAGGACCGGACCGGTGACGATCGCCTACGAAACCTATGGCAAATTGAACAGAGACAGGTCGAATGCTATCCTGATCGCGCATGCGCTTTCGGGAGATGCGCATGCTGCTGGCTACCACAAGGGCGACGCGAAGCCCGGATGGTGGGATTCGATGATCGGGCCGGGGAAGGCGTTCGACACATCGAAGCACTTCATCGTTTGCACAAATGTGCTTGGAGGTTGCAGAGGGAGCACTGGACCGTCTTCGATCAATCCGAAGACTGGAAGCCCTTTCGCGCTCGGCTTCCCTATGATCACTGTAAAGGATATGGTAAGCGCCCAAAGCCGCCTGATAGACCATCTGGGAATACGCAAGCTCCTGACCGTCGTCGGAGGTTCGATGGGCGGGATGCAGGTTCTGCAATGGATAGCCTCATATCCAGACAGGATATGCTCCGCGATCCCGATTTCGACAACGATGAAGCACTCCCCGCAGCAGATCGCCTTCAACGAGGTCGGACGGCGGGCCATCATGGCCGATCCGGACTGGAACAGCGGAAATTACTACGGGGGGAAGGCTCCTGCAAAGGGGTTGGCAATCGCGAGGATGATCGGGCACATCACCTACATGAGCGACATGTCGATGACACATAAGTTTGGCAGGAGATTCGTGAACGGGAGCGGGCGTCTCTTCAATTTCGATGCGGAGTTCGAGATCGAGAACTATCTGAGGTACAAGGGGGACAACTTCGTGAAGCGGTTTGACGCCAATTCGTATCTGTATCTGAGCAAGTCTATCGACTATTTCGACCTCTCGGACAAGTCCGAGTTCGCAAGGGCGCTCGAGATAGCGAGAGCCAGGTTTCTCGTGATAGCGTTTGAATCAGACTGGCTCTATCCTGCATACCAGACTAAGGAGATCGCGGATCGGTGCCGGGAGGCGGGATACGATTCGGAGTTCCATCTCATCGATTCAAAGTACGGGCATGACGCTTTCCTACTGGAGACCGACGAGGAGAGTTACCTCATAAAGAAATTCCTTGACAGGGTGTCGACGGAATACGGGATTCCGGTGAAGAGGTCCCTCGAGGATAGCAGCTTCTCTTGAGGGTTATCTCAGAAGTGATTTGAAAAATACAGAAAATCCTCGCAGTCGGGCTGCTTTCAGGAAGACTTGATACTTTGCCCGCCGAGAAAACGATCGAAGATGATGGCATGGAG
>DSAX01000099.1 GCA_011046235.1 Methanobacteriota archaeon | reverse complement strand
GTTTGAGGAGAGATTTTAATACATAATATCGTTTAGAAGATAGTACCGAAGGGAGAATCGGGCAAAGTACGTGGGGTATTCGAGTGGGACGCAATATCATGATTTTGACCAAACCACCCTATGGATGCGAAGAATCAGAGAAGGCTCTGAGGATGCTATCCAGGATGATAGATCAAGGGGAATCTGTGGCCATGTATATCGTAGGTGACGGTGTGGAACTTACAATGAAATCCCAGAAAGGCGAACTGGGAAAGCTCCTGACAGAACTGGCTAATAAGGGCGCGGAGATCTATTCATCTTCAGAGGACATGGAAGCCAGAGGATTATCCAGTGAGAAGTTGCTGCCGTGCGTGAAGCCGACAGCCAAGATATTCGAAGAGATCGTTGAAGACGCAATGGAAAGAGCCGACAAGCTGCTTTCCTGCTAGTTGGGGGTATGAAATGAAGACTCTGACCATACTTCTTCTCGGTGCACCCTATTCCTCCCAGTATCCGGAGTTTGCCGTGAAGCTCGCCGAAGCCGCCCTGGACAAGGGGCACAAGGTCAACCTGTTCCTGTACGGCGACGGAGTTCATGCGGGTATGAAGGGCCAGAGCCCAAAGGCGTTCTTAAACATCGAGGAGGGACTGAAAGCCATCTCTAAGAAGGGTGCGACAACCCTTTGTTGCTCTCGTTGCTCCGCCGCCAGGGGATATGTCGAAGGGGAGTTCGACGAGGAGAACCAGAGATATCCGAGCTCGAAAATGATAGACGAGGTCAGGATATTCAGTCTCTACGGATTCGTAGACTTCATCAGGGAGTCAGACAAGATCATCACCCTGGGAGGTGTCTGATTTGCCCAAGAAGCTCGTGGTGATGATAATTCATCCACCGTACGGTCACGAGAACGCATTTGCCGGTTTTTTTGTCGCCCTGGCCTCTCTGTCCAAGGGGCTGGACGTGACTGTTGCGCTGAACTGCGATGGAGTCTTTACCGCCGTCAAGGGCCAGAAGGATCCAGAGGCGCTCCTTCACCTTCCCTCGATAGAGAAGCAGCTCAAGGACATACTGGACCTCGGTGGCAGAATCGTGGCTGATACCGATTCCGCTGCGACTCGAGGAGTAAACCCAGAGGACTGCGTTGAGGGCATTGAGTTCGTATCCCCAGAGGAGATGACCAAGGTCATCAAGGAGAACGGGGAACTGATGGTTACACTTTGATAGGAAAAAATCGAGATATTTGGAGCGTGGAAAAATTGGATGCTGATGAGATATTGGATGTGAAGGGGAAGACCTGCCCTGAACCTCTTGTCGAGACGAGAAAGAAGCTGAACAAGATGGATTCCGGGAAGATACTGAAGATAGTCGGGGATCACGGGCCATCTAAAAAGGAGATATCGGATGTGATGAAGGATCTCGGCCATGAAATTGTCGATATAAAAGACGAGGGAAATGACTGGTCTATTCTGATAAAGAAGAAGTGAGGTATTGAAATGGCAAAAAGGATGACGATTATCGTATTTAGCGACGAGATGGACAAAGCCTATCCCGCCTTAATCCTCGCGAACGGCGCCGCCGCCGCGGGCATGGAGGTGACCATGTTCTTCACTTTCTGGGGTCTGAACCTGCTGAAGAAAGGTAAGCTGGGCAAGCTCAAGCTGTCGAAGATGAACATGCTCGGGATGGGAACTTCGATGATCAAGAAGCGCATGAAGAAGCAGAACGTTGCCTCTCTCGAGAAGCTTCTGGCGGATGCAAAGGAGCTCGGTACCAAGATCATTGCTTGCGAGATGACCCTGGGGGTGTTCGGCATCACGAAGGAGGACCTGATCCCCGAGGTAGACGAGATGGGCGGGGTCGGAGCTTACATAATGGATGCGAAGGACGCCAGCATCAACCTGATCATCTGAAACCGTAATATATTGAAAAATTGTGGGGGGTCAGACAGCCCTCCATTATGATATTTTCTTGATTTATCTGAAGATAACCCAGAGAAAGTGATTTATTTGTGATTTCGGTATAGTGGCCGGGCACAACAAGATCCTGCGGGGGTAGCCAAGCTAGGTCAACGGCGCTAGATTGAGGGTCTAGTCCTTAGTGGTCCCTGAGTTCAAATCTCAGCCCCCGCACTCGGGGAGCCTCCGGTCCGTATTTCTCGAACGCTGATCATTGCGATAAACCGTCCGAGATCGTATACTTGACAGTACAAACCCATGAGCGTGACCTTCACCCTCAAAATTAAATATCTGATCGATTTTTTCAAGATTACCAGCTAGTCATTATCAATTTTGTAACAAGTCCAGAAAAATTTATGAATGAAGTGTGGCAATGAGAAATAAGCTCATATAGCCGAAACCTTTCCCGATGTTTCAAACCCCCGATCAAATCATCTGCAAGAAACGGAAACCAATAGCAGGACTGTATACCAATGCTTGCGACAACGCACATCGCCGTGACTCTACTGCTCATTATGGCTCTGAACCTGAACCGGACTGAAGCGCTCGTAGCTCTGACCTTCGGGGTTTTTATCGATTTCGACCACCTGTTCGGCCTGGGCAGCTATGTCAGGGCGGAGGGCGCCGCTGGAATAGTCGATGTCTCTGGAATGATGTCTGCTGATGTACAGTGGAAGTCGGTGCTTCATAGCCCGGTCGCGCTGGGATTGTTCGTTCCGATGTCCGACTCGTTCAGGTTCTTCATTCCGATAATCTTCTGGGGAACGCACATATCGCTCGACTATATACAGCAGAATTTCCTCGGCATCGCATCACTGGCCGAGATGATACTTTTCTCGTCCGTGGTGGTAGCCCTGATATTCCTGAGATCCCGGGATTCGAATGAACCGATTCGATCTCCCCGAGACCTGCCGAATTTTATATATCGGGAGGTCAGGGCAACGACCGGAATATTCTTCTCGGAGTCGAAGGCAGCCATTATCGGCATCGGCAGAAAATTCTCCGTCAGGAGCGGAATAAAATCCTCTTCACGGTATCAACTGCGCTGATCGTGCTGCATCTCCCATTCTCGTCGACTTCCACCCCGGGGACGGCTGACCTCACGGCCTCGGCCAACTTCTCAGATTCCTTCCGAAAACCGATGTGATCCAGCATCATCGCAGATGACAGGATGGCCGCGAAGGGGTTGGCCATACCCTTGCCCGCGATATCAGGCGCGGAGCCGTGCGCGGGCTCGAACATGGCGTTCATTTGTCCGATATTTGCCGATGGGATGAATCCGAGTCCACCGACAAGCCCGGCACCTAGGTCCGAAAGAATGTCCCCGTACAAGTTCAGGGTCGTTATCGCCCTGAATCGCTCGGGAGCCATTGCGATGTTCATTGCCGCAGCATCGACCAGCATATCCGAACTTTCTATTTCGGCGTACCCGGAGGCGATCTCCCGGAATATTCTAACGAAAAGGCCGTCCGAGAGCCTCAGCACATTGGCTTTATGGACGCAAACGATCTCGCCAATACCGTGCTCCTCACAGTATGACAGGGAGAATTCGGATATTCTCCTGCATGCCGATTCGGAGATCCTCCTGTGAGTTATCACCTCTCCAGGAAGCTGCTCCTCGTCCCTAGTGTACATCCCCTCCGTGTTCTCCCGGAATATCACGAAATCGACCTTTTTCCGATTGGGCCTCAGCTCGCGTATGATCCTCACGTTCGCGAAGAGATCCAGCTTCTGCCTCAGGTCCAATACCGGGGAGCGGTACGCGCTCGAGTAGACCGTCTCCGTCGCACCGAAGAGCACTGCATCCGCCTTTCTTGCGGCTTCGATCGTCCCCTCGGAAATGGAAAATCCTTCCGCCTCGAACAGAGCTTTGCCCGCACTGGCGTATTCAAAATCGATGCTCGATACCAGCTCGGACAATATTTCGACGGTAGGGGTTATCACCTCGGAGCCGATGCCGTCGCCAGGTATGACGAGGACATGCTTCATGGTCTCCTCCCCTCTAATCCTCGAAGGATTTCGCCAGCTCCACGAAATGTCTCTCGAGCTTCTTGGTTTTCTTCCTGGCGGATTCCAGCTCTTCCCGGAGCTTGGATACATCCTTGTCAAGGAGGGATTCCAGCTGGTCCTGCTTTGACTGCATGTCCGATATGACCTTCGTGAGAGTATCCACCTTCTTGGAGGTCTCCTTCAGGCCGCTCTCCATCTCCGCCTGCCTTTCCGCCCCCGCGGACTTCGAAAAGTAGTTCTCGACCTTTGAGTTGAGCATCTGGAGTATGTTTGACATCTTCTCCTGGCTCTCCTCGATTTCCGACAGCTTCTCCCTGAATACCTCCAGCTCCTCCTCCGAGGATTTCATGGAGGAGATTCTCTCCACCTCGAACATCCTTCCCTCCAAAGTCTCCATTCGTGTCTGGAGGGTCATGAGCTCCTCCACCCCGTCGAGTATCCTCTCCAGGACGGATTTGTCCGGAAACTCGATAATGAGCTTCTCATAGGTCGGCTTGTAGGCCTTGAGCTCCTGAAGCACCGCGATCGAGTCGACCGGCGCGAACCCTCTCCTGAGGCGCTCCTCCACATCCCGGAGCATCTGGATCTGCTCGTTGGCCTTGTCCGCGATCCACGGGTTCGTGGCCGCCAGCCGCGAGATCTCTTCGATCACCGTGCTGAGTTTTCCGGTCGCCTTCCCCAGCTTCGACTCGCTCAGTACCCTGATATCCCGGACGGCGTCCCTGGTGCCGCGCTTCTTCCACTCCGCGATGCTCTTCATCTCGTGCGGATAGAACCCTATGAAGAAGTCCACACCTTTCATGATGACGTTCTGGAGGTCGTCCCAGTTCCTGAACGAGGCTCGGATCCGCATGTCCGGGGCGGATTCCAGGATCATCGCATAACAGCCGTTCGGAAGCAGGCAGATCTCGATGTGATAGGGCGATTGCTGCGCGATCGGCGGGCGATGTTCCGGGGCCTTCTCGTCGACAATGTCCAGATAAGACTTGATGTACTCGCGCGCAAACGCGGTCATCTCCTTCGGAGTGGGCAATCCCTCCTCTGCGACCTTCTTCGCGGACATCCGATGTAGTAAGCTTGTCCAGGTAGAAAAAAAGTTCTCTAGGTCCGGTCAGCGGGTCCTGGTATCCAACACCGAGCCGATGAGGATCGGCAGCGTTATGGTCGCATCCCCCTCGACTGTAATATACCTGGCATCCTCCTTGACCTTGCCCCAGG
>DSAX01000019.1 GCA_011046235.1 Methanobacteriota archaeon | reverse complement strand
GGATAGACCGGCGTCTAAGACGGCTATTGGCTGACGGTTTCAAGCCGAGGTCATACAGAGTCGAAAAGGCGAGGCTTCCCGTCAAGCTGCTCGCGGTCAGGAGCGGCCTCGCACTGTACGGAAAGAACAACCTAACATATGTGCCCAGGTACGGCAGCTTCCATAGGCTGATGGCCTACTATACGGATTACGACAGCCCGAAGGATTACTGGCAGGAGAAAAAGAGCCTCCCCCTCTGCGATAATTGCAAGGCCTGTCTTGATGCCTGTCCAACGAAGGCAGTTCAAAAGGACAGGTTCATGATACAGGCGGACATTTGCCTGACATACCTGAACGAGAAGGATTCAAAACACGGTTTTCCGGACTGGGTCGATATCTCGGCACACAACAGCCTGGTGGGCTGCATGCATTGCCAGAGAGCCTGCCCATATGATAAGAGTGTCCTCAATTGGTATGAAGACCGTATCATTTTCAGCGAAAAGGAAACATCCTATCTCCTGAAAGGCAAGTACTCAGGTGTGAGGGCCGAAAAGATCGAGAAAAAGCTCAATAAAATCGGGCTCGACTTGACACTCTTCCCCAGGAATTTGATTGTGCTTCTATCTCCACATCATTAATTGCTTCTGGAGGATTCGAAGCTACACCAAAGTCAGGCTCCACCGGAAAGGAAGCTTTTTCCGGATTCCTTCGGTATGCAGAGGAGATGTTCGATGTTTGTCGCGGGCTCGGATTGCCCCATTTTTATCCGATGAGTAATACCATGACCCGAATTGCTTTGTAAAATTCATTATTCACATATTATCATTTTGATAATCTAAGCAGATAAATATTAAATAGATAGAAACTCAATTTATTATAGATGAAAGCGACATTGCTTAAGGAATTTGAAAAGCATGCAGTAATCGATAGAAGGAAAGTCGAGGGCATTACGGGTAGTGGCGCATATGCGAGTATACTTCTGCACAGGTTGAAAAAATCTGGACAGATCTTTGAGATCGAGAGGAACCGGTACACCGTTCACAAAGACGCTTTACTGGTCGCTTCAAGAATATCCTGGCCATCCTACATATCAATATGGAGCGCCCTGAGGTATCACAATCTCACAGAGCAGATACCGCAGACCATCTGGGTGGTGACAACGAAGAAGAGGAGAAATGCGAGGTTAACCTTTGCTGGGATGGAAATCATATTCATCCTGACATCACCGAAGTACTTTTTCGGATTCGAGAAGGTCGATCTCAAGGGTATCGAGGTTTTTATCGCCGATCCAGAAAAAAGCGTCATAGATAGCATGCTGTTTAGACGGGTGTCTGTCTCAGAGATCTTCTCGATCTTGGAAAGCAACCTGAATTCAATCAGGACGGGCAGACTTCTGAGCTATGCGGTCCGAACGGGCAATAAGGCGATGATAAAGCGACTCGGATTCCTGCTTGACAAGCTCGACAAAGACTATTTTGAGAGATTGAAAAAATACGTGTATCCTGCCTGCACACCGCTAGAATACAATCTGTCCGCCAAAGGGGAGCTGAACGCCAAATGGAGAATCGTTGAGAACGTGAGACTATGATGATGAAAGGCGAGCTGACAAGGATAGCGGATATCAAGAAGCTCTCCATGGAGAACGCTGAGAAGGACTACATTCTGGACCTCCTTCTATTCCAGACCTACAGCGGGTTCGGAGATATGCTTATTCTGAAAGGGGGCACTTCCCTCTACAAGCTATACAGCCTGAACAGATTCAGCGAGGATCTGGACTTCACGCTGAACAGGAGAAAGTTCGATGGGAAGACCTTCCTCAAGCAACTGACGAGATCGCTGGCACTCGTCGGCGTGGAAGGAACAGTAAAAAGTATCGACGAATTCAAGAACGAGACAAACATCAGATTAGGTTTTCGCGGCCCGCTCTACTCTGGGAAGAAGGAAAGCCTCTGTTTCGTCGCTCTGAACGTAAGCCAGCGCGAGAAAGTGCTCATGGATGCAAAGAAGGAGCTCGTGGTTCCGGCCTCTAAGGAAATACCCTCCTTCCAGGTCTTCGTTATGGACGAACGCGAGATTGCGGCGGAGAAGGTCAGGGCGATAATGACGCGAAACAAAGCGAGGGACATATATGATCTCTGGTTCCTTCTGAAAAGGGGCACGAAACCGGAGATCGACATGATCAATCGCAAGCTGAAATTTTATGATATGAAGTACTCGTCCAAGAAATTCGTAAAGGCGATAAATGAAAAGAGGAAATTCTGGAATACTGACCTTAGGGGGTTAATGATCGGTGATCTGCAAGACTTCGAAAAGATAAGAAGCGAGTTGTTGACTGCGCTCCGAGGCACTCAGTAGCCACCTTGGGCGTAAAATCTTTAGGAGAATAGCCCAGAAGATTCGAACCTCCGTCGATGACTGAAAAAGAAAATAGGGACAATTTCATCCAGATACTTTGAATAATGAGCATTATTTAAGCAAGTGAATTAGGAATAGATCCCGTATAACAGCAGCAGCCGTTTAAACAGAAAAATGCGAATGAATTCGTCAATAAATACAGTTGAACATGAATTTTGACAATTGCTCATAATCAGGGAGATTCCTTGGAAGCGAACTCTTCAAAGGAAACCAATGGCCTGCTGACAATCTCGGAAGTCTTCGGAGAAATCTTCCCATCATTGATGATCTGAGATCCAGCCTCTCTTGCCGCATCTACGATGAATCCGACATCTGAGCCTTCGTTGAGCATACTCATGAGCAGACTTGCATGCGGACGCAGCAGGGGATCGGGAAAGTCCGCCTTGCAAATCTCCGCCATATCTTTAATCGGATCGATCACTTTGTCGAAATTATCTAGTCCCCAGTATCCGCATGTCGAGATCAATCCGATAAGCTTTAATTTGACCTCCTTTCGAAGCCGAGGGTACATGCGCCCTCCACGGACATCGGCGGACCCGTCGAATAGAGGCATTGTTCTGTTCAACAGATTCTGAAACTCGCCTGGGAAGGGTATGTAGACGGGGATCCCGAAGATCCACATATCGGCATTCAGAAGCTTGGACACCACTTGCTCCATGTCATCATTAATGCAGCATTTGCCGCCAGTTTCCCAACATGAGAAATCTCCGATGCAGGGCTTGATGTCTAACTTCTTGGTATAGAGCAATTCGACTTCCGCTCCCGCATCTTTCATTCCTTCAAGAAATGGATTTAGAATGAGAGCAGTCGTTCCCTCTTCCATATTTGGGCTGCTATTGACCGCGAGGACTTTGGTCATTTGACTTCCACCGAACTCATATTCTGTCGTTGATTTATTATTTTTTTCATTTGAGGTTAGAATCTCCCGTGCTTAATGCCACATTGAAATGGATGTAATAACTGGATATTATAGTATGCAGTACCCATTCTGAGGTCGATTAAAATTAGACAAAATCCTGTGCATCGGCTGAATCGTTCTTGGAGTCGATGACGATCCTCTCCGACAATGATCCTCGCATCAAGTCTATTCTATATCTTTCATGTTCAAGCCGAGCCCTTCGGCAACACGGCGGCCGTATTCCGGGTCGGCCTTGTAGAATATCTTCGTCTGCCGGATCTGAATCTCTTTATTGGCGTTGACCAGATGCGATACGATATTGCCTATCAGATGATCGCGGTCTTTATCTGTCATGACCTTTCGGAATAAGTCCCCGGGCTGCACGAAATCGTCGTTTGGATGGCTGTAGGGATGACGTGCGGCCTTTCCGGAGACATCATAGGCCGGCTCGGCCGCATCGGCCCGCGGTTCCGGGCCGCCGAAGCTGTTTGGATAGTAGTTAGGCTTGCCCCCCTCGTTCGAATCGAATCGCATATGGCCATCGCGCTGGTAATTGTCCATGGTCACGGCTTTCGGCCTGTTGACCGGTAGCAGGTGATAGTTCGGCCCCAGACGGTACCGGTGGGCGTCGTGATATGCGAACAGCCGCCCCTGGAGCATCTTATCGGGGGATGCTGCGATTCCAGGCACGAAGTTGCCCGGGGAGAAGGCGGCCTGTTCCACCTCCGCGAAGTAGTTCTCCGGGTTACGGTCGAGGACCATGCGCCCGATATCGATCGGCGGATAATCGCCGTGCGGCCACACCTTGGTGACATCGAAGGGGTTGAACCGATAGTCCTTGGCCTCCTCGGGCTTCATGACCTGTATCTGGAGCGTCCAAGAGGGATAATCGCCCTTCTCGATCGACTGGTGAAGATCGCGGGTGGCGTGGTCTGGATCAACGCCTTTCATATGCTCCGCCTCCTCACGCGTGAGGTTGTCTATTCCCTGATCCGTCTTGAAGTGATACTTCACCCAGAAATATTCGTTCTTGTCATTGTACCATTTGTATGTGTGGCTTCCGTATCCGTTCATATTGCGGTACGACCTCGGGGTGCCCCGATCGGAGAATAGGATCGTGACCTGGTGAATTGATTCTGGCGTTAGAGACAGGAAGTCCCAGAACATGTTCGCGTCCTTCGTGTTAGTGGCCGGGTTCCTCTTCTGAGTATGGATGAAATCGGGAAATTTCTGAGGATCCCGGATGAAAAATACCGGGGTGTTGTTTCCGACGAGATCGAAATTGCCCTCCTCTGTATAGAACTTCATGGCGAACCCGCGCGGATCGCGCTCGGCATCGGCTGAACCCTTTTCCCCGCCGACAGTGGAGAACCTCGCGAACACCTCGGTCTTTTTGCCCACCTCCGAGAGGAACTTGGCCTTGGTGTACTTGGTCACGTCCTTCGTGACCTCGAAGTGCCCTCCAGCTCCCGCTCCTTTCGCGTGTACTACGCGCTCTGGGATGCGTTCGCGGTTGAAGTGGGCCAGTTTTTCGATCAGATGGACATCCTGTATGAGAACGGGCCCGCGGTCCCCCGCGGTAAAGCTATTCTGATCGTCATCAATCGGTTTGCCAAAATTCGTTGTCAATACCTTCTTATTTTTGGCCATTTTTCGTCCCCCCCCCAATCTAATACTCAACTATGTATGCAAATAAGAAATTTACTATGGAAAATTATAGTTGCGGGAATTATCTGGTTATTCGCAATTATGGCGTTGCACAAGATGAAGTTCAGCGGGGCACCCATCACGGCTGTAACCATATGGATTATCGCGTTCGTATTCAGCTATTTCCTGATTCCAACGCTCGTGGGCACCTTATGATAAGAGCTGGAGAGATATCCCAGATATCGACTCACGCGAAAGATTATCTGCGATATCGCCAGCAATATCACACTCTGAAAGCCCTTTTTACTCTCGGAGTCTGTAGATATGTGAATATGATGGTCTGTAAGATTATGACAATTATTCCGGTCTTGATACCCAAGAGAAGCAAGCCGGATCGGGTTCCGAATAATGCCAATAATATGATCTCAATCGAAATTACAATTACGCAATAGAAACTCAATCTGCCTCGAGCTTTCTTGTCAAGCCTCAATAATCCAATTGCCAAAGCAATACCATAAATTGAGAT
>DSAX01000077.1 GCA_011046235.1 Methanobacteriota archaeon | reverse complement strand
GTCGTGATGTCCCCCGAGATGACTACCAGGTCCGGTTCCAGTCTGTCGGATACTCGGTTGACGAACTCCCCGGCTCCGAGGTCGCCGTGGATGTCGGAAACGGATAACACCTTCATTTCAAACAACTCCGATTCAAATCAGCTGTGACAGGTCCGTGCCGAACACGACCAGATATGCGACAACATACCCGACGATCACACCGACATTGAGGAACGGCAGTCCTGGCTGGGGGTTTCCCTTATTCACGAGCCGCATCAGGAACAGGAACGCGCAGAGTCCTCCGATTACTGCGCCCAGGGCGACGAACAGATTGCCGTCTATGCCCAGAAGAACCTTTTCGGTATCGATGAACCAAAAAGCCGATGCGGGGAGGAGGCCCGGTATGATGATATCGCCGAGGCCCATGAGGAACGCCTCGCGCTCCTCCTTGCTCTCCGCCGCTATCTTCGGCCTTTTCTCCCTGTAGGAGTAGGGCAGCTTCTTGGGAACGACCAGTATCATAGGGAGCCCCATGTCCGCAACCCCGTCCGCGAGGGTGAGCATATGCTTGGTCTTGTAGACGGCTATGAAATCGTAAATCGCCAGGGCCGACAACAGCAGCAGCACGGGCAGTACGGACAGAGAGATGCCCAGTAGAGCCACGATGCCTATGGCCATCAGTATCCCCACGGAGTCGACGACGTACCATTCGGGATAGGTCCAGAGAGCGTACACCGAGATGGCGGAGATGGCCACTGCCAGTATGATTATCAGCAGCTCGGCATTCAAGATCTGGGCCAGCAACACCAAGCAGACGAAGAACAGGACGAACCCGATCGACATGAACATGACAGCCTTGAGCAGGTTCTCCTTCCCATACTTGATCAAGACGATGAACACCGCGGTGAAGCCGATCATGAGAAGTACGTAGTAGAATGCGATTAATGGATCACCGGGATTTTCGAACGCCCTGTCCTCCGGTGTCAGGGCGAACTCCATGAAGGCGATCGCGGCGAGCTGGACCACTACGAACAGAACGGCCATTGCGACGATGGATCTCAGGTTTTTCACGACTGTCGGCAAGATATCATCGAATAAAAAATATTGTGCGTCAAACTCAGGGTACTATCGAGCCGAACGCGATGGTCCCGGAGATCTTCAGGATCTTGACCTTGACCTGGACGCCCTTCGTGGTGCCGGGCACGAATATCGTGAAGTCCCCCTTCCGGGCGATGCCGTCACCGCGCTTGCCGATATCGACTATCTGGAGCTCGTACACCTCTCCCTCTGAGATCGCCCTCATCTCCTGGTATCTGCTGGCCTTCCTGACCTTCACCGGGCGGTGGGCGCCGCAGGTCTCGCAGACGAGAATCTGTACCCTGCCCTCCTTCACGATGCGGGTGTCCGGCCGGTTGCACTCGGAGCAGATGACGTACTCGTCCATGTACTTCGAGATCCTGTCGGATAACTGCGAGGTCGATACGATACCCTTCAGGACCGCTCTCCTCCCCTCGAGGGTTCCGGCGGTTCCGAGTTCCCTGAGCAGATAGCCAAGTATGTGGTCCGGTTCCCTCCTTACGACATCGGCGATATCGCCGAAATTACGAATTATCGTAGTCTTCCCCTCGACCATCAGGTCTGGATCTGGGATCTTCATCCTCTCGTGCACCTCGATCTCGTGGGGAAGCTCGGACTTGGCACGCTCAAGTAGCCTCGCATATTGGTCGAAATCCTCGTCCGCCATTGTAGCCGCCTATTTAGCTTCTCGATATTAAACCTATCACACGCGATATTTGATCTGAAAATCCCGGCATTATTTCGCGAGCGGCTCAACCTTTCTTGACCGCTTCTGCATGTACCTTCGCGGCCTGTACCAGACCCCAATGGAGCTTCGACGGTTTCTTCGGCCTCGACTTGAACTCGGGGTGGAACTGGGAGGCGACGAAAAAGTCGCATCCATCTAACTCAAGGACCTCCATCCGCCTGGCGTCCGGGGATTTGCCGGTGAACCTGAGTCCGGCCTCCTCGAGTCGGTCAATGAAATCCGGGTTGACCTCGAACCTATGGCGGTGCCTCTCCGAAATCTCGGCTACCCCGTAGAGTCCGTGAACTTTGCTTCCCGGGCTCAATATTACCGGCTGTGAACCGAGCCGCATGGTCGCACCCTTGCGGTCTATCCCCCTCTGCTCCGGAAGCAGGTCGACGATCGGCTGCTTGGTGTGCTGATCGAACTCGGTGCTGTTCGCCCCCTCGAGCTGGAGGACGTTCCTGGCGAACTCGATAGCCGCTAGCTGGAATCCGAGGCATACCCCGAGGAACGGTATGTTGTTTTCCCGGGCAAATCTCGTAGCCTCGATTTTCCCCTCGATCCCTCTCTCACCGAATCCCCCGGGGATCAGTACCGCATCCACATCGGAGATTACCTTCTCGGGGCTCGAGGACTCGAGGTCTTCTGCCTCCACACACTTGAATTTCACCGCTGTATCCAGCTCCGCACCGGCATGGCGAAGCGCCTCGAAATGGCTGATGTAGGAATCCATGAGATCCATGTATTTCCCGACGAGGCAAATCGTGACCTCGCCCGAAGGTTCAAGACAATGGCCGAGGAACGATTTCCAGTCCTCGAGGCCGTCGTTGACCTCGGTGGTTAGGTTCATCTTCCGCATGAGATAGTCGGTCAGCCCCTGCTCCTCGAAGCGCACGGGGATCTCGTAAATCGTGAGCGCATTCGGCGCGCTGATGACCGCCTCGAGCGGCACGTTGCAGAACAGAGATATCTTAGCCTTGATCGACGATTCCAAAGGCACATTGCTTCTCGCCACAATGACGTCCGGCTGGATGCCGAGCGACCGCAGCTCCTTGACCGAGTGCTGCGTCGGCTTGGTCTTCTGCTCCCCGACAGACATAACGACGGGGATAAGCGTGGTGTGTACGAATATGCAGTTCTCGCCCCCGACCTCCATATGCAACTGCCTCATCGCCTCGAGGTAGGGCATCGATTCGATGTCTCCGACGGTGCCCCCGAGCTCGACGATGCATATGTCAGCCCCGGACTTGTGCGCTATACTCCGTATCCTTTCCTTGATCTCGTCAGTGATGTGTGGTATGATCTGCACCGTCTTTCCGAGAAAGTGGCCCTGCCGCTCCTTCTCAATGACGGCGCCGTATATCTTCCCGGTCGTGATGTTGTGGTCCCTGGAGAGGCTCACATCGAGGAATCTCTCATAGTTGCCCAGGTCGAGGTCCACCTCGCCTCCGTCCTCGAGCACGAACACCTCCCCGTGCTCGAACGGGTTCAGCGTACCCGCATCGAAATTCAGGTAAGGATCGATCTTGATTCCCGTGGGATTGAAACCCCGGGACTTCAGGACGCGGCCAATGGAGGACGCGCTGATTCCCTTACCAAGACCAGAAATGACCCCCCCCGTGACAATGATATATTTCATCTATTCCATCTCACGGGAGTCAGACTATGACTTCCTTTTGTATAAAACTTTGCCATTATTGGTTGCTTGTGGAAAGCGGATGTCGACATTGATGAAAGATATAAGTAATTGATTCTGCAATTAGGATATAATTATCTGGGATGGGATGCGATAGTTATAGCTGTTCCAGATTTTGGAGGTAGATATTGTGAGAAGAGCAGAAGGAATGAGGAAGCTGCTAGCGGCTTCGGTGATAGCAATTTTATGCATGGCAACCGTGGCGCTGCTTCCACAGCAGTCTTCCGCTGACCCATATGAGGCAGTTGCGACTATGGATCCGCTTTCGCAGCCAAGGGCGAGTGCGGTCGTCGAGACGGGATTTGACGGTAACGTGTATGCAATCGGTGGCAAGGCGGTCGACGTGATGATGGCGGACCCGGCATACTTGGATTCGGTCCTGATTTATGACACGGGTACAGGTGCGACATCGAGAGGCCATTCGATGCCGTTCGGGGTCTCGGGCGCTGCGGGAGCCGTCGGCCATGATGGGAAGATTTACGTATTCGGCGGATATAACGCCTCTGGATATGTCACATACACGCAGATATACGACCCCCTGACCGACATTTGGGCGATGGGCGACTCAGCACCCATACGGATGCACACCGCGAAGGCCGTCGTGGGAGACGATGGGAGATTCTACGTGTTCGGGACCGAAATACAGCCCAATAGCACCCTGATTTACGACCCGGTCGGCGATAGTTGGGTATTCGGTCAGGATGTTCCAACTCCAAGAAACGGACCTGCCGTCGTCGCGTACAACGGAACCGCCATATTCGTAATCGGCGGCTCCAGTGGGGGAAACGGTCTGGGCATCGTGGAAGTGTATAACCCAATCGCTGACACCTGGTCATCTGCAGGGTCCCTTAACATGCCGAGAGCGTACGCCGAGGCCGAGGTTGGAAGGAACGGATACATATATTGCCACGGAGGAGTCGACGGATTCTTATTGGACTCCGCCCCCCAGCTCTCCTCGATCGAAATGTACGATCCCGATTTTGACAGTTGGAGCAATCTATGGGTCTCTCTTCCGACGGCCGTTTCCTGCCACGGAAGCACCGTGGACAAGACCGGAAACATTCTAGCCGTTGGAGGTTACAGCAGCGGAGTGGTAATACCCGACATCCAGGTAATCGTGGCTATGGATATCGAATTCGACGAATTGAAGATCGTCAGCCCGCACGACGGAAGCACAGTGAACGGAGTGGTGACGATAAATGCTGACCTCAAGAATCCGAGTGTTGGGGCCAACGCAATAGAGATCTGGATCGACGGAGTTCTCGTCGATGAGCAATTGGGTGCCTGGAACGTGAACAGCTGGACATATAACTGGGATACATCTGGATTAGGCGAAGGCTCGTCTCATTCGATTGTGGTAAAGGCATTTCTCTGGGACATGAGAATTGTCCAAGATTCGATCGATGTCATGGTTACGGAGATTTCGACCGAGCAAAAGATACAGCAGATACAGGAGAACCTGACAGCGATAATAGCCGACCTGACTAATATCCAGACGACTTTGACCGGGATTGTGGATTCTTTATCCGCGATTTCAGAAGACCTGATGGACATTGACGCCAACTTGACGAGCGTTTCCTCGGATCTCGCGGCTCTGTCTGCGGATTTGATGGATCTCCAGTCCTCTTTGGACATGCTTAGCGCAATTGTGGACGAGAACTTCACAATGCTAGGCGGCAACATTTCAGCGATTAAGTCCTCGGTCACCTCCCTGATCAGCGACATCCAAGACTTGCAGGATGCCCTTGAGGACATGGACGATTCCGTTGCCGAGGATCTCGCTGGATTGGCAACTCAGCTCGATGCGATCGGGGACGCGCTATCCGACCTCAACGAGGCTCTGACGGGCATTGACGACACAACGACGAATACGCAGGACACCTCTGATTCCGCCAGTATGTACGCAATGATCGCCATGTTCTTGGCGGTAATAGTCGCCGCCCTTGTTGCAATCAACATATTGATGTCGATGAGAAAGCGGTAAGCGAAGTCGGGCACGATCGAAAAAAAACCTCTATGATGAAGAGGCCCTCGCGGTCTCTTCTAAATCCCTTATCTTTGTTTTATTGATTTCCTCCGATCCGATCCTTCCATCTGATTTTCGTGTGGACATACCTCTATTCGCTGTTCTCCAGCACTATGG
>DSAX01000135.1 GCA_011046235.1 Methanobacteriota archaeon | reverse complement strand
TATTCCTACCATGCCAGGATCCTGGGGAAGAGGGACGAACAGGTCGATGCCTTCATGCACGAGGCGCTTTTCAAGACGCTTACAAACGTCGACTTCGATTTCGACGATTTTCTGAGAATGGTTCTAAAGGGCGGCGAGATGAACCTCAGGGCAATGGATATTCTAGACCAGGGAAATACAGAGCACTTTGGAATTCCTGAGCCAGTCGAGGTGAATACAGGCACTGTAAAAGGACCGGGAATCGTGATAACAGGACATGACCTTCTTGATCTTGAGGAGTTGCTCAAACAGACAGAAGGGAGCGGAATAAACATCTACACCCACGGGGAGATGCTTCCGGCTCACGGATACCCGAAGCTGAAAAAATACCCCCATCTCGTTGGGAATTATGGAACTGCGTGGCAGAGGCAGAAGACTGAATTCGCGGAATTCCAAGGACCAATTCTGGCTACTACAAATTGTATATTGATACCTACTCAGAAATATGCAGACCGGTTGTTCACGACAGGCATCTCGAGCATCGCAGGAGTCAAGCATATTGAGTCAAGAAAGGACTTCTCGGAGCTGATCGAGAAGGCAAAGCAGATGGGGGATTTGCCAGAAAAGCCGGGAAAGAAGATAACCACCGGTTTCCACCATAAGACGGTTCTAAAGATGGCCGATAAAATCATCGAGGCGGTGAAATCCGGTAAGATCCGGCACTTCTTCGTTATCGGGGGATGCGATGGTGCCAAACCAGGACGCAATTATTTCACAGAGCTGGCTGAGAAGGTGCCGAAGGACTGCGTTATTCTTACGGCAGGCTGTGGCAAGTACCGGTTCAACTTCGAAGACTTCGGCCAGATCGACGGGATACCACGCTTGCTCGATATGGGACAGTGCAACAATTCCTATTCTGCCATACAGCTGGCAGTTGAGCTATCGAAGGCGTTCAAAGTGGAAGTCAATGATTTACCGCTCTCGATCGTGCTCTCATGGTTCGAGCAGAAGGCAGTTGCAATTCTTATGTCGCTGCTTCACCTCGGCGTAAAAAACATCAGAATCGGACCATCTCTCCCTGCTTTCGTGTCTCCAAATGTTTGGAAAGTCCTTCAGGACAACTACAATATCATGCCCATAGGGGATGCGGATCAGGATTTGAAAGACATGTTGGGAGGATGATCGCATGGTCAAGCGAAAGATCATCAGGATAGACGAAGACCTCTGCAATGGTTGCGGTCAGTGCATAACTTCATGCGCTGAAGGAGCTCTTGCATTGATCGACGGCAAGGCAAGAGTAGTCAAAGAGAGCTTCTGCGACGGTTTGGGAGCCTGTATCGGCGAGTGCCCGGTTGGAGCATTGACGATAGAGGAGAGAGAGGCAGATGAATTTGACGAAAAAGCAGTCAAAGAAAATCAGGACCGCTTGAAGTCTATGGCCTCAAAGGCTCACGCACACAGCTCAAACGGAGCGATTTGTTGTCCGTCGGCGAAACCGGAAAGTTTCAGGCGAGAAATCGATTCGATGGAGGCGGGCACGGGCGTAGCGTCGGAGTCTATGTTGGAGCACTGGCCCGTGCAGCTCATGCTCGTTCCCGAGAACGCTCCCTTCCTCAGGGACAAGGAGCTCATAGTTCTAGCGGATTGTGCGGCTGTAGCATACGCGAACATTCACCGGGAGTTCCTTCACGGAAACGCCGTGGTCATGGGCTGTCCGAAATTCGATCGGGTAGATGTATACAAGACCAAGCTGGTCGGAATGATTAAGAATTCCGGAATCAGGGGGATATCGGTCGTCCACATGGAGGTTCCATGCTGCTTCGGACTCGAGCGCGTCGTGTCTGAGGCAATCGCAGAATCGGGGAGTACTCTCCCGTATAAGCGGTATGTGATTGGAATACGCGGTGAAAAGAAAACTGAAATCTGACCAGTAGATGGTCACCTTTTTTCAGTTTTAATCGCGTTTAATATTGCATTTGATGCCGGTCTCATCGAAGCATCCGTTGCATGAGATGCACGAAGCGGTCCTCGCATCTCCACTCATGAACTTCGAGATGAGATCGGGCTCCCTTATCAGAGGCCTGCTGAGAGCGACCAGGTCTGCATATCCTTCAGATATCATCCGGCTCATGTTGACTATCGATCTATTTCCACCGACGAGTATCACTGGGCAGTCGACCGCTTCCTTTATCGCTCTTGAATGCTCCCGGAAATAGGCTTCCTTATCTTCCGAGTCAATATCCTCCGTGCAGGTGATCTCATGAGGAGCATCCTCAATGCCCCCGCTCACTTCAATGGCCGAGATCCCTTCCGAATCGAGGATACGGGCTATTCTCACCGCTTCTCTTTTATCAATTCCGCCCTCGACGCCATCCCACGCATTCATTTTGACAGCAATGGCTAACCCAGGAGCCAGTTTTCTCGATCGTCTGAGAATCTCCACAACTATTCGTGTTCTCCTTTCCGTGTCTCCTCCCCAGTCATCCTCTCTTCTATTTGTATACGGCGATAGGAATGAGCTCAATAGATATCCATGGGCGCAGTGTATCTGGACACCGTCGACTTTGGCCTTTGCAGCTCTCTCCGTTGCCCTTGCGAAATCATCTATGACCGAGTCGATCTCCCCGCTCGACATCTCCTTTGGCATTGCGTTGCTGCCGGGCAATGGAACCGATGACGGAGCCATACTCTGCGGACAATCTTCAGTTATTAATCCGTGCCTGCCGCCATGGGCGATTTGGATGAAAAACGCCGATTCGAATCTTCTTACAGTCTCTGCAACTTGATAATACCCAGAAATCATTATGTCATCCCAAATTCCCTGTTGAGCGCGCGAGCTCTTGCCGCATTTTGTGACATGAGAATAACCGGAAATGATTAGACCGATGTGGTTCTCCGCAAGTCGCTCGTAGATGCCCATTATCTCATGTGAGATAGTTCCATCCTCAGCTGCAAGCCATTCGTGCGTTGCCGATCGCACGAAGCGGTTTCTAATTCGGACATTGTCGATTTCGATTTCCTCGAGGAGAACATCTAATTCCCTAATGCTCATCATCTCGCTGTATGTTTCACCGATAAAAATGCTTTTTCTTAAATGTGTCTGCACAGCGTTTATACTGCCCTTTGCACAATAAGGAGTTGGAATGAGCACCAAAATCATCTGCGTTCCTAGCGATATGCCTGGCGGCATGTCCTCACCTGTCAGTGTCAACTTCGAGGATTCGGATGTCTATAACTATATCGAAATTTCGGAGGAAGGAAACGGCAGCAGCGGAATTTCGTTTTTCTCTATGAGGTATAACTGCTCCGGCGTTGCGTGTGTAGATCCAGTCGATGCGATTTCAAAAAAGGCTTCGGTTCTGATCGTGTCTAAAATTTCCCCGAGCTTCCTTCATAGGTTCCTGAATGAGGGTATTGAGGTATTCGACCGAGCTTCTGGAACCGTGTCGAACTCGGTGGAATCATACGTCCGGGGAGAGTTGAAGAGATTGCCATAATCGCATTTAATTGAAATATATAAAAGTAAAAACTGGCCGGAAGACAGGAGTCTTCCGGACTTGTTGATTCTGTTTCGCTCTATTGCAACGCCTTGAGCTTGGAGGCGTTTTCGGAGTTTTCCTTCCCCATCTTCACAAGAATTCTGGCAGCCTCTGCGAGAAGGCTCTTTGCCTCTTTTGAAGCCTCTGCGTAGAATTGGTTGGACTTATCCTCAAGCTCCAATGCCTGGGCTATGGCTCCCTTCGCATCCAGCTCAGAGAGCTTCTTCAGCTCGGGTTTGAACATGGCGCTGTCGATGTTGTCGATTGGCTCAAGGATCATTTCGTTAAGCTTCTCCCTTCGTGTATGCTCGAGAAGATCTTTTCTTTTCTTGTGCTCCGTAGCGAGCTTTTCGAAGAGATCCGCAACTGCATCCTTTACCAGACCTTTGTTCTTGGCGTCGTCGTAGAACGCGGCAGCTGTCATCTCAAGATCCAGTGCATAACGAATCACTGACCCGAATGTCCTGCACTGTGCGAATTCGCATTCAAGAGCTACCTCGTCATACGAATATGTCATCAGAACCACCTAGTAATGACAACCTTCCTGTCTGTGAAGAATTTTATTGCGTCCTGTCCCTGTCCGTGGAGGTCTCCGCAGAAGGAGTCCTTGTACCCAGCGAACGGGAAGTACGCCATTGCAGCGACGATACCGATGTTTATCCCGATATTTCCAGCCTGAACCTGGTATCTGAAGTCCCTGGCCCATCTGCCGTTCTGCGTGTAGATGGATGCGGCGTTGCCGAAATTGCTGGCGTTGATCATCTCAATAACATCATCCAGCGTTTCCATCCTTATGACTGAGACAACCGGACCAAAGATCTCCTCCTTGGCGATGGTCATATCCGGGGTGACATCCTCAAAGATAGTCGGACCGATGAAGTATCCCTTCTCGTATCCGGGGACCTTGATGCCTCTTCCATCGAGGACAAGCTTAGCACCCTCGTCAATTCCCTTCTGGATGTATCCGAGGATCTTCTTCTTCGCGTCTCCGGAAACGACTGGTCCCATGTTGACTGACTCATCAAGACCATATCCGACCTTGATTTTCTTGGCACCTTCGATGAACTTGTCGACAACCGCGTCGTAGGCCTTGTCCCCAACCGGCACCATATTCGCACCTGCGAGGCATCTCTGACCCGCACAGCCGAAGAACGAAGCAAGCATATTCGCAACGGTTCTGTTCATTACCGCGTCCTCCATGACTACCAGGGAGTTCTTCGCTCCGCCCTGTGCCTGGACCCTCTTCTGGTTCTCGGCGGAGTGCTTGTAGATGTATCTCGCTACGGGGGTCGATCCCACGAAGGACACTCCCTTTACACCTGGGTGCTCCATTAACGTGTCCGCGACTTCATGGCTTCCGTTGACTACGTTCAGCACCCCGGGTGGCAGTATCTCCTGGATGGTTTCCATCATGTAGTTCTGGGTTATCGGCACCTGCTTTGAAGGTTTGATAATGTAGGTGTTGCCTGTAGCTACCGCATAAGGCCAGAACCAGTACGGGATCATCGCCGGGAAGTTGAATGGTGCGATGCAGCCGAAAGTACCCAGGGGAGTAATGATCGCCTCTTCATCTATGTTTGAGGCAGCTCCGTCCTCCAGGTTGTATCCCATCATAAGGGATGT
This sequence comes from Methanobacteriota archaeon, assembly GCA_011046235.1. Classification (GTDB taxonomy): domain Archaea; phylum Thermoplasmatota; class Thermoplasmata; order UBA10834; family DTMW01; genus DSAX01. The sequence continues at coordinate 561 of DSAX01000135.1, read as the reverse complement.
GATACCGGCGGCTACCTCTATGTTCTCGATTGATCTCCTTGTCTCTCCTCTAGCCTCGTCGATCGACTTCCCCTGCTCCTGAACCATTATTCTGGCGATCTCCTCAAATCGATCCTCAAGGGCGTTCTTTATCCTGAACATGTACCTTGCGCGAGTCACAGGCGGGGTCTCACGCCAGGACAGCCAAGCATCATTCGCTGCCTCGATGGCCTTGATCGTGTCTTCCTTGTTAGAAACCGGCATTTTCGCAATTTTCGCGGTCGTTGCGGGGTTCTCAACATCAATATATTTCTCCGTTGTTGGCTTCACCCATTCACCATTTACAAAGTTCTTGAGCGTGCCATGGTCTTTTTTGACTTCAGGTAACAATGCCATATTAGCAAGACCTCCTCTTGCGGAAGAACACTATATCGTTCATGTATATATCGATTTGTGCCATATTCGGATAATATACACACTCTGAATAGCAAGCGGGAATAGCTCATGAGAAATCACCCTTTATTACTTAACCAGCATATTTTTTATGGCGGAATATCCAAGACGGAGATAATTCATAAAAAC
>DSAX01000140.1 GCA_011046235.1 Methanobacteriota archaeon | reverse complement strand
GTCGAGCACAATCGTCTCGATCTCGCCCCCCTCGCCCCCGATATGTATCTTTCGCTTCTCGGAGATTCGGATGAGCGCCTCAAGGGCATCCAGGTCCAGCTCCCTGCCAAGCCAGACTTGGCCCAGGCCCTCTGCGAACACGCCTACTACAACGATCCGGAACCCCGCGCATATCATTTCACGGAGGAGCATCTCCTGATCCTTGTGCCAAAGCGGCGAATACACCCTGACCCGATCGTCGTGGCAGAGCCGGTCGATCCTTGTTGCTTGGTAATCCGAGGCGATCGCACCCGTTACGACAGTATCGACTCGGAGCAGGTCGATCGCGTCGCCGAGTACGTCGATCTCTTCCCTGTGCCCCCCGACTTCGATAGTGACGCTGGGCAATCCCATAGCGCTGGAAATCACGGAGGCGAATCGGATATTCGGCACATGGAACATGTGCGAGTCTGTATCACTGGGTATGATGGTCAATGCGGTCTCTATGTCCATGCACTGCTGTTGTGCGATATACGTTGCATAAACTGAGTCCTTTCCCCCGGAGAAAAGCACGGCGGCGCGGCTCATATCCCGTTATGATAGGGCAACTCCCATCAAAAGCTTAACTGGTCGATCAATCAGTTTTGTTTTATAGCTCCTTGTCAGATTAGGTGTCGATATGGAGAATTGCATATACTGCCCGAAATGCGACCGGTCCATACCGAAGGACGAGATGGAGGAGCGCTCGAAGATCCTCAGGGAGGTGTTCGGCAATAAATCGCTCGAGGAGAGGAAATGCCCTGTATGTGGAACCACCATGATCGATATGGACGAAGTCTCGAAACACAGGAATAAAGGAGATTGAACCTTTGCCGAGGAAGCACGCCAAAGAGATGTCCAAGGACGAGTTTAGATCTGCCATGAAAGAGAACCCGATCGTTATACTCCCGATCGGTGCGATGGAGGAGCATGGAAGCCACCTGCCTCTGGGAACCGATACCTTCGAGGTGGAGTATGTGGTCGATCGACTGGCCGACCGACTCAACGCCATCGTCCTGCCGACCGTACCGTACGGCGAGTGCCGCAGCACCTACAATTTTCCGGGGACCATTTCGCTGAGCTTCGACACGCTCAAGTCAATCGCGACGGACATCATCTCAGAGGTATTGCGCCACAAAGGCAGAAGGATGCTCATCATCTCGGGACACGCAGGAGGCAATCACATGGTCGCGCTCAAGCTGGCCGCCCAGGAGGCGGTGCGGCAGAACAGGGACCTGAAGATCATGGTCCTTTCGGATTATGATCTCGTCCCCGATTTCAAGGAAGCGAAGATACCCGAATGGGATGGCCATGCCGGAATGGCGGAGACCTCGCGTATGCTGAACATCAGGCCGGATATTTCGAGGAAAGGCAGGCAGGCCACGAAACCGAAAAGCCCCGAGCATATGATACTTCCCGATCCCGAGCGGCTGTTCCCGTCTGGAATCATGGGCGACCCCAGGAAGGCGTCACCAGAGCTGGGGAGCAGGATTGACGATTTCATTCTCAGGCGACTCGTCGCGATGATAAGAAAGAATCTCGACTGATACTGGTGGAGACGATGACAGGAAAGTTTGCAGCTGCATCTGAAGCAGCCAGGCGTGTGAAGGACGGCCAGGTCATAGGTCTCGGGAGCGGGACCACGGCGGAATTGGCCATTGAGGAGATCGGGAGGAGGATGCGAGATGAGTCGATCGAGATCATCGGCATTCCCACATCTATCATGTCGGAGAAGACCGCTCTCCAGGCGGGTATCGAAATATCCTCCCTCGATGAGCACGGCGAATTGGACCTGACGATAGACGGCGCAGATGAAATCGATCCCGCGCTCAATCTGATAAAGGGATTGGGCGGCGCTCTCCTGCGGGAGAAGATCGTTGCGGAGGCGAGCAGGGTGGAGCTGATCATCGCGGATCGCACCAAGCTGGTCGAGAGGCTCGGAACGAAAGCACCACTCCCGGTCGAGATAACTCGTTTCGCGCCGGGCCATTTTGCCGCGAGATTATCGAAGCTCGGATGCACGCCGATATTGAGATCGGATGGGGGCAAACCCTTCGTTACCGACAACGGAAACTACGTCATCGACTGCAAATTCGCGGAAATCAAAAACCCGTCAGACCTGGAATTCAAGATAAAATCGATAGCCGGGGTCGTCGAGACCGGGCTATTCATAGGAATTGCCGATGAGGCAATCATCGGCATGGAAGACGGAAGCACGAGGTCAATGAGTAAATCTGAATGATGAGTTCGATGCACTGGATGGTCCCGACATTATTCAATCCGAGAGTTCCTTGAGCTGCCCGATCTCCCACTCGATCTTCTCGATCCTCTTGCGGAGATCGTTCTCGATGGTGGTAATGATCTCCTCGAAGGGGACAGACAGGCGATATGCATGAACAGGCCTACCCTTTCCCTGCTTCTTGATGTCTCTCTTGATAATCCACTTGCGTCTCCTCAGCTCCTGCATAGCGATAGAGACTTCGGGCTGTCGGAGACTCGTAGCGCTCTCGATCTCTACCGAAGTTGTCTCTTCCTTCTTCTTAAGGTAAACAAGCGTCTTTGCGATGTTCTTCTTGAGTCCCGCATTGACCAGAAGCTGCACAAGAGACTCATCCGATTTTGTTAGGCCCCTCGAAGTCACGGTTAACACCTTTATTAATTATTATTGGGCTAATATTCTTTGGTTTTCATTTACCCCGGGAGCCACCGGAAAAGAGGGTTTCTCAATCCCGACCTGGCAGCACAGATGAGCACTTAGCCATTGTATCCACCTGTGACATCCTCCCGTGGGGAATTGTTTAAATGTAATCTCTCCTTTTTATATTTATCGTATCTATCAGTAGAAAGAGTAAATTATAATGGTCATTCACTATATTAAAATATATAAAAATAAGATATAGAAATCAGCGAACTCGCGAATCGGGAGAGCAATCGGTCGCTCCGGAGGCGCCATCCAGAGCATATATTGGAATCGGCAATGCTTTAATATAGGCGATGCATTGGTGCCCCTGCCCATTCGAGGACGTTGATCTAAGATGAAGATGCCCAGGGTAGTGAAACAGTACTGTCCGAAGTGCAAGAAGCACACGGCCCACGAGGTCGAGAGGGTCAAGACAAGACCGAGAAGCGAGCTCAAGGCAGGACAGAGGAGATTCAGACGCGTAACCGCGGGTTACGGCGGGTTCCCGAGACCGAAATATGAAGGCAGACAGAAGCCGACCACGAAGATCCCGCTTCGATACCGATGCACGGTCTGCAAGAAGGCGCACCAGAGGACCTGCTTCAGGTCAAAGAAGTTCGAGCTTGTGGAGGCATGAGGGTGTCGGAATCTCTGGATAGTGTCAAGAGCGTTTTCATCAAGATAAGGTGCCAGGACTGCGGCAACGAGCAGGTAACCTTCCAAACCCCAGCGATCGAGGTGAGCTGCAACGTATGCGGCGCTACCCTGGTCAAGCCCACGGGTGGGAAAGGACTCGTTCAAGGAACGGTCGTCGGAGAAATTGCCTGATGCACCGAGTGTTGGAATATCCCGAGGATGGAGAACTCGTAGTCTGTACGGTCAAGAGCGTGAAGAATTACGGCGCGTTCGCAGACCTGGATGAGTACGAGGGAAAGGAGGGGTTCATCCACGTCAGGGATGTGGCGACTGGATGGGTCAAGTACATACGCGACTACGTCCGGGAAGGACAGAAGGTCGTCTGCAAGGTTCTGGCCGTCGATTCTCAGAAGGGCCACATCGACCTGTCCCTGAAGCAGGTCAACGAGCACCAGAAGAGAGAGAAGATCCAGCTGTGGAAAAACGAGAAGAAGGCGGAGAAGCTCATCGAGATAGTCGCCGAGAAGCTGAAGAAGCCGCCGGAACAGCTTATGGAGGACGGCCTATCCGAGATTATCGAATCATACGGCGGCATGTTCGCGGTTCTGGAACAGGCGGCACTCGACCCGAAGGCGTTCAAGAAGGAGGCCGGGAAGAGAAAATGGATAGCTTCGCTGATAGAAGTGGCGCAGGAGAACATACAGCCGCCAAAGGTGGAGATCATCGCCACCCTCGAGATCACCTGCCCCGCAGCGACTGGGATTTCTATGATCAGGGACGCCCTGATCAATTATTCGGATTCCGGCAGGGCGAATATTTCTATACGCTATATGGGAGCTCCGAAATATCGGATCGAGGTATCCGCGGCAGATTACAAGATAGCCGAAGAGGAGCTCAAGAAGACTTTCGACAGCATAAACAACGACATGAATCAGTGCGGGGGAACCGCAAAACTGATAAGGGATTGAAATGAAGACCTCGTTGAGGAGATGCGGTGCCTGCGGAGCCTATACACTGTCAGAAAGATGTCCGAAATGCGACTTGCCCACCGTCATGCCGATGCCCGCAAGATACTCTCCCGAGGATAGGCTCGGTAAATATAGAAGGGCAATGAGACCTGATAGAGTGTGATTGCAAATGGAAGAGATTATCATACGCTACTTAGAGAAACCGAAGCTCAATGACCCCGTTCTGATCGAGGGGCTCCCAGGTGTCGGTAACGTCGGGAAGCTGGCAGCGGAGCATATGATCGATCACCTGAGAGCGGTGAAGTTCGCCGAGATATATTCGAGCCATTTTCCGCCACAGGTACTGGTCAACGACGACGGGACCATCAAGCTCGTGAACAATGAGCTGTACTATCTCAAGCAGGAAGGCTCGGACGATATCGTTATCTTGGCGGGCGATTACCAGGGATTGACCCCTGACGGCCAATACGCCATTTCGGACTTCATTATCAAAATAGCCAAGGATCTGGGCGTTAAGAGGATCTTCACGCTCGGGGGATACGGTCTCGGGAGGATGATAGAACACCCCAGGGTGCTCGGGGCTGCGACCAATGCCGAACTGGTAGAGGAGATGAAGAATGTCGGCGTCACATTTTCGAGCGGTGAGCCCGGCAGCGGGATAGTTGGAGCGAGCGGGCTTCTTCTGGGCCTGGGAATGCTCGAGGGAATGGGATGCGTATGCCTGATGGGGGAGACCTCCGGCTACTTCGTCGATCCGAAGGCGGCGCAGGCCGTACTCGAGGTACTTGCTACCGTCCTCAAGGTCAAGATAGACTTCACTGAGCTCGAGGACAAGGCAAAACAGATAGACCAGCTGACCTCAAAGCTCAAGGAATCCGAGTCTTTCCCCGAACCGAAGAAAGAGGACCTCGGTTACATCGGCTGAGAGCCATCGGCCATACTGACTGTTTAATCCCCCTGAAAAAAAATGGGGGGAGGTCATCGTGATTCTAGACCAGGGCTGTTAGAGTGCATCCCATCCCCACTGATTAGATCCCGATCTATCTCTTCAGATACTGATCTTGGAAGGACTCCATCGCGGCAAGGGCTTCCTCTGCCTTTTCGATCTTTCTGAGCTTATCCATGACGAACTCGGTACGGTCATAGATCATGTCTCTGATGGCTTCCCTTATCGCCTCCGACCTCGACGGGAAGTCATCGATTGACACGAGGAAATCCAGCATCCGCAGGTATCTCTTCGGTAGCCGGACAGTTATCTTCTCCGTATCCTCGTTCATACCCTCGCCTCAACTTCCTTCCATTTGTACGCCTATTCGCCATCTATTGACTTACGCCTGTCTGACGGAAGCATGATAGCCTTCGGATTATTTATAAATTTTTATTGAGAATGAATGAAAGGAGATGAAGGAGACCATTATTTCCACTGGAGTGTTGTCTATACCGTTTTAAGG
>DSAX01000007.1 GCA_011046235.1 Methanobacteriota archaeon | reverse complement strand
GTCGCGGTCGCGATACTCACCTTCGGGGAGCTGTTCTTATCCGCCGTGATGTTCGCTCTCGTCGCCGACCTGTCAGCCGAGAAGATGCGGGGCACATACATGGGGTTCACCGGGCTCGTGATGGGCATCGGGGAGGGGATAGGGATGCTGCTGGGGCTCACGCTGCTCGATGTGCTCGAGATGCGCTCCCTGCTGTGGATAATAGTGGCGGTCGCCAGCGTGCCCGCGGTATTCGGATTCGCGTACCTGAGGAAGGTGGTACCGGACGGGGTTGACAGAGGGAGGTGCAGCAGGTACGAAGCTCCCGGGAACGAAGGTTGAACGGAATGTTCCTGGCACCTTTTTTAAACTGCTCGATCTCATGGCCTCCAGATGACGATTTCTACACGAAAAAATGGTTTTTTTGCGCAAGGTAAATATATTATATAAGGTAGTTGTTGGCCAATGAATCCACCCTTTTTGGGGGTGGATTGAACGGAATGAGAGACGACAAGGGGAGGTAAATCACAATGGAACCAGTCGAAGATGAAGAGTTGCCAGAAGAAACCCTTCCAGAGGAGCTTCCGAAAGATGTCAAGAAGGGAGGACCTTCGAAAGGGAAAATGTGGGCAATAATTATTGTAGCTATCATCGTAATAGCTGCTATTGCCGGTGCATGGGGCCTCGGACTTTTCGGAGGCGGAGAGGATGAGAACGAACCTCCAACAGACGGAGCAGAGGCTACGACCGGAACGACGATCGAAATCGGTGAAAGTGTTTCTTTCACTTCATTAGCGGCCGATAGCGATGGGGAGATCGAGCTCTATGAATGGTTTTTCGGCGATGGAACTAACCTTTCAGGAGATGCGGCGGCCGCCAGGAACGCCACTCACACTTACGATTATGGCGGTTGGTATTGGGTATACCACCTCGTTACTGACGACGACGGCGCAACCGCTGACAACGAAGATTCCATGATAAGGGTCATCGTCAAGCTGTACGATCCCGGAGAACTTGAGGAGCTGACAAACGATACCGCACCGTTCGCTTTCCTCAGCGCGGACTTGGACATCATCGAGATTAACGACACAGTGACTTTTGATATGACCGGTTGCTACGGGATAGAATACAACGAGTCATACAATGGAACCGGCGACCAATGGAACATGTCCTGGGAGTACCTGACGGACATCGTGCTCGACTACGGTGACGGAAGCGACCCGGTGGACATCACGCCCGCCGAGGAGATGACAGATACCCACCAGTATACTGCTAGCGGGCATTACGCAGCGGCATTGACCGTGACCAGCACCAACGGAGAGTCCACTACCGTGATGAGGACCATCCATGTACTGAGTCCGGAAGCCGCATCCGTCGGCGATGTCAAGAATCCCAACACCTACATCTATGTGACGATCGGCGAGCCTCAGTATCTCGACCCAGCAGTTAATTACGAGACTGCCGGCGGAGAGGTGCTGCAGAACGTCTACGAGACGCTCATCTGGTATGACGGCGATAGCGCGGAGGACCTGGTGCCAATGCTCGCGACTGAAGTGCCGAGCATTGCGAACGGACTCATCTCGGAGGACGGGCTCAACTACACATTCAACCTGAGATCGGGCGTGACATTCCACGACGGCACGGCGATGGACGCCGCGGATGTCGAATATTCTATCGAGAGGGTTCTGAGGATCCACGATCCAGCCGGACCGTCTTGGATGCTGGAGCAGGTCATGACGGACTACATATCCTACTACATCGGGGAAACGGTTGGGACATGGATCGCGGATTCATACAATGCCTCATGGCTCATCGACGCCCTGCCCTCTGACCCTGATCATGTGATCGACGACGAGGATGTCAGAGCGGTGTCTGAGGCATCGATTGACCAGGTAGACAGTGACACGATCACAATACGCCTCACGCATCCGTATCCGGGATTCCTGCAGATCATGGCATACACGATCGGAAGCGTAGTCAGCATGGACTATGTGGAAGCCAACGGCGGCGTGGAGGACGGTGTCCACAACGATTGGATGGACCAGCACACATGCGGCTCAGGACCGTACAAGCTCGTTGAGTGGGATATCGGCTCAGGCATTCAGCTGACGAGAAACGATGACTATTGGGGTCCTGCGCCGTCGATCAAGAACGTCTTCATCCTATTGGCGACCGATCCGAACACGAGGATGCTGATGCTTCAGGCCGGAGACGCTGATGGCATAGACCTCGACATCAAGTACGAATCGCTGTTCCAGAGTGCGGATTACAGGATATCGAAGGGACACGCATCGTTCGATATGATGTTTGCCGGATTCAACATGGAAATAAATGCAACCGCGGCTGCAAGCCAGTACGGCAGCACTGTACCTTCGGACTTCTTCCAGGACAAGAATGTCAGGCAGGCGTTCGTCCACCTGATAAACTACACGCTGTACATCGAGAGCGTGAGAAAAGGAAACGGTCTAGCGGCAAACGGCCCGATACCGCAGGGTATGTTCGGGTTCAACGAGAGCATACCGTACTACGAATACAACCTGACGGCAGCGGAGGAGTACTTCAAGGCGGCGATCAACGAGGGTACCGGAAACTCCTGGTGGGATGACGGGTTCACGATAGCGCTGATCTACAACGCTGGCAACGAGTACAGAGAGACCGCATGCCAGTTCATGAAGCAGGCGCTCGAGTCACTGGGAGCTCCAGGAGGCTTCGAGGCCAGGATATTCGCGCTGGATTGGCCGTCATACCTCAACGCACTGCAGCAGACGCCATCTCCATTCCCGATGTTCTGGCTGGGCTGGGGGCCGGACTACGCCGACCCGGACGATTACGTCACGCCGTTCCTGGACAGCACATACGGTGTATTCCCGGGTGCGTATACCGGGTACGAGAATGCCTCGATAGACACACTGGCCAGACAGGCCGCGGCCGAGCTGGATCTGGACCTCAGGTACGACCTGTACTCGGAGATATCGATGCTGTGCTACGAGGACGCACCGTACATCTGGTTCTACCAGGCTCAGAACTTCCACATCGAGAGATCGTGGATCAGCGGCTACTACTACAACCCGATGTACTCCAACCTGTACTATCCTGCACTATCCAAAGGATGATCGGACCGGTTGGATAGCAGGGATGCAAAACCCTTTCCCAAACCTATTCTACATATCTTTTATTACGCTGTAATTCATGGCGGATTATATTCGGAAGCATTTTAATTTAAAAAATATAATTATTAGATGCCACATCGATTTTCTTTAAAAGAGAAAGTATAATAGCGGTCATAATCCTTCAGAATAGCTAGGTGAGGTAGCCTGCAGATATTGACCTACATAATCAGACGTCTTCTGCTGCTGATTCCAGTCCTCATCGGCGTTTCGATATTGACGTTTTTCATCATCAACTCCGCCGGGGACCCGGTCACGCCCTATCTGCAGAACCCGGAGCACACCACTCCCGAGCAGAGGCAGCTGATAATCGAGAAGTACCATCTGGACGAGCCACCATATATCCGGTATTTCTACTGGCTGAGCAATGTGCTCCACGGAGATCTGGGTTACAGCACCGAAGCGGGCGGTCTACCGGTAACCGAGGCGATCGCGAAGAAGTTTCCGGCGACTTTCGAACTGACCCTCATCGCGATGTTCTTCTCGATCGTTTTCGGGATATCCCTGGGCACCATATCGGCTGTCAGGGCGAATTCGCCCGTCGATCAATCCACCCGCATCTTGGCACTGATCGGCGTATCCATACCGGTTTTTTGGCTGGGTTTGATGTTGCTCTATGTATTCTATTATCAGTTCAACATACATGACATGATGCCGGCTGGGCGCTATAGCAAGCCCGATTTTGTGGACGACGATATCACGTTCTACACGAACTTCTACCTCATCGATTCGATATTGAACGGGAATCCGAGGTTGTTCTGGAACGTTCTGATGCATCTGATATTGCCATCGATAACTTTGGCATTCGCCTCCACCGCGATTATCATCAGGATAATGAGAGCTAGCATGCTGGATGTTCTGGGAGCGGAGTATGTGGTGAGCGCGCGGGCAAAGGGCCTGCCCGAGAGGGTCGTGATAAGGAAACACGCGCGAAGAAACGCGATGATACCGACCACGACCGTGATCGGTCTATCATTCGGAGGACTGCTAGGCGGGGCCGTGGTAACGGAAACGGTCTTCAACTGGCCAGGATTGGGTCAGTGGTCCATCAAAGCGGCACAGAATCTGGATACGGGAGGGATTATGGGCTTTACATTGTTGGTTGCGATCATATACGTTCTGGCAAATCTGGTCGTGGACGTGATCTACGCGTATCTGGATCCGCGTGTCAGGCTTGACTGACGAAGGAAAAACGATGACGATTGACAATCGCTCAATTTAGGTGACAAGAAGCGAAGGAATAGGGAAGAAATAAAAAGGTGAATCATCGACATGTCTGCGGATATCACGGAATTGCCATTGACTTTGAGGGGCAGACTGAAAATGGCCTTGGCCCCGAGGATCAGAGAGCTGCGATTCTCTCTCCACCTGCTATCCAAGAGCGCCTCGTCCATAGCTGGGTTGGTGCTGCTGATATTCTTCCTGATTTTGGCGCTGTTCCCATCGCTCTTTGCCCCGGCGAGAGGTGTCGATCCGTACGTCATACCGTTCGATGCCACACATCCGTTCCCGGAACCTCCCGGAAGCGAGGGCTTTCCTCTGGGCTCCGGCCCCTATGGGTACGACATTTACTACGGGATCATCTGGGGTGCCAGGCTATCCATGGTCTTCGCGATCGTGGTGGTCGGCATTTCGGTGCTGATCGGTACGATACTGGGGCTTATTGCGGGATACCGCGGCGGAGTGATTGACGAATTGATCATGAGAATCACAGATGTGTTCCTTTCAATCCCGTTCCTGATTCTCGTCATCGCGATAGCGGCCGTGCTCGGCAGAGGACTCGACTCGTCTCTTAAGGCGATGATCGTGGTCTTTTGGTCTGGTTATACGCGAATAATTCGAGGGCAGGTGCTGGCCGTGAGGGAGAACGCCTATGTCGATGCCGCGCGTGCCGCGGGATCCGGAGAGCTTCGGATCATGTTCAGGCATATATTGCCGAACTCCTGGGCGCCGAGCATCGTCCAGGCCACCATGGACATGGGAACGGTCGTGCTGGTGCTGGCCGCTCTGAGCTATCTCGGGCTGGGCGCCGAGCCGGGGACCGCCGAGTGGGGGGCGATGGTCCAAGAGGGGGCTGATTGGATGGTGGCCGGCAAATGGTGGATGGTGTTCTTCCCCGGACTCGTCATCAGCCTGTTTGTCCTCGGGTTCAACCTGCTGGGCGATGGAATGAGAGATATCCTCGACCCAAAAATGAGGCGTTAATCCGATGAATAAGCAAGACATCCTGGTCGAAATCGAAAACCTCGTCATCAACTTCTACACGTACAACGGCATAGTCAGGGCGATCGACGGCGTCGATCTGATCATCAACAAGGGGGAGACGTTCGGCTTGGTCGGGGAGACCGGATGCGGCAAGAGCGTGACGGCGAAGGCGATAATGCAGCTGATCTTGACCCCGCCCGGGAAGATCGAGGACGGCAGCGTGTTCTTCCTCGAGCCGGGAGAGGTGAGGAAAAAGAGAAAGCTCTTCGATAGGGAAGCCCAGAAATGGTACGACAACCTCCCGGTCGAGAAGAAGAGGGAGGAGATTTGCGACCTATCCAAGAAGTTCATGGGATTCAAGAGAAAGAAGAAAAAGGAGGAGTTGGACGAAGTCGAGTCGTTAT
>DSAX01000138.1 GCA_011046235.1 Methanobacteriota archaeon | reverse complement strand
GCATTAGTCCATGGCATCCCCTTTTTCGCCAAAAAGCTAGAAAAGGCTAGACCGCACAGTTCGACGGGCGTAGGAGCCAATTATACTGGGAAGTTATATATATCTATTAAATTTATTAACTGGCGGTGAATTGAATGGCTCAACCGGGAATTCCTCCCCAGCAATATCAGCAGCCGTATGTTGAACACCGGCCCCCAGTGGATTATTTGCGACCGCTGGCGTCCGATTTCCTGCTCGCGATCGGCGTAATCCTCGGACTGTTCCTGATGATGATAGGATCGATGATCGCAGGTGCCGGAGACAGTCAGACAACCTACGACCTCGGCCTGATCATGAAAGGATTCGGTAACTTCCTCGTCTGCGCAGTACTGTTTCTGGCAGCCATTGTCAGAGTGGATATCGACAAGTTAGTACGCTTCGGATTCATACTGGGCGCAGCGCTCTTGGTGGCACTGGTTGGCTTCTGGGGCGGCTGGTGAGCGGAAAAACAAGCCCTCATAGATGCGAGATATCTCTGGGAACACTTAGATGGGATTGCCCCGTCATTTTGCGAGCGGGGCAAGATATCTTTATTCGGATGAGGTGCTGGTAGCCCGATAAATAGACGGTAACGTCACATAATAACACGATCACGGGACATCCTCCGAATATCGAACCATTATTTCCTGTGGAGGGGAAAATTATATAATCGATAATAGCGAGAGTATAAATATACGCTGAAACTAAAAACAGTTTCTAAATACATTTCATAAAGAGGTATTCGCTCTTGGATAATCCCGTAATTTACCATTGTGAGGTAGATCTTTTATGAATGTTTTGACGAAGGTCAAAAAAGATGAGACACCGGTAGGGCTATCGACACTTACCGTTGAACATCTAACGCATGCAATAAGGAACAGCATCGACCGCGACGGCATGCCAGAGGACGAAGCCCGTACGATGGCCCAGCACGTGATGAACTTCTTCGGCTACAGCGAGAGGATCATCGACAACGTCCTGGAGCCGGAGGACAGGGACGCATTCTACATGCTCGAGGACGCAGGCATTCTCACGACCGAGCGGGAGGAGACTACCCTCTACGACGGGCGCGAGTGGAGGATCCACTACTGGATTTTCCGGAAGGACCGTATCCTGAACCTGCTCAATGGTCTGGCAAAGAGCGACTCGAAGTTGGGCGACGGATCCGATGTATACGATCAGATGCCCAATGAGATCTGGAGCCGGGAGTAGACTGAAACCCCTTGTTCCGAGATTTTCGAACGATCCGGTAAAATGAGCATGCGCGTTGTCCGCGCATTTTCATTGTACTCCTCGACAACTTAAAAGACAGCCCGTTTCAATCACCGGTCGCATGGATCCACTTTTCCCCTATGAGCCAAGGACCGGGCAGCCCGAGATCGTGCAGACCCTCCGCGGACATCTGTCACAGCACCGACATTGCGTGATGCAGTCGGGCACGGGGACGGGAAAGACCATCTGCACGCTCGCCGCATGCATAGGACAGCTGAGAGAGGACGGGAAGCTCCTCTATCTGACACGGACGAACTCGCAGCAGAAGCAGGTCATGAGCGAGCTCCGGGCCATATCGGAGCGACTGCCCGTGTTCGGGATCGCCGTTCAGGGCAGGAGGCACATGTGCCCCTTCGTGGAGACCGACGAGTCGCTGAAGTCCGGGAACCATGATGAGCTGTCGAGGCTCTGCGGCCTGAAAAAGGCGAAGGTCATCAACGGGGACCCGGGAGGGTGCAGATACTACCACTCGCTCATATCCGGGGACTTCTCCGGCATACTGAAGTGGGCGAGGGAGAATCTGCCCACCGCCGAGGAGTTCGTGGAGCACTGCGTCGACAGGGGCGTCTGCCCCTACGAGCTCAACAAGATCCTGATACAATCGGCGAAGGTCGTGACCGCGCCGTACATCTACTTCTTCAGCCCGTTCATCCGGAACACCCTACTCGATTGGATGGCCTGCGACATCGACAACATCCTCCTCGTGGTGGACGAGGCGCACAACCTTCCGGGCTATTCGAAGGAGCTGAGGTCCGCGTCCCTGTCCCTCGGCACGCTCAGGCTCGCCTCCCGGGAGGCGGCCGAGCTGAGGGATCCGGAGGTCTCGGAGGGCACCAGCGCCCTGGATTTCCTGAGGCTGATGGAGGAGATACTCGCGGACGCCGTCGAGGAGTTCGTCATAGACGAAGACGGGCTGATCCCCTCCGACATGCTCGAGGAGTTGCTGATGGATCGGCTGAAGCTGACCTCGAAGGGCATCATCAGGCTCGCGGGCGAGGTCGTCAACCTGGGCGACATCGTGAAGGAGAGGCGGAAGAAGGAGGGCAAGCTTCCGAGGTCCTACCTCCATTCCGTCGGGTCGTTCCTGTCAGTATGGATGTCCGTCTCGGAAGAGGATTATGTGAAGCTCGTGATAGGCGGTGAAAGCCCGGCGTTCGAAGCCTACTGCCTCGACTCCTCGCTGGCATGCACCTGCATACACGAAACCTCGGGCTCGATACACATGTCCGGGACGCTCGATCCGCTCGAGGAGTACCGGGACAGCATCGGCCTTCCGGGCGATTCCCCGCTGCTCTCGTTCCCGTCCCCGTTTCCCGAGAAGAACCGGATGGTGCTCTTCGCGGACGACGTGACCTCGAAGTACGAGGACTTCTCGCGCGACGGCAAGAACCTCTCGAGGATGAAGGGGTACATCTGCGACATCGTGAGAGAGATTAACAGGAATACCGCGGTCTTCTTTCCGTCCCACAACCTGCTCAAGTTGTTCGTAGACGATGGTCTTTTAAAAGAGATCGGCGTGTCCTGCTTCGTCGAGGAAAAGGGGATGCCCCAGGACGAGCTGATGGAGCTCGTGTCGGATTTCAAGAGCTGCCCGGATGCCGCCCTTCTGCTCGCGGTCTCCGGAGGCAGGATTTCCGAGGGGATCGACTTTCCGGACAGCGAGCTGGAGGTGGTCGTGCTGGCCGGAATACCGTATCCGAAGCCCAGCGCTAAGACCAGGGCGCTGCAGCACTACTACGAGATCAAGTTCGGCAGGGGTTGGGAGTACGTGGTCAAGGCACCGACGACCCGGAAGATGCTCCAGGCGATCGGCCGGCTCATAAGGAGCGAGAAGGACCGGGGCGTCGCAGCCATATTGGACAAGAGGGCGATCCATTTCTCGAGAAGCATAAGCGCCGATATGACGAGGGACCTGGTGACGGAGATGAGAAGGTTCTTCGAGCCGGACCGGGAAATGCCGAAAATACCCGTGCAACGGAGGAAGATACGGAGAGAAAGAAAGACGATTTCGTCAGCTTCGAGGCCGGTCGGACCCTACTGAGCCCTGAGCTCTATGCACATCTTGCCGGTGCCCTTGTCCCCGTCCTTGACGCACTTGATGCTGACTTCCACCTCGGAGCAGGATAGCAGCATGTCGTTCAGGTAGTCGAGGAGCATCCTGCGGTTCTCGGAGTGGTCCCTGTCCTTGATAACGATCTTCTCGTCGATCTGCCCGCCCTTCCCCCTGTTCTTGACGGCCTCCTCGACGAGGCTTCTGATCTTTTGGCGCGAGTTGCCTTGCTCGCTGACCGGTTCTGCGGGGGCGAAGAGCCCTCTCCCCTTCCGCTCGACCTTTCCCTCGTTGACGAGGTGGGTCAGGTGTCCGGACAGATCATGCGGGCTGAGCCCGGTCATCTCCGACAGCTCCTGAAGCGAGATGGTCTCCCCCTGCGGAGCCTTCTTCAGCGTCCTGACGATGATCTCCTTCTTGGTGATCCTGCGGATCTTCTTCTTCGGATCGGAGGGGTTTACCTCACCGTTGTAATAGTGGTCCCATATCGCGGACCTTGCATCTTTGCTCACGTCCGACGTCACTTTCTCCATATATTCCCCCCCGATCCTCGAATATTAGGCGACAGGTAGTTCATATAATTTTTTAAATATGAAACATTTGATAATTTCAATTCCGAGCGTGCCAGCAATAATATTATCGCTCTCCGGTCGTCGGATCCCGGACCGGAGAATGCGAATCCTGGGGCGGTTCCGGGACCGGATCGTCATCCTCCAGATATCCTGGAAATCTTTTTAGGCGAATCGTCGATTCCGTGGCGTGGATTTGATAGCGATCCTGTTGACGCCCATTTGGCTCATGCTCCCCGCGCTGGTCCCCAACTCCGCAGCCGTTATTTTCGGCGGGGGGCCTCCAATGGACTTCGGCAGAAGCTGGCGCGGAAACAGGCTGCTGGGTGACGGAAAGACCTGGCGCGGGTTCATCGGAGGGGCGCTGATCGGCGTACTCGTAGGGGCGATCGAGATAGCCGTCTCGGACCCCCTCTCCGAGGACCATTTCGGCTTCGGTCCGACCGGAACGGCGCTCGCCATCGTCATCGCCCTCTCGGTCGGATCCATGTCCGGGGACGTACTCGGCGCGTTCGTGAAGAGGCGTCTCGGCCTGGAACGGGGGCAGAAAGCGCCGTTCCTCGACCAGTACGACTTCGTGGCCGGGGCGCTCCTGTTCGCGCTGGTGTTGGATTCCGGCTGGATCGCGGACAACCTGATCGACGACAACGCCTGGGTCGGCCTGATATTCTTCCTGGTCCTCGTGTACCTGATACACCGTGCGGTCAACATCATAGGGTATAAGTTGGGCAAGAAAGATGTGCCCTGGTAGCGGCGGGAGGAGAAAATGCTGAGAGATGTGATGAGGTCGGCCGGAGTGGTGCAGTACGGCGATTTCGTGCTCGCGTCCGGCAGGAAGAGCAATTACTACGTCAATGTGAAAAAGGCCTATACCGACCCAGATATACTGCGGGAGATCGCAAAGGAGATATCGAAACATATCGGCGATGAGAAGATCGCGGGGATGGCGCTCGGGGCCGTCCCGATCGTGGTCGCCGTGTCGCTCGAGACCGGCAATTCGTTCGTGATCATCCGGAAGGACAAGAAGGAGCACGGCACCCAGGAGAAGCTCGAGGGAGATGTCCGGAAAGGGGACAGGTACGTGGTCGTGGAGGATGTCGCGACGACCGGCGCCTCCGCCCTGAGAGTCGCGGAGCTGCTCAGGGAAAAGCAGGCGGAGGTCGTGCGGGTGATAACGGTCGTGGACAGGGAAGAGGGTGCGAGAGAGCTGCTCGAGCAGAAAGGTCTTGAGATGAGGTCGCTCTTCACGGCCAAGGAGCTCGTCCGATATCCGCAGTGAGTGGAATGATTTCGAACTGCAGGAGGTGCAGGCTGTCCGAGGGCAGGAACAGGATCGTTCACGGGCAGGGTCCGAGCGGCTCGCGGGTCGCGATCATCGGTGAGGCGCCCGGAGCGCAGGAGGACGCGGCCGGAAAGCCGTTCGTCGGTCGGGCCGGGAAGCTGCTCGACCAGTCTCTCGAGATGCACAGTGTTCGCCGCGACCGCGTTTTCGTCTCGAACATCGTCCGCTGTCGGCCCCCCGGTAACAGGAAGCCCAAACGAGACGAGATTGCTGCTTGCAGGCCGTTTCTCATCAAGGAGCTATCATCGATCGAGCCGAGGATCGTGATGACCCTCGGCGGGGTGGCATTCACCGCTTTGACGGGCTCTTCGCGTCCCCTACGGGAGGTCGCAGGGAAACGCTTCGATGTCGAGCTGAACGGCATCCACCTGACCGTCGTTCCGAACTACCATCCGGCCGCCGCCATGAGGAGCAGGGCCATCAGGAGATCCTTCGAGAAAATAATCGCCGAGAATCTGTCTGGAAAAAAAGGCCGATAACCTGGTTCTACCTGTGTTGACCGTAAATTACTCTGGGAGGGTCACCCATCTCCTTGATTGACCACCAAAAAAGACAGGACGACCCCGGCACTAAAATGTGTTTCAT
>DSAX01000090.1 GCA_011046235.1 Methanobacteriota archaeon | reverse complement strand
GCGCTTTCACAGTGCCATACTCTACCGCTACTCCCCCCTCTCCATCACCGTTCTTTCGACGAGAGGTTCCCATAGTGCATCCCGATAAGGCAACGATTCACGACGTTTTGAAGCTATCGCCCGCGTCATCTGGCTCGGCGAACTGTAAAAGATGAGGGCGTTCGAAGTGTCCGATGAAATCCTGGTCGGGATTGTATCTGATAGGATGGCTCTGGGAACTAGGAAGATCGTCAAGCCCTTCGCCGAGAGGCGGAGAATACTTGAAAAATACCTCTCGACCTTTAGAAAGCCATTTGAGATCGTATCAATTGACGACAGGTTCGGTCCTGCAATTACATCGGAGGAACTCGACTTCCTGATAGTCTCCGAGGAGAGCAATAAGACCGCATACGAGCTCAACGAACGGAGAAGGGGGAAAGGGCTTTCACCCCTGGAAATCGAGGTCGTCCCGACCGTTCTGGCAGAGGACTTCAAGCCGATACGTTCGTCAAGGATAATCAACAAGGAGATCGACGCAGATGGGAGACTGCTCGTTCCATTGAAGGTCAATGTGGGCTCAGATAACCCAATTAAGATCGAGGCTGTCCGCAGGATACTCAGGCCGCTTTATGGGTTGATTGATGTGAACGGTGTTCATGTCGATTCAGAGGTCCCGCACCAGCCAAAAGAGGATGAAGTAATTGAGGGAGCAGTCAATCGTGCTAAAAATGCGATAGGTAATGCACATCTCGGTATTGGAATCGAGGCAGGGCTTATTTGGAACGAACGTTTGAAATGGTTCTTCGATGTTCAATACTGTGCGATTGTCGACTCATTGGGCAAGATAACTTTGGGACATGGTCCCGGTTTTTGGTATCCTCCAGCGGTGATCGAGGATGTTAAAAATGGAATGAGCGTCGATGAATCGATGTTCAAACTTACGGGTATCGGATCCATCGGACATAGGATGGGATCTGTTGGATTTCTTTCCAAAGAGCTGATCAACAGAACCGAGCTGACGGAAATGGCGGTGATAGCTGCTTTCATTCCCAGGGTGCGACCTGAACTATACTCCAAGATTTGGAGACAATTGTGATTACATTCTATCATTTCCGTCTAACACGAATTTTAACAAAATATATATATTTGTGCCACAATTGGACAAAAATTATAAATATATGTGCGCATTAATTGACTATTATGCCACATGGGAGACGCGGTCGCCAAAGAGGTAGACGATGGATTGACCAGCTACCAGCTACTGATTGCTATATGCCCAGAACTGATGTCGGCGGTCCGACAGGAATCGTGAACATTAACTTGGAGGAGCTCGAGGCAATCCGTTTGGTTGACCTCATAGATATGACTCAGGAAGAGGCCGCATTCAGCATGGGAATATCCAGAAAAACTCTCTGGAGGGATCTGGTTTCTGCCCGCAAGAAGGTCGCACAGGCACTAGTAAATGGATGGAGGATAGAAATTGCAGGCGGCGATTACGCTCTCCGGCAGTAGGCAGTATTATACATAAAGGAGAGGAAGGAAGATGTTTGGCGGATATGGAAGAGGATGGAGGCATAGAAGGGTGTATTATCAGACGGGCGTTCCGGGCATGGGCAGGAGTAGATGTTTCTGGCCCCGCCATGGTCGTTTTTATTACCCGGAATATTTTCCACCCTATCCCGGCGATTTTGATGACCCATATTACGGTCGGGTGGCCCAATTGGATGATGAGAGCGAGATTTCGCTGCTGGAGGAAAGAGAACGATGGCTTCGCGAATATCTCGAGGAAGTTTCCAAACGAATCGGTGAGCTAAAGAAAAGTCCAGTAAAGAAGAGCACTAAAAGAGGTGACTGAGGTGCCCGGCGGAGACAGAAGAGGTCCTCGTGGCGAGGGACCTAGGACTGGCCGAAGGGCAGGATACTGCAGTGGATATGACCAACCAGGATGCATGAATGATCTTCCGGGGATGGGCCTGCATCGCAGGACACAGATTGATGAGCGGGAGGAGCTGAGAATGCTCGAGGAGGAGAAAGAGCGACTCGAGGCAACTCTCAACGATGTTAAGAAAAGTCTAGATAAAGCAAGAAAATCCAAACCTTGATTCGGGTTCGGTTATCGTGTATTAACCCGAGTAAGGCGCTGAGGGGGAGATTCGAACTCCCGGGGTGCGGAGCACCACCAGCTCTCAAGGCTGGCGCCGTAGTCCGGACTTGGCTACCTCAGCAATTTATCACAATCGATAGTCCATCCTAACGATATAATTACCTGCTCCAGGAATCGTTTGTCCCCTTCATTACAGGTGAGACGCGAAGCTCGAAGGCGGCAATCGGATATCCGAGCTCGAACGAGGATATGACTTCTGGATGCACCTCCCCGAATAATCCCGAAACCTCCCCGTCGATCAGCACATTCGCGCACCTTCCTTTGATGAACGACGGGTCCTCCGCGGGGGCGATCTTGAGCCTAATGCCGACCGATCTCAGCAAGCCTTCTACAAACGACTTCATCTCGGTGAAGCTGGCCTTCGCATGTATGCTCGCCCCGGCCAACCTGCCCGAGTTCCTGAGTTCCTCCACAACCTCTCCGACCTCGAAAATCCTCTGGGGCAGATCGCGATGCTTGTTCTTTCGTAGGATGGCCATGAGCTCAGGCAGAAGCGAGGTCCGCAGTATCGAGTGATCGTTGCTTCTCGGGTTCATGACCTCGACTATCTGTTCCGGTTCCGGTCGACGCGTCCTGCCATACTGATCCTCCCGTCCGGTCAGCGTCAAGGTCGATACCTCCAAGTAGCCGAGGCCGATCATCGCGTTCCTGAGGACTTCCCAGAAGTCGAACTCGATATCCGAGGCTCCCAGCGTGGAATACTTCGGCAATTTGCTCCCGAAACGCTCGTATCCGTACGCCTTCGCGATGTCCTCGATGATATCTGCGGGATGCAATATATCGTACCTGTATGCCGGTACATCGACTGAGAGCGACGAGCCATCCATGGCAGCCGAATATCCCATTCTCGCGAGCAGTTCGATGAGCTTTTCCGGAGGCTCCCTAATTCCGGTCAGTTCTTCGACCATATCCAGCGGGACCGATATCTTCCACGGTTCAAGATCTGGAGCGGCTGCGCCCTCCGACCCTCTCACAATCTTCACGGAGTGAATCTTGGCACCGCGCTCCGCCAAGGCGGTCACCAGTATGTTCACCGTTACCTTGAGTGCGGAGAGGTCGGTTCCGGTGCAATCCACCAAAATGTTCTTCGTTTCCTCAGTTACCGTTGTGACGATGCCATTGATGATCGGCGGGAACGATAGGACGTTCTGATCCCTGTCGAGAATTATCGGATAGCGCTCCTTACCCTCGAGTACGAATGCATACGCCCTGCCCTTATCATGCACCTCCAGTATCTCCCTCAGGGTCATCTCCCTGGTTCCCTGCAAAGGAAAGAACGACATTTCATCAGGAGCCGAGGTTGTGTATAGAAACGGGGAGTTTACCGTGTCGAAATCGTGTATTCCGATTGCGACCTTCTTTCTGTTCCTACCGACGGTGAGGTGCAGCTTCTCCTGTATGTCCATGACCGACCTGATCAGGAAGTCGTTCATCTCCACGTCCGTGACAAGGGCGGACCATATGAACGGCCTGACCTGCTCCACCGATGGGTCCACATTCAGGACGACGTCCGATTCGGAGACCTCGTACCTTCTCAGGCCGGGATTCATCCCCAGGAACGCGCTGAAGGCACGGGCGATTCCCTCCACCGAGTACAAATCGGGCCTGTCAGGAAAGAATTCAAAGGCCAATTCGTCGTTGTCCTTCTCAGCGGTATGGACATCGGCGCCCATCATGGGCAGCCTGTCGACGAGCGTCTCGAAGTCGATCTCCTTTCCCATCAGCGATTTCAGATCGCCGAAGCTGAAATTAATCACGGGCATTTCGGTCGGAAACATGATACAGCATGGGCATATAATTAGTTTCCTGGCTATTGGCTCCGCATCCAGTGGAGTCAATGGTCAACGCCCATAATGTTATCAAAATACGACATTCAGGAAAGACATATCATATAATACGGCCGATTAGGTAGTTGGAGTCTATCAATTGTGAGAGGAACCTCCTTTCCCCTGGAGACGTCATGATGTCCCAAGTGGTTCAGCGAGTCGTAACAGGCACACCCGGCCTTGACAAGATGCTTCACGGGGGCCTCTGGCCAGGCAGGCTATACCTGTTGATCGGACCGCCGGGAAGCGGGAAGACGACTCTGGCGGTACAGTTCCTACTAGAGGGCGTTAAACGGGGCGAGAACGTCCTGTTGGTCGCCCTGACGAGCCCCCGGCCGAGATACGGGAGAACCTCGGACAGATTTTCGGCGAGAACTTCGACAAGATACGCGTGTTAGACGCCACGCTCGAGATGAAAAGCTACGAGCGCACCCCAGTGAGGGATGTTTCGATACAGCGCAAGTCCGAGGCCTTCGGGGGCGTTTTCCCGGAGATAGCCCGATCAGCAGACTTGCGCAATCCGGAGCTTACGGCCAACGCGGTCCAGGAGATGATCAAGAACGAAATCCTGAAGAACAAGATAATGAGGATAGTCATTGACTCCGGGACATCGATGAGGTACTTCTTGATGACTAACGGCGACCGGAACCACTTTATGCAGTCCTTCTTCAGGTTCCTTGGGGATCTGGGAATAACCACTCTTGTCACAATCCAGGACAGCCACTATTATGACCCTACTCACCGCAGCTGTGGCGTTGAGGACATCATGGCGCGCGGCATCATCCGGCAGTACAGGTGGCTTCAGAGCAACGGCTTCAGGCTCGGCATCGCCATAGAGAAGTTCAGGGGGTCGAAGCACGACACCAAGATAAGGCGCGCCAAGATCACCCACCTCGGCTTTCAGGTACTGGACGGCCAGGGTCGAAGAAGGGGGAACTGATGGATATGGCCGCGGAAGGCGACGAAAGGCAGTCGACGGGGATACCGGGTCTTGACAAGATGCTGAACGGCGGCCTGATTCCAGGAAGGAGCTACATTCTGGCCGGCGATCCCGGCAGCGGTAAATCCACTCTTTGCGGGCATTTTCTGATGGAGGGGATCAGGAACGAGGAGGAGGTCCTCTACGTCACTATTGATGAGCCTCCGTCCGATTTAAGCAGCAACTTACAGTCATTCGGGTGGGACCCGGACAAGATCACGATACTCAACGCGCATCCCAAGGTGCGCGATTACAAGATTCGAGGCTCGCTCATAGAGGTGGCCGCGCAGCGGAGCGTCGGAGTGCTGAAGGACATGAAAGAGCAGGAGAAGGATAAGAAGAAGGGCGATCCCTCCGGACCCGATCTCAGCCTCCCCAGCCTTCAGCTCATGCTCCAGAAGGAATTTGATCACAAGTCGTACAACCGTCTTGTGCTCGACTCGATAATTTCGTTGAAGCTTCTTGGCACACGGGATATCGAGTGGGAGCTGGGCATCAACTCGCTTCTCCGACTGCTTACAGAGGAGAACATTACGACGATTCTGGTCACGGACAACCCAAAGAAAGGGGACGCGATCAGACCAGAGTTCTTTCTATCCAGAGGGATTATACGGCTGCATAAACTCATCGTCAAGGGGAAGCTCTACAGATGCGTTTACATCGAGAAATTCAGGGGCTCCGCTCACGACCTTCAGATCAGACCTTTCTCGATCTCTTTCCGCGGAATTGAAGTCGATTCCGGCCGCAATCTGCCGGGAGACGTAATGAACATTCTTATGACCAATTATCTGCGGCCTTAATCATTATCTGGCCACTATTCAAATGCACGATTTTACCGGACTAAGATATTTATGTCGGATATGCATACGCTGGTCCGCAGGGGCCCGTAGCTTAGGTTGGTTGGAGCACCCGGCTGATAATCCGCAACAGCGGTTCCGAAACCGGGAGGTCACCGGT
>DSAX01000150.1 GCA_011046235.1 Methanobacteriota archaeon | reverse complement strand
TCACGCAAGCCTGACAAAATTCTTTATGTATGTCCAATCCTACGTATTCCATGGTCTTTCGCCTCTTTTCGTGTTAAGGCACATCGAAATAGGCGAGAGGCCTCTTCTACATTCCATCCCTTTTTCTGAAAGATATATTTGCTAGCAGATTGTTATTGACCGTGAAAAATGACAGAGGAAGACGTAGCTGCAATCGAATATGCAGTGATACGCGCACTGAGAAACTTCGATACTGTGATAGGGTCCGAGACGCACGCCATGATAAGACTGGCTCTCAGACAGGGGAGGATGTTGTCAAGGACGGGCAAATCTAAGGGTCGAACCGAGTATCTCTCACGGATTGCCGATTCACTGATCGAATCCAGAAAAAAGGTCATAGGCTCCTGGGAAGAGGTGAATGCAGCAGTGGAGCAGTTGCAGAAGACTTACAAGTCGTTTCCAGTCGGACATCTCGAGAGCGTGACAAGCGCCAGAATGAAGTACGAGAGCTTCATCGGCAGGGTATCTGGACTCTCCGATGTGCTGGAGGGGATACTGCAGGAGTCAGAGGATTCCGAGGAATCACAGAGGATGATCGAGAAGCTGTCCAAGAGCAGGGAAGACGAGGTGGAGTCCAGGAAGGCATCCGATGTGAGGCCAGAGGATCAAATCGGGTCGGCGGATGATGTCCGGGCATGACCCTCGGAGAAAGCTATTATATGGACGATTATTTTAGTGGTCGGTCAAAGAGCAGGTGTGATCTAGCCGGTTAAGATTTTGGCCTTCCATCTGACCCACTCTATGTGTGGCTGGAAGAGAGCCAACTGCCCGGGTTCGAATCCCGGCACCTGCACTTAGAAGTCCGAATTAGTCGGCCCTCTTTCCAACCTGGGGTTTTGTTGGGGGGAGGTATCTCTTTTTCTTTTGCGTTATCGTTAGTCCGTGCACCTCGTCAGTATGATTTCACGAGTTTAGATTCAGTATCATGATATGGTGGCACATGGCGCCCGCCTTCTTCCATGCCGAGCTGGTATGAATACACATTTGCAGAGGAATCCCATGTGGCAATATCTCTCTGCATGTACTCTAGGTCCGTGAGGAGGCGCTTTAGAGAGTTGGCGTCTCCTCCATCTTTTTCAGTTGCGACGGCCAATTCCCGGAGATCGACGATAGTATGATCTCTCATCCAGTCGATGATCTCCATGGTCATCTCGGCTGCCTTTCTCTTGCGCCAAGGCCACACTGTCATCCCATCCCTTGCGGCAGACGAGTTGTCTGACGCATCTGCGTCATTATCGTTCTCGGTACATATACCTGATTGGAATGTCGCATTCTGAAAATCACGACGAATTATGACCGATATAACGAAATTCGGGCTCTGGAGCTGGAGTACCCCTTCCGATGGAGCAGACTATATTGTTATCTAATATTACGAGATGCTATTCGTCAGACGGATAAATGGAGATAGGGAAGACCGATATTCCGAATTTGGCTGAGTTACCGGCCGCACGGACCGATTTCGGTCTGGTCTTGGCGGGATTCTCTAAAAGTTTTTATTTTATCACCATGCTTCATGATTCGGACTTCGGTGACGGGATGGGCTTTCTCGATAGAATGCTAGACAAGGAGAAGAGAGTTTTTCGCAAACTGGAGCGAGCTCTGGCAAGAATAGATGAAATGCTGAAGCGATCTGATCCGGCAGCCGAGCGTGCCCTGGAGGAACTCGTCACCGACCTCAGGGAGGAAATTGTCAATGTCTCCAAGATGAAGATGGAGTTTTCGGAGCTCATATCGAAGATATCCAACAGGTTCGTGACGATAGGAAAGTCTCAGAAGGCGATCGACCTCGCAAGACTGGCTGTAGAACTTCATTCCGACAATTCCGGGGCGCATTACTCCCTTTCACTCGCGTTCCGATCGGCGCAGAAGCTAGACGAGTCCCTCCGCGAGATTGACAGAGCAATTCAGCTGAGCCCAAAAGACAAGAGGTATTGGACCGAGAAAGGAAGGGTCTTGAAGATTAAAGGAGACACGGAAGGAGCTTCTCAGAGCTTTTTCGAGGCGCTCAAGCTGGATGGAAACGATCTCAACATATTGGACAGCCTGATCGAGATCCGGCCGGATGATTCGTCCATGATCCAGAGAAAAGCGGAAGCGCTCATGAAAATCGGGAACTTCCCCGAAGCCCTGAGGGGATTCGAGTTGGCGATCTCCATAAGACCGGATGATGCGGAGCTGTGGTACGGGAAGGCGAGGGCTCAGCACGCTGTAAAGAGGCTCTCGGATGCCCTGGAGTCGCTCAAGAAGCTGCTCTCGATCGACAGCGGGTCCGTGGACGCTCTCATACTCATGGGCGTCATATACCGGGAGGACGGAAAGACGGACGAGTCCATAGGAGCATACGGCAAGGCAGCCGAGCTGATGCCCAAGAATGTGAACCTGTGGAACGAGCTTGGCGCGCTGTACGCGGAGAAGAAGGAATACGAGAACGCGCTGCTGTCTTTCGACCGGGCGATCTCGATTTCGCCATCCGACTTGGACATACTCAGGAACAGGAAGAGCGTACTGCAGCACATGTCGCGGCACGAGGAAGTCATCGAGGCATGCAACAAGATACTGGTCGCAGATCCCGGCGATCTGGATTCGATGATCGACAAGGGAGACGCGTTGTCCGAGATCGGCAGATTCTCGTCGGCCTACGAGGTGTTCCGCGACGCGCTCAGGACGTCCAAGGACAATGTCAAAGTCCTTGCCAGGCTGCGCGATACCGCCAAGAACCTCGGAAAGCACGAGGATGTGATCAGCTGGTCAAACCGCATACTGAAGAAGAACTCGGGAGATTCGATCACGCTCCACGAGAAAGGGGTGGCCACCTTCAAGCTGGGAAGGCAGCATGATGCAGCGCGTATTCTGGAGAAGGCGGCTAAGATCGAACCCGATAGCATATCCATCCTCGAGAGCCTCAAGGAGGTCCTGAAGTCGCTCTCGCAGCACAAGTCCGTGATCGAGATTTCGACCAGGATTTTGAAGCACGACCCGAAGAACAAGCTGGCTCTGATCGATAAGGCCGTGGCATACGATCATCTGGAGGAACATGACAGCGCGATAGATGCGTACCGGCTGGCACTGTCTGTCGATCCTTCGGACAGCATAATCTCCTTCGACCTCGCGGTCGCCCTGTACCGGATGGGCAACTATGACGAATGCGCGGAGGTTGCGAGCAAGGCATTGGAGTTTTCCAAGGAGGAGCCGAGGCTGTGGAGGATACTGGGAGAGGCGCGGCTTTCGATTCACAAGTACGAGGAGGCCCTGGAGGCTCTCGACAAGAGCATATCTCTCGACAAGGAGGACAGGGGCTCCCATTTCAGCAAGGGAATGGCGCTGATGAGCCTCAGGAGATTCGAGGAGGCCGCCGATCAGTTCGGGGAGGCGATCGCGCTAGATCCATCCGATGCCGAATCCAACTACCAGCTGGGAAACGCGCTCATATCGCTGGAGAGGTATCAGGAGGCACTCGACTGCTTCTCGCGGGTCGCGTCCTTGGTCCCCCACGACACCCTGCCCCTGATAAGAGAGGGGGAGATACTTCTGAAGATGGACAGGCCGAGGGACGCGATCGATCCGCTCAACGCCGCGGTCCGGATTTCCCCTGACTCGATTGACGCCCTGAGGAGATTGAAGGAGGCATTTGTCCGGTTGGGAGAATTCGAGTCACAGATGCGGGTCTGCAACGACATCCTGAGAATCGACCCCAAGGATGCCGACGCGCTCCAGTGCAAGGGAGAGGCGTGCCTGCAGCTCGGCAGGCCGGAGGACGCACTGGCCTGCTTCGACATGGCCCTGGATATCATGCCCGAAGATGTCAAGCTGCTGAGACTCAAGGAATCGGCTCAGATCGCCCTGGAGGATTATTCCGGCGTCATAGAGACCGGAACCGCGATTCTCTCCATCGCACCGGGAGACCGACAGACCCTGATCCACAGCGCCTTGGCGAATGAGAAAACGGAGAACCTGGAGGAGGCGGTCAAGATCTACGAGGAGATGTTGCTGTCGAATCCGAAGGACGCGGACATAATCAACAGAATGGGCGAGCTCCTGCTGAACATG
Source organism: Methanobacteriota archaeon (assembly GCA_011046235.1). Classification (GTDB taxonomy): domain Archaea; phylum Thermoplasmatota; class Thermoplasmata; order UBA10834; family DTMW01; genus DSAX01. The sequence goes on along the minus strand of DSAX01000150.1, from coordinate 1,838 downwards.
GAGAAGCCGGCACAGGCCGCGGAGACTTTCTCCAAGGGGCTTCAGCTTTCGCCCAGAAGCGCGGTCCTGCGTAACAACCAGGGCAAGGCGATGTTGTTCCTGAGGCGCTTCGACGAGGCGCTCGAGAACTTCAGAACGGCGGTTGCCGAGAGCCCGAACAATGCGGATTACATCGTTAATCAGGGAAGGGCGCTTGCCAGCCTCGGGAGGTTAGAGGAGTCTCTGGAATTCTTCGAGAAAGCGCTTTCGATAGATCCGGACAGTTACTCCGCCCTGAAATATCTGGGAAATGTCCACCTGAAGCTGAACCGGGCGGATGAGGCGCTCCGCAGCTACGAAAGAGCGCTTATGTATTCATCCGGCGAGAAGGACATATTCAAGAACATGGGGAGAGCCTGCGAGCTGCTGTCACGGCCGAGGGATGCGATTGCGAACTACGAGAAGGCGCTGCACCTCGACTCCTTCGACAGGGTCGTATGGCTCAGGATAGGGAGGCTGAGGGCGTCGTTGCAGGAGCATCAGGAGGCGATCGATTGCTATGATCGGGCCATCGATATCGACGCTCAGGACGCAAATATCTGGCTGTTGAGGGGGGAATCGCTCCGTGCAATGGAGCTGCTGGAGGAGGCTGTGACATCCTACGACCGTGCGATAGGCGTCGACGCGAACAACCACGAGGCGTGGGAGAAGAAGGGGCTGACGCTGCTCGAACTCGAGAAGCCGGAGACGGCCATGAGGGCATTCGAGCACGCGCTGGCTATCAACCCGTCAAGCGATGTGCTCCGCGAAGGGCTCGACAGGGCGGAAAAACTGGTCCGGCAGCTGAAAATCGAGGACTATGCAAGGGCGATCCTCGAATTCGAACACACGCATATGAGGCCGGTCTCGAAGGAGGAGGCGTTCAGAATCGCAGGGATACCATATGCCTTCCTCGATGACGTGCTCGACTATATCTCGACGCCTGTCTCACTGGATATCGCCGAACTCTCCCAGGAGGAGATAGACGCGTTTGAGGAGGAGTCGCGCGAAGTCATGCTTCGCTCCCTCGAGGATCAGATGCTCGCCACGCGCGGCCTGAAGCTGTGCGATGTCGCCGCGGCGTTCCCCGAATACAAGATAATGACGGCGAAGAAGATACTGCAGTACATACAGAGAGCCAGCGAGATGAGCTTCCCCGACCGGAAGGACGCGGACCCGAGGACCGAACAGCTCCTGAGGGCGGCCCTGGAGCTCCCGGAATCCGAGAAGAATGTCATCGGGTTGCTAAGGAACCTCGAGATCGGAGTGATGACATCTAGGAAGCTGGTATCGATACTCCAGACTTTCAAAGGCGGAGGTTACGACACGCCCTCTGTGGACCTGAAGAAGATCGTCGACGAGGGATTCGGCACCTATGAGCCGAAACAGGAACTGGTGGGGATGGGCGAGCTGAAATCCTCGAGAGCCTTCTACTCCGAGGAGGAGGAAGATATCGGAGGAGAGGAAGAAGAGGACGGTTTCTTCGCTGAGCCGGCCGCAAAGCCATCGAGGAGGAGAGAGCCGGAATCCGGGCATCACAGGGAAAAGGTGGTGAAAGAAAGGGCTGAGAAAACTCGCCAGCCCGGGCCCGAAGCGGTCGACGAGGAACCTCTGGACGGGCGTAGATGCCTTTTCCACGGCGGGATCGCCATTATGAGGTGCAACAACTGCAGGGCCATTCTTTGCAAGGAGTGCATCCGGAATTCGGACAGATGCCCCCGGTGCAACGCGAAGTTGGGGTCGGATTCCTCGGACGAAGAGGAAAAGCCCCCCTCGAGAAAGCCCCCGAGAAAGAGCCACGAGAGAGAAGAGCGTCGTGA
>DSAX01000106.1 GCA_011046235.1 Methanobacteriota archaeon | reverse complement strand
TGTGCTCGATAGATTCGTAACAGACAACGGCCTCGAGGAGGTCGATGCGGCAAAGGCGGAGGACGAGTTCGTATATCAGAACTCGTACCGCCTGAACAACGAGTTCTACGCGGCGCTGGGGAATAAGAAGGCTTTCGTGCTCTCCCACGGAAAGAACCTGATGGTCTTCAAGATCGTCGGATACGCGGAAGAGGCGATGCACTACTACGGGCTGGAAAATCTCAGGGCACATGTCTGGGTCGGACACCAGAGGTACCCGACGAAGGGGAAGGTCTGGCATCCCGCGGGCGCGCATCCGTTCATAGGTTTACACGAGGCGCTCGTGCATAACGGCGACTTCGCGAACTACTACTCCGTCGAACAATATCTTGCCCAGAGGAACATAAGACCGCAGTTCCTGACCGATACGGAGGTATCCGTCCTCCTGTTCGATTTCCTGAGACGGGTGTGCGAATATCCCCTGGAGTATGTGATCGAGGCGCTCGCGCCCACCACCGAGAGGGATTTCGCCATGCTGCCGAATGAGAAGCAGGCAATTTACCGGCGCATCCAGATCTCGCATCTGCATGGGTCGCCCGACGGCCCATGGTTCTTCATAATCGCGAGGAACGATCCTCTCGAAGAGGCGTTCCGGCTCATCGGGATAACGGACACATCGATGCTCAGGCCGCAGGTGTTTGCGCTGCAGCGGGGCAAGGCATCGATAGGTCTGATCGCTTCTGAGAAGCAGGCGATTGATGCCGCACTGGCAAGTCTCGCCAACGAAGACGATAGGTTCTGGCCGAGGGCGGATAAGTACTGGAACGCCCGTGGCGGAAGCCATACGGACGGCGGTTCGTTTATATTCTCACTGATCAAAGACAACGACGGCTTCAAGCTGGAATGCAGGGACAAGTTCGGCGTCGAGATATCCGACAGCGAGCTTTCTAAGCCCGTTATAGACACCGGGATAAAACGGATATTATCGGGCTCAGGCATTCCCTCGGCCTTAACGCCTTCGCAAGAGGATATCAGAACCGCCCTTTCCAGCTTGGCCCCGGCGGAGGCAGCCGACCGAATTATCGGCTTGGCCGATGGATTGAAGAACGACGATGAAATCCAGCACGCGATAGATGTTCTGACCTCTTTGATTCATGACCGATTCGAATTGGGTCCTCTGAAAAAAGCGTTCGTTGCGGAAGTTGCGGAGCAGGCGTTGTACAAGTTGTTCGACTCACTTCCGCGGATCAGAGATTCATCACCGCTCAGGTTCCGACGGCTGACCGTGGAGGACATGGGGGCTATGCTCCCGCCGACGCGCGATGTTACAACGCTGTTGATCGATGCGAAGGGATTCGACCCCGAAGGAGACCGGGGGCTGTCAAGGGCGCTCCTGAGCGCCTATGGTCTCGGCTGGAGGGACATCCACGTGTACCGCATGTGCGGTCAGAGGTTCATAGGATGCGGCTGCGGAAAACGGTCCGAAAGCCTCAGAATAAACGTCTACGGTACATCCGGGGATTACCTCGCATCCGGAATCGACGGCGCGGAGGTGCTGGTCCACGGCAGTGCCCAGGACCAGGTCGCGCAGATCTTCAACAGGGGAAAGCTGGTGATTTACGGGGATGTGGGGCAGACCTTCATGTACGGCGCGAAGGGGGGAGAGGCGTACATTCTGGGCAACACCGCTGGACGGCCGCTCATCAACGCGGTCGGAAAGCCCCGGGTGATCATGAACGGGACCTGCCTCGACTATCTCGCGGAGTCGTTCATGGCAGGCGATCCTATGAGCGGTGGCGGATTCGTGATACTGAACGGGCTGGCCATCGATGGAGACGGCAGGATTACGGAGCAGGAGACCCCGTATCCGGGCGGCAACCTGTTCTCACTTGCATCGGGAGGTGCGATCTATGTCCGGGACCCGGCGAAGAAGCTTACCGAGGACCTTCTTAACGGCGGGCAGTTCGCGCCTTTCACCATGTTCGATTGGGATCTGATAGAACCGTACCTGCTCGAGAACGAGAGGCTTTTCGGCATATCGGTAGAGAAGCATATACTGACCCATGAGGGCAAGAGGCTGGAGCCCACGCGGGTGTTCAGGAAGGTCAAGGCCGTCCCCGTAGTGGCTTTGGCCCCGACGGGAACATGAGACAGACTTCTCAGGTCTTTTCCCAGAGATGGGCCTCTTCCAACCTCGTCAAGGCGTTTCGAATGTTCTTTTCGGGCAGCTTGCAGGCGCGGTTCTCGCAGATGTAAACCGCCTTCTCATTGTCAACGCTCTTCAGGTCAGCCGCGAACTTCGGCATGAAAACATCGTCTTCGACCCCCTCATATGTGGATAGCAGGACAGTTGCAGATGGCAGAAATTTCGAATAAACTCGATGCATGATGTCCTGAGCATCTGAGGCTCCGTCCGGGAACGAGATGACCACCTCGAAGGAAGGGCCGACCGCAAAATCCACAGCACTCATCATCTGAGTGAACGCCGACGGATGAACGGAGATATCTTCATAGAAGTATCGGCCGACTTTGGACGCCATCCGCTCGTATTCAGATTCCTCCGTTAACATGCTCATTCTGATGAGATCCATCATCGCGACCGAATTCCCGGATGGTGTCGCACCGTCGTACCCGTCCGCATCCCGCCAAAGTATCTCCTCCTGGTCTTTCCCGGAGAATAAGAACGCGCCTTTCCCCTCGTCCCAGAACAGGTCTATCATATGATCCGTGAGATCCGTTGCCGCATTCAGATGACGTCCGCTGAAATCGGTCAGATATATCTCGGTCATACCGAAGATCGCGAAAGCGTAATCGTCGAGGAATCCGGGTATCGCGGTCTCGCCGTCCCGATACCGGTGCATCAGCCGCCCATCGGATAACATGCGGGACCTGATGAATTCGGCCGACCTCACCGCGGCTTCAAAGTACTCCCTTTTTCCGAAGGCTCTCGCTCCCTTCGCAAGGGAAGCGATCATCAACCCGTTCCAGTCGCTCAATATCTTGTCATCCTTTCCGGGGCGAATCCTCTCGTTTCTGCTATCAAACAGCTTCTTCCGCGACGCCTCGAGCTTCTCCTCCAAGAGATGCGTCTCCATTGAGAAATCTCGCGAGAGCTCGGGAACGGTCGCGGTCATGTGCGGGATATTGTGTCCGGTCCTTTCCCCAGTCACGGGATCCACATAGTTCCCCTCCTCGCGTATGTTCATTGCCTTGACATACAGATCCGCGTCCTCGGAGTCCAATACATCGAGTATCTCCTTTTTCGACCAGAGGTAGAACTTCCCCTCCTCTCCCTCGCTGTCGGCATCCTCCGAGGAATAGAATCCCCCATCTTTGTCGGTCATGTCCCTGAAGACGTATTCGAATATCTCCTCGGCGCTCTTTCTGTACAGGTCATCCCCGGTTGCCTGGAACGCCTCGATGTAGGCGGTCGTGGCCATCGCCTGGTCGTACAGCATCTTCTCGAAGTGCGGGACGAGCCATTTGGAATCGGTGGAATAGCGGTGAAGCCCGTATCCTATCTGGTCGAATAATCCGCCCAGGCGGATCGATCTCAGGGTCTTCTCGACCATTTTGAGCGCCCTTTTCTCCCCCGTCCTTCTCCAGTACCTGAGCAGGAAGGTCAGCTGATGCGGGCTTGGGAATTTCGGTCGGTCGGAGAATCCTCCGTAACTCTCGTCAAATCGGATGGAAAGCTCGTCGAATGCGTTGGTGATATCTTCCCTTCCGGGCCCCTTTTCAGCTCCCCGCCCGGCATCGAATCTTTTTTTCAGGGCTGAGGACAGCTGCCCGGCCGATTCCAGCAATTCTTCGCGGTCCTTTTCCCACATCTCCGATATTTTCGGAAGCAGCTCGGTCATGCCGATCCTGCCGAACATTTCCTCCCGGGGGATATAAGTCGCCGCGAAGAACGGCTTCTTGTCCGGGGTCATGATGATCGTCAGCGGCCATCCGCCGGTCCCGGTCATCGCCTGGCAGATCTTCATGTAGACGCCATCTATGTCCGGGCGCTCCTCCCGGTCGACCTTGATGGATACGAACCCGTCATTCAACATCTCGGCGATGTTTTCGTCTTCGAACGATTCCCTTTCCATCACATGGCACCAGTGGCATGTGGAGTATCCGATGGAAAGGAAGACTGGCTTGTCCTCTACCCTGGCCTTCTCGAAAGCCTCCGGAGTCCAGGGATACCAGTCTACCGGATTAGTCGAGTGCTGGGTGAGATAGGGGCTCTTCTCTCCCCGCAATCGGTTATAACGAAGCGTATTCTTTTTCAAGTCACTGCTCCCCGTGCAGATTACTCAGCTTTGATATAGCTCTTAGGATTTTCTACTATGCAATTAGCGGTGTTGAAAAAGGTCCTGAAAACTCCAGAATCGGCAATGTGTCGAAATTCCGGACCGAAGCATAACCATCTTTTATTGAGATTCCCGCTTGAGCTCTTTGATCTTGTTGAAATTGTCCGATAGCCACTGCATGCCTTGAGGTGACAGCAGAACCTCGATCTGCTTTCCATACAAAGCACTGTCCTTGTAGCGAGTATTTAGCTCGATCAATTCCTCAAACGAAATATTCTCGGCGAACTCGTACTGCTCGGGGTAAAGCTTTTTCAATGTCTCAAAATCCTTTTCCGTCAGCTGCTTGTTTTTCTGAATCCAATCTACCACGAATGGCAGCGTCGCGAGAATTCGCAACTCTTTATCGTTGTTACGTTCGGCGATGGCTTTCCCCCCGTTTCAATACGTTAATAATGATAATAAATGATTTCCTCAGATTGAAAATGAACAGTACTTAAATCATGTACATATTCTTGTCAAGATGCCAGTTTTTATGATTATTTTCAATCAAATTAATAAAAAAACAAGTCGAATTGCAGCACGTAAAGAGCGCCTAAGACAATCAATCATCAATCTCTTGCATCGTGAGATAAATCAAATCATTTGCTCAATTCGTCTAACATGCTCTTCGACCCATTTCTTTCCCTTTGGCTCTGACGCTAAACCAGAATCTCCAAATGAAATAATCCTTTGCTGGCTATTCTTTGGTTAAGCCCGATTTCGAATGGAAATGGTAGTTTAGCGTCAGAGCCCCCTTTGATGAAATTACGGCCTCAAGATGCTTGCCGTAGATCCTGTGGTCCCTGAGTTCCGAACATGCCTCAAATATTTCCTCAAGAGGAGTCTTCGTCAAATATTCGCAAAGAGTCGGGTGTATCTTGATAAACGCCCTGAGTTCCGCGTTCGTCATGTTCTTGTTATTCTTGATCCATTCAATTATTTGCGGCAGCACGGTGAAGAATTCCGGCCTTATCTCTCGATTGATCTGATCAATCAATTGATTTCAATAATTTTCTCATGATAAAGTCTTTTCGACTGTGGAGCTGTTATCCCTGGAAAAAGGCCTAACCTGTCCCGACATATCTTAGATAGCCGATGGCAAAAAAGCCGGCTTGAGACGTATCGAACGTCTCGGATTCCATGATGGAATTGTCGAGGACGCGCGCAATACCAATCGGAATATCTTTTTCAGGAAATACTGTTCCTTCTTCGAGAGAATCATCAGGTGATTTTGGTGTAACCAATAGATGTATGCCTTCCAATAATTTTCTATCGTAAATATTGGCAAATGAAAGAGATTTCTTCGCCTCAATAATATGGTGATCCTTACCATTACAGTCTCGAATTTTTCCAATAATGTCCCCTATGAATCGATTGAATATGCCATGATCTCCGCTTTCTTTCTGATCGACAATGATTTCAACGGGTATCCCTATGAATGAATCATCATTTGATATGTCAATGCCTCCTATAGTTGAATAAATTCACTTCAATAAAGTCTTTCTTGAGGTATCGGTACGCGAGACAGGCTGGCAAATATGAATATGGGCGTCCCCTTTATGAATAATATCTTTTCCAATTTATCTATTCATTCATTATAATATTAATA
>DSAX01000137.1 GCA_011046235.1 Methanobacteriota archaeon | reverse complement strand
CTCTTAGATTCGCGCCCATTTCTTCATCCTCTCAATTAGACGCAATTGTGAACTGCCTCTTTATGTATTTTTCGCTGCGTCAGGCAATCTATTGCATTGGTAACATCGGGTGCGCGTCAATCCCTGAGGTTCTCGATCCTCGGGTATGCCCTCTGAATGGCTTCCGCGAGTATTATGGCCACCGTTCCCCCGATCAGTACCTGGGCGACGTTGAACGGGAACTCGGTTACTGCCGCACCTAAGCCGCCAGAGTCTGACAGCCCGAGCGGAAGAATGAACCACTCGTAGAAGAAATAGGTCATTATCATGAGAGAGCCACCGACGCCGAACGCCCATGTTCTTATTATCGGCTGATTGGAGGCTCTAATGAACGCCAACGCGATGGACCCGGCCATGAACGCCTCGAGGCCCTTGGCGACGATGGTCGCCGGAATGAAATGCGGGGCGAAAATGGCGTCTATTATCGAGGCTCCGATCACCCCTGCTATGACGGCGGTCCTGCTGCCGAACATGAAGGCGGCGAAGAAGATCACGATCTCCCCCAGGTTGAAGTACCCCCTGGTCGCCGGGATCGGAACGTAGATTGCGGTCATCGCCGCAACCAGCGCGATCATCACTCCGTACAAAGCCACTTTTTCCGGGCGCATCAAATCTCTTCGGGCCATCTCCTTTTCCCCTTATTGCTGGTCAATGGCGACAGCCCAGACGGGGTAGATAACACTTTCTCAGAATATAAGTGGACTGCTGGCCATACGGAATTAGGGTCAAATGCTGATTTGAACACTGGAGAAAAGGCCATAGGGTGGGGATTGCGATGATAGGATGGGAGAATGAGTGATGAACCTGACCAACGAAAGTTATGTGATATTGATTAGCACCAAGAACTCTACTGAGCGCTATTACCGCGATGGAACTAGCTGGGTGAAGGTGAGCGCACGTGGCCGTAAGTTCCGGGCGACCGCAGAGCAAGTTCTCAATCACGTGCTACCAGTACTAGCTGGCATCAAACCAGATGTAACCATCAAGGTGGAACATCACGATGACTGAAGCCGGTAGCCTCACAGTGAACTGAGAAAGGGCATGGTAGCGAAGTAGTATACTGAGGACTGCAATGGCAACTTGATGCGAGCATGAGACTACAAACGCCTTGGACATCATATGCTGATCAGGTTCATCAGATCCAGAATAATGGCGGATGGAACGGATACAACTATAAGAGTTATGAGTGCAGCGTCAGTATGTCTGACCCGGATATCCCTGTGGTATGTTCTTACGGGGCTCGCCCCGTATCCTCGTGAGACCAGTGAAGCGGAAATCCCTTCGGAGGTGCGGAGGGCGAACACGAAGGTCGGTATCAGGACGGGAATGAAATTTCTGACGCGCCTCCAAGGCCCACCGGAATCCACCTCGTACCCCCTGCTGACCTGTGCATCCTTAATCATATCCATCGTCTCAATGAAGTGGGGGATATATCTGAGTGCGATAGAGAGTGAAAGCCCGAGATCGTACGGCATTCCGAGCTTGACTAGGCCTCTGACAAGGCGGCTCTGGGTGGTCGAGTATAGCAGAAGGAACCAGCCCGAAGCCATGACCAAAATCCTGAGTGCCAGACTCAGGCTCCTGAGAAGGCTTTCCAGGGTGACCTTGTATATCGATAGATCTAACAATACCGTCTCTCCGGTCTTGTCGAAGAACGGCCATAATATAACGAATATGAGCGCGAACCTGCCGACCAGCCAAAGTGACGAGGAATATCTCTTGATGCTGACTCCTGTCGACAGAATCAACAACTGCAGCAAGAGGAATAGGCCGAACAGGAGCAGTATGTTACTGAGGAAGAAGCAGAAGATTGTCAGGAAGACTGCCAATATGATCTTGACCCGCGGGTCGAGCCTGTGGATCGGTGTATCCCTATGCACGTACATATCCATCAAGCTCATTTGGATGCCTTCCATTTCTTTTTCTTAACTGCGTTAATAAAATCGGCGACTGCGAAAATTTCCGATGCCGCTTCCTCCGACAGAAGTTCGTTTGCGAGTTTAGTCAGCGGAGGGGGGTCCAAACCATATTTCATCAAAATATCTGGATCGGACAGGATTTTTTTCGCATCACCGTCCGCGACGACACGCCCTCCGGACATGATGACGACCCTGTCGGCCATTTCTGCAACCAGCTGTAAGTCGTGAGTGACGAGGATCATTGCAGCCCCGGATGCCAGGCGGCCGCGGATCGCCTCTTTCGCAAGGACCGCCTGACCATAGTCGAGCCAAGCTGTTGGCTCATCCAGTATGATCAGCCGCTGCTCCATTGAAAGCACCGACGCGATCGTGACCATCCTCCGTAGACCGAATGACAGCATGAGCGGCGGGGATTTCGCTAGATCGGACAGCCCGGTGAGTTCCAGATACCGCTCGACCCTATCTGCGACCTCATTATCACGAAGGCCAATGTTCTTGGGGCCGAAGGCGACCTCGTCGTACACGGTGCTCTTGAAAATCTGGTGATCAGGGTTCTGAAACAGGTATCCGACAGTTCTTGCCAGATGAGACGCCTTCGATTTTGCCACATCCTCGCCGTCGATCAATACCTTTCCTTTTGCCGGATGAAATAGACCATTTAGATGCTTGCACAGCGTGCTCTTGCCAGCGCCGTTCTCGCCTATCAGACCGATGCGCTCTCCGCTTTTTATTCTCAGGCTCACCCCGTCCAATGCGCGGGTTCCGTCCTCATATGTAAAGGAAACATCGGTCAGGTCGGCGATTGGGGGCGGGTTCAAACGACACCCCCCTTTTCTCTATCAATCAGAGATTTCAGTACTTCATTGGCCCGGCGCTCTCCCAAAAATGATTGCTTTTGTGATATCAGATTTTCACTTATCATCAGTTCTGACAGGATTTGAAGTCGGGGGGGTTCTATTCCGTATGTTTTCAGCGTGTCCGAGGAAGCAATGGCATCCGATGGAGAACCGGAGCTAATTAGGGATCCATTATGCATTATTGCGACTCTATCGCAGATTTCTATGAACTCGTCGATCCTTGACTCGGAAATGACTACCGAAATGCCCTTCTCCTTCGCAAGCCTCGACAGTATTTCGATTAGGTCCCTGCGACCTCTGGGGTCGAGCATGCCGAGCGGCTCATCCAGAACTATCACCTTCGGGAGCATGGAGAGAACTGAGGCGATTGCGAGCCTCTGCTTCTGCCCGCCTGACAGCGCAGATGGCGATTTTTTTCGGAGATTTTCGATGCCCATTACTTCGAGCGCCCAGGTGACTCTCCTGTCGATCTCCTCCGGAGGGATAGAGAGGTTCTCGGGACCGAAAGCAACCTCCTCTTCGACCGTTGCCGTGAAAAGCTGCGACTCGGGATCCTGCAGCGAGAGCCCTACGATCCTCGATATCCCGCCCTGCGGATACGAAGACGATGGCTTGCCGTCAATTATGATTTCCCCGGCCAACTCGCCTCTGATCAAATTCGGAATCAGTCCGTTTAGCATGTGGCACAGCGTCGTCTTTCCAGCGCGGTCTCCGCCGATCAATGCGAGAAGCTCCCCCGGAAATATGTCAAGCGAGACGTTGCTCAGCGCGGGAGCGTCCTGCTTGGGATATCTGAATGACACTTGTCTGATCGAGATTATCGACATGCTGTGCGGCCCACCATTCTTCTGGCGGGGTCTTACGACTGTCATCTACTAAATAAAAATTATACGTTACATAAGCCCTGGGGCTTTTTACTTCCCCGGAACCCGCAGGTAGACGGATCCTCTGCCCCTCTTGGCGCTCCGAAGCCTCTTGCTTTTCAGGAGCTCCGCCAACGCGTCCATTACCTGTCCCTCCGGGAGTCTCGCGTCCCGGCAAATCTGCTTCACCGTGCTTCCCTTCGTGCGAATGGCCGAAAGAACCCTCTGGATCGCCTCCGCCTCGCTCTTTGCGGCCGTTACATCTAATGGCGCTGGCACTCCACCGCGTTTCCTTCCTGCTCGGACGTAGACCTCCTTTCCGCCCTTTGTATTCCGCCTGACCTTCCCTGTGGAGATCAACCTTCCGAGGGACATCATGACCGCCTTCTCGTCGAGCTCGCACATTTTGCAAATGCTCGTCATTGAAACCCCGAGGTCGTCGACTGCCTCGAATATCATCTCGTCGACCTGCTTGAGATCCCTGGGCGAACCTTCCACGATCTTGCCCCGCTCGAGATGCTCGCGGATGTATGCCTTGCTAATCTCCTTGAACTTGTCTAAATCCTTATCTATCAGCTCCTCGAGGACGGCCGTGTCGATCCCCATCTCCTTCCATCTGCCGAGCTTCGCCTTGTAGAATTTCTTCCTGATCTCGAGGTTCTTCCGCTGGTCAAGGTAGGGCATGTTGTCTGCGGAGCGCTCGACCCCCTCGATTCCGGTCGAGACGGAGTAGTACGCCCCGCTCCCCTTCAACGCCCGGTGAACAGCTTCCAGCTTGTGGAAGAGGCGTTCGTTCTCGTCCAATGGAATCTCGACATCGTACTCTCCTATCAACGGTGTCCCGCCAATGCGCCTGAGCCGGTCGACCAGCTTCTTGGGGGATTCCGCACCGCTGTTGATGATGAATTTGACATATATCTTGATCATGGTAGCGTCCAGAAAAGCGATTAGGATTGTATTAACATTTCCCCTGATTGAAATAATTCATTTAATAGCATGATTGGACATTATTTGTGGTAATGCGCGATCCTACTCTCGACTTCATAATGCGGAAATTCTCGGAGTACTACCGCTCGGAGGAGATAGAGCTTCCGGGAAGGCTGGCGAGGAGGGAGTTCGGGTTCATGTTCTTCGACCGTGACTTCGTCCTGCGCCACATAGGCTTTCGGAACAGGGAGGATCTTCAGGGGTACATAGTCGAAAACATACCGGCTCATATCTACCACTCTTCTGCGTACTACAAGAACCCGAATATGAAGAGTATGGTGGACAAGGGCTGGATGGGAGCAGACCTGATCTTCGACCTGGACGCGGACCATGTGAAGGATGCAGAGGGGAAATCGTACCCTGAGATGCTGGCCATGGTGAAGGTGGAGCTTGTCAGACTGATCGACGAATTCATCGAGGGAGACCTCGGGTTCGATGTGGATTCGCTCAAGATCGTCTTCTCCGGAGGCAGGGGGTATCACGTACATGTCACCGACCCCCGCGTGCTCAAGCTAGGGAGCCAGGAGCGGCGAGAGATCGTCGATTTCATTACCGCCACGGGACTGGACTTCGAATGGATCTTTCCGACTAAGCCCTTTGACTCAGGACAGTCCGGGGACAGGACATATACGAAGTTCAAGACCAATATGCCGGGCGCAGAGTCCGGAGGCTGGCGACGGAAGATTTCGGCGGGGATCAGACAGCTGATAATAGATTTGGAGGTTCTCGGCGAGAATGAGGCGGTTGTCCGTTATTCCGGCCTGAAGGATCGATCTGGCAGGGCGATCGGGGAGAAGAGCATAAGGGCGATGTACCGGGAGATGTTCGAAAGGCACGGTGCCGATAGAGGCGCTGACAGGATTCGGAATGAGAATACTCTGGAAGTGTTCTCGAAACAGGTCTATCTGTCCGCGTTCATGAGAATTGTCGAAGAGCATGCGAGGCTCGCGCTGGTCGGCGAGACGGATGAGCCAGTCACTTCAGATATCAAGCGGCTTATTAGGCTGCCCTCCTCACTGCACGGCAAGACGGGGCTCAGGGTCACCACACTGACCAGGGACGCACTAGATGATTTCGACCCGCTCAGAGACGCCGTCCCCGAGAATCTCACTGAAGACGAGGTGAGGATGGAAGCCGATGGATCTGCAGAGATCGCCCTCAGAGGACAGGAAATCACCGTATCCGCGGGCGAGAACCGCGTGCCTGAATTCGCCGCGCTTTTCCTCGCATGCAGGAAGTTGGCCCGTATCGTCAAGTAATCGCTCATTTGATTTTGATATAAGAAGGTATAAAT
>DSAX01000029.1 GCA_011046235.1 Methanobacteriota archaeon | reverse complement strand
GGAGACAGGAGACCACAGGATTATTAATCACGAATCGCCATTTAGTGCCGGGGTCGTCCTGTCTTTTTTGGTGGTCAATCAAGGAGATGGGTGACCCTCCCAGAGTAATTTACGGTCAACACATCCTCGAACATTGCCCTCTCAATGCTTATTAACCCCAATCGAAATCAATGCATCAAAGTAATTGAAATTGAATGGGTTGTCACAATTTCTGGGGAATTTATAAATATTGATACATGCGGGGAGGTATGAAAATTGACTAACGAGCAGATGATAACAACGATTAAGGAAGCGGTGCTGGATTATAATCTGGATGCAGCTGTTGATGCCACGAAAACGGCCATTGAGAAAGATATGCCTCCGATGGATATAATTGAAAATGCACTGGTCCCAAGTATAAGGGAGATTGGGGACAAGTTCGGACGCATGGAGGCTTACCTACCGGAGCTTGTACTTGCGGCAGACATTATGACTGCCTGCACCGCAATGCTTATACCGCTCCTTCCCAAGGAAGGAAGAGAATCTAAGGCTTCCGTGATCGTCGCAGCGGTTCAAGGAGATATCCATGATATCGGGAAGAACATCGTGGTTAGCATGCTGATTGCCTCAGGCTTTAATGTCATCGACATGGGCGTCAACGTTAAGACATCGGTTCTCGTCGAGAAGGCGATTGAATCGAAGGCCAAGATCATCTGTGCATCTGCTCTCATGTCCAGCACCATGGGCTCCCAGAAGGATTTAATTGATTTCCTAACCGCGCTTGGAGAGAGAGACACGCATGTTGTCCTGATAGGGGGAGGGCCGACTTCAAAGGAATGGGCAGACAATATAGGGGCTGACAACTGGGGACCAGATGCCGTCTCTGCGGTAAGGCTCGTAGAAGAACATTCAGGAGTACGAGGTGATTAGGATGGTCCAGATCCTTGATGTGATGAAAAAGGCTCTTGAGGGTAAACCGATGAGTGAGGTCGATTGGCAGCGCAAGCTGTTCGCACCGACTATCCGGAGATTGGTGAAGGAGCACGGAATAAAATTCGATCCGGATAATCCGATTCACAATGATGATTCCCTTGCCGATGACGTATTCGAGGCTGGATTCGAGCTATTGCTGGAGACGGGGGTCTTTTGCACCGATACTTCACGAATCATTTCATACACGGAGCAGGAGATAAAGAAAGCTCTGCGCAATGCGCCGGACAAGCTCCGGGTCGGAGAGGGCAGAGACAGGAAAGAGTTCGTCCCGAGGAAGATCGAAGATAAGACCCCGCCATGGTGTTTGCTTGGAGCGGCGGGAGCTGCATGCTCTAGCGATAAATCGTTCTTGACCCTTGTGGAAGGATATGCGGAGATCCCTGAGACCAATGCGATCACAACGCCTGCAATCACCGTCGCCGGTGGTATGCGTATAAGACCCGCCTCCCCCTTGGGGCTTTACGGGACTATTCGGAATGCCGTGCTCGCAAGGGAAGCTTGCAACAGAGCTGGCAGGCAGGGAATTCCGATAATGAATTCTCTCGCCACAGCGGAGTCGGGCATTTCCCTTTCGGCCGCGCTGAATCCGAAATACGGCATGCGATCTTCGGATGGCTACATGATTGGATGTCTGGATCCGATGAGGGTCGATTTCGATCGACTGAACAAGGTCGTATTGGCGCTTTCTTTAGGAGCCCCGATCGGCATGGACTTTGCGCCTCTTCTAGGGGGATATTCCTCTGGACCGGAGGGAACTGCTGTTTCTGATGTAGCGCATCACTTAATGGGGATACTTACTTATCAGACGAGCTATTCGATTCCATTCCCTCTACATCTGCAATACATCTCTAACAGCTCCAGAGAGATGTTGTGGGTGATCAGCGCAGCCGGCCAGGCCATAAGTAAGAATACTCACCTGCTAAGTCTGAGCCTAAACTATACCTCAGCTGGCCCCTGCACGACGATGTGTCTTTCCGAAACATCCGCGTCTGTGATTTCCGCCGTTGCCTCGGGTCTATCTATCGAGTCTGTCGGCGTCGCATCGAACAAAGAAGAAGACAGGACGACCCCTGTAGAGCCAAGAGTCTCCGCGGAAATCGCCCATGCAGTCGCAGGGATGAAGCGTACGAATGCGAACGATCTTGTGAAAGAATTGCTGGCGAAATACGAATCGAAGCTTTCTTCTCCGCCACTGGGCAAGACGCTGTATGAATGTTGGGATCCCGAAAATCGAAAACCTAGCAGGGAGTTTCAAGGTGTGATTCGTGGCTTCAAAAAGGAAATCGGAGATTTGGGTTTGACGGTGGGATTAGAAAGGCTGCTCTAAAGAAGAAGTTATCTTAGTTTCTATTTGAGTTTCTTAACCTTTACTAGCCGTAGTCACTCTTTCATTATCTTCCGATAACCGTCAATGATTACAATGGAGGCTATAGTGAGAAACTCCCGATTGCCAATTACTTAGTCATTATTGTTCTAACAATAGGTTCTAGTGTAAAACTAATTTGATGAATTCGTGCTCATCTTGGCCTGTAAAAATATGTTGAACGTCGACAATTTCGCCTGAACCTCGTTTTTTCGCCCTCCCATCGATCAGCCCCTCAGCCGCTGCCCGAACAGCCTCGTTATCATGCTGAACGCCGTCTCAGCATGATTGCGTTTGCCGTGCATTTCTGCGTATCTGTTCGGCCAATGAGTCGCGAAGTTCACCATCATCTCGTCGTAGCCGACCAGCTCTGGGGATGAGCTGATCGAGAGAGAAGGGATCAATCTTCGATTAGCCGGAAAAGTTGAACATCCCGGAGAGAATTACTAGCTCAGTGGTGTACATCTAGATACCTCTTGCCTTCAACTAAGCATATGGATTATGCCATCCATATAATTATCGAAGGATAATAAAGAACTAGTAGCTTAGAGAGCAAGGGGAAGAGTGGCTGGGAGTTTTGCACCTATGCCTATTTAATTAAAATGCTGATATATAACAAGTTGAAAGATGATTTTCTGACACTGGTTTGAATTGGAATATTGCTACAGATTTTTTTCATATATTTTAAACTAAATATGACAAACTCGCTATGAATAACTATTAATGAAGAAATCCATTTAAATTATATCTGCTTTAAACGAAGCATCCCGGGAGTCTCAATTTATTAATAGAGGTGGATAGCGGAAGGTATCTTAATGAGATACATTCGAAAAAGAGCACGTAGAGGAGGGGATGTTGGGTGAATATTGACCAGATTAATAACTGCAAAGTGGAAAGACAAAAAAGTTTTTTAAAGGGATTAACGAAAAAATTGATTGCGGTTGGCATTATTATTACTATGGTTGCTTTCGCTTTTCAGACAGTGATTCCAGTTGCAGCCCAGGAAGACAAGAAGATACTTCATATTGGATTCGTTGAGGCTATTGACAGCGCCAACCCTTATCTTGGGATTTTGGATGTTTCGTTCGTTTATTACGGAATGGTATATGGGGAACTTATAGAAGTGGATGCTGATCTGAACCCAATTCCGAGTCTCGCAGAAAGCTGGTGGTACATGGATGGTAACACCTCGTTTGGACTAGGTCAAGATTTCTCAGAGTTTCTGCACGACGATCCGGCAGACTGGCCCCTGGGATCCATCTGGGAGTACAACCTGACCGAGAACGTGTTCTGGAGCGATGGCGAGCCGTTCACGGCAGAGGACGTCGAGTGGACCCTCAACATCCAGATCGGTGCCAACTATATGACCTACTGGTCATACCAGCCCTACACCAGGTGGATACACAGGGCGGTCGCAGTGGACGATCTGAAGGTGAGGGTGTTCTTCAGCGACCTCGAGACTAAAGAGCCGTTCCCGGCTGCGTTCGGGGACAACCTGGACATTTATATCATGCCGAAGCACATATTCGCTGACAAGCCGGCGACCTATCTTGGTTACGAATGGGACGGAAAGCCTGGAATTGGGACCGGCGCATTCATGCCGACCGATAATATCGCGGAGGAGGTCATTGAGGGGGAAAGGGTAACGGTACTCAAGAACCCGTACTACAACTTCCAGGACGAGAACACCGGCGAATGGATGGGGCTCGGATACGCTTATAACCGCTCCACTGAGATCGATATGCTACGTTTCAAGTTCTTCACGGAGGAGAGCACACTTGCGCTAGCCGTGAGAAGCGGAGAGTTGGATGCTGCGGAAATAGGCGCTACGACGTATTTATCATGGCTTGCGGATGGCAATAGGCCAGAGGCGATGAACCTCGTCTCAATACTCCCCTCGACCGGCTTCTCAAAGGTGACATCGATAAACGCCTACGAGGATGCTCCTGGTACAATCAGCCCGCTGAGGCTAGACCCCGCCGTAACGAGAGCTGCCTCTCTGGCGACGAACAAGACATATATCAAAGACCAGTTCTACAAGGGTCTTGCGATGGAGGGCTACCACATCGTCGCAACACCCGTATGGGAGAAGTGGTGGTGGGAGCCCGATGCAACAGATAGCACGTTCTACATCAACGACTCGCTTGGAAACAACCTGTTCAGCTACACCAAGCCGCTGAACGAGGTCATGAGCTTCGACCTAAAACTGGCACGTGAGCTTCTCCTGGCATCCGGATATTCCTGGTCCGGGGAAGTGGGGAACAGCGCTATGATCGCCGGTCCTGCAGTAGCTGACCGAATGGAGCACCTCTTCGGCATCCATCAGGACGAGATCATAGGAAAGACTCTGTCTTTCGAGCTACTCGTAGACTACAGCGATCTGAAAGACAGACAGATAGCGGAGTACATTGGATCGGAATGGGTCAAGGCGGGAATAGACATTACTCCCGAATATGTCGATTCGGCACAATGGAGCGCCAGGACATACAGCTATACATATACCACGCTCTTAACCTACTGGAGTGGCGACCTCGACCCGAACTACCTGTGCTTCATCCCGACCACCTATTCGCTGTTCGGATGGAACGAGTTCGGAGTGTCAACCCCAGAATACGACGAGCTGTATCTGAAGCAGGCGGGAATCCTCGACTATGAGGAGAGATACGACGCGGTCGTCGAATGCTGTAAGTGGCAGTACCTGTCCGGGAGCATTATCACGACCGTCTACCCGTATTTCTGCTATGCGTACAACGATGGCGAGTGGACGAACTGGGGCAACTGGACTGAGCGCCCCGGCCTGTCAATATCGCACTTCTGGGGAGAGGCGCCTCTATGGCTGCAGCTTGAGTACGTCGGCGGCGGTGAAACGGACATCGGCATGACGATGATCACCCTCGCGGCTGGCGTCATCGTGATCGTCGCAGTGGCGGCCACCGCGATAATACTGAAGAAGCGCAAGGCCGCCTTAGAAGAGAAGGCGATTCTCGAGGAAGAGGAAAAGGAGCTCAAGGATTGACGAGAGATCCGTTTCCCCTAAAACCTCTATGTTGAAGAGGCCCTCCCGGTCTCTTCTAAATCCCTTATCTTTGCTTTATTGATTTCCTCCGATTCGATTCTTCCATATGATTTTCGTGTGGACATATCTCTATCCGCTGTTCTCCAGCACTATGATCCACTTCGTCCGATGTCAAGGACTTGCCCTAATCCCTTTCACGCATTTCTCATGCAGGTTTTGACGCAGGGTTAGATCCTTGACAGTGATACTTCTCCTTGTTCAGGAGCATCCAGTAGATGATGCGCGAGAGTCTCCGCATCTACTTTGTCTGTCTTGACTCTCGCTTCGGCTATCGCCCTGACCTTCAAAGGATGAGCCAGGACGACTTCGAATCCCATTTGTTCGATGCCCTCGTAGATGAACTCCCAGATGCCAGTGGATTCGAGGACGAACTTCGCGTCCTTGAATTCTGAGAGGAATCCATTCAATGCATCCCTGGTCGAAGGGAATCTCGAGTTCGAGATGACCTTTCCAGAGTCATTCTTCACGCATGCCTGACAAAATTCTTTGTGTCCCGGCTTTTACAGTTCGAACCTGAGATGAGGGGTTCTCTGCTGTTCTCGGGCTGAAGAGTTCGCCGATTTCTAACAAGAACAGTGTGGTTTCGATCGCTGATGCTGCCAGAACTC
>DSAX01000136.1 GCA_011046235.1 Methanobacteriota archaeon | reverse complement strand
TTTGACCGTTCAGCACAACGCGGAACTTGCCCCCCCTGTTGGTCTCGACCATCTCGAACTCCTTGATATACTGGTTCTCGCGCATGACCTTCAGCACGCGTCCGATCAGCTTTGAGGATGGCTTGATTTCACACTCGAACTTCCCGATCTTCTCGGCGTTTCTTATTGTCGACATAGCATCGTTAAGTGGATCGTGTCGCATTTGCCATCACCTTCCATCACGAATATTTCCTGAATCCGATATTGGGGGCGATTTCTCTGAAGCACTGCCTGCAGAGGTGCATCCCGTAGCGTCTGATGATGCCGCGCTTCCTACCGCATCGCGTGCAACCATCGCTTCTGCCGAACTTCTTCTTCGGCTTCATTCGACCACCTCTAGGTTGAACTTCGAGCAGAGAAACTTTCTCCCGTCGTTATGCGTGATCCTGTGCCGCTGCGGTATCTTTCTCTGCAGCCGGTAACGTTGTGAGACGCGTTTTCCCCTGCGCCTCAGGGTCACGTTGATATCCATGCCTACGATGCCGATCTCAGGGTCGTATTTCATCCCCTCGAAGTCAGTGTAATCTGCAATGCCGAAGGAGAAGTTGCCATCCGGATCGAATGAATATCCCGCGATCTTGTTGTTGCGGGTCCAGAAGGCCCTCTTAAGGAATTCCTCCGCTGACTCTCCTCTCAGCGTGACCTTGCACCCGATCTCCTGGCCCTGTCTGATGCCGAGGTCCCTGTTCGTCGTCTTGGAGATCGTCACAATTGGACGCCGCTTGGTGACGAGCTCGAGCACCTTCCTCGCCTTTATGAGGCGTTCGCCGGCCTCACCGACGCCGATATTGACTGTCACCTTGTCCATGACTATCTCGAGCATTGGGTTCTTCTCCTCGCTCATATGGCACCCGCCTCCAGCAATTTGATCTCGGGGCTCTTGGCGCCGATGACGAATACGTGGTCCCAGACAGTTGCAAACCCCTCCTTGAACGAAATCAGGTTCTGAGAAGACCCCCTCTTTACCTGGAAGGACTGAACCGTCACCAGCTCCCCTGGGTGGGAGCCCCCGACCAACAGCGCGAGGTTCCCCTCCTTTAACGGGATGTGCTTCAGAATCTTGTTCTGCTCGATATCGACCTTGAGGACATCCCCAGTCTTGTAGATGTTCTTCTCGATCAGCATGTTCCTGCCGTCATGGAGGTTCAGCTGCAGCTTGCCCCCGGGCAGAGTCTTCTTGTTCTCGATCCTGAGCAGCTTGGTCTTTGCCTCATCACCGGTGATGCTCGTAAGCCTGAACCTTCCATGGGTGTCCATCATCATTCGGTAGTGATCCCCGGTCTTTGGAACGGATATGACATCCATGAACCCGACCGGAAACTTGTGGTCGGTCACCGTCCTTCCGTCCACCAAAATGTTACGGTTACCGATGATGTGCTTCGCCTCCCTCGCGCTGTCGCACATCTTCAGCATGTCGCGAAGCAGTACGAGCAGCGGGACGCTTCTGTCGACCGCATGCGGGCCGGAGTTCGGCTTGGTCACCCAAGTGCTGATTTTGCGCTGGATACCCCAGCTGTTCGGTGCCACCAGACGTTTGATGTGTTTGCTCACTTCGACCCCTCCTTGAGCCTGTTGAGCCTCTCTTTTCTCCTGGGATCTGACAGATCCAGCTTCGTTATGATGCAGTTAGAGGGGTCGATGAAGAGCGCTTTCTGGGTGCCGTCGGCCTTCGCGGCGGTCACGTTCTCCACGGATATCTTTATCATTCCGAGGTCGACATTGGCCACCTTGCCCTCGTTTCCCTTCGAGCCCTCGCCGCCCCTCAGGATCTTGACGATGTCCCCCTTGTGCACGGGGACGGAGCGGACGTTGTATTCGCGTATCAGAGGCCTGTCGAGGTGGCAAGCTACCATCCTCTGCCTGCTGTGCAGGGCCGCCACTGCCCGATTCTTTCTCTGCTTCCCAGGCTTCTTGCTGATTCCCTTCATGATCTTGACCACCTTCAGATTATCATCGAGGCCGTTGCCGCGATCCTCGGCCATCTCTCTGCCGCCTCTCTCGCCACCGGGCCCTTGATGTCTGTTCCTTTCGTCTCTCCGGTCTCCGTGGTGATCACAACTGCGTTATCATCAAACTGGACCATCACCCCGTCTGACCGCCTGAACGGCCTCCTCTGCCTGACTATGACGGCGTTTACGATCTGCCGTC
The DNA here is from genome assembly GCA_011046235.1 of Methanobacteriota archaeon. Lineage (GTDB taxonomy): Archaea > Thermoplasmatota > Thermoplasmata > UBA10834 > DTMW01 > DSAX01. The sequence continues at coordinate 3,877 of DSAX01000136.1, read as the reverse complement.
TCATCTCGGGAGTGCCCTTCTTGACGCTCGCAATTACCAGATCGCCGATTCCGGCGGACGGGTATCTCCTGCGCGTGCCGTGGTACTTGGGCACGGTTATGATCTGAATGATCTTAGCACCGGTGTTGTCGATGCAGACCAACCGCGCGCCGGTCGGTATGCCCCTCATCTGCTTTCCAGCCAACCCTTTCATTTGGATCAACCCTTACGCTCGATCACGACGAATGAGACCTCCTTGCTCAGGGGCCTGCATTCCATTATCTTGACCGTATCGCCCTGCGCTGCTTTGATGCACGACGGGTGGTGGGCGAAGTACCGCCTCGTCCTCTTCTCGAACCTCTCATATTTGGGAATGTACCGCTGATGCTCCCGTTCCACGGTAATCGTCCCCTGCATCCTGGTGGAGACCACCACGCCCTCGATTATGGCTCCCCTGACCGACAGAACGCCGTGGAAGGGGCAGTGCGGATCGTCGCACTTCTCGCTGGGAGGAGTGACATCCACGCCGATGTCGCGAACCTTGACCTTGTCTTCCTGTGATTTTTTCATGATATGATCACCTTTATTTCACTCGTTTGATCCTGTCCTCAGGCCGGAATTCGATCTCGGTGCCTTCAATGCGCTCCCTTTTATCGCCGACGATGAATTCGAAAACGCATGCGCGTTTCGGAAGTCGCTTCTCGCCTCCGTCCTTGTCGATTACCAGCATGCGCTTCGTCTCGTCGACGACGCGGCCCTTCATGCCCACATATCCAGGGTGCGTCGATGAGACCACCTCGACCTCCAACCCTATCAGCTCATGTCTTCCGAGATCACCTCTGCTCCTCATCAACCATCATCTTGTATCAACAGTGAATCCCATCCCGACCAAGACTTCCTTCACCTTTTTCTTGTGATCGCCCTGAAGCTCAATCCGGCCGTCCTTGAATGTGCCGCCGGCGGCACACTTCGTCTTCAGCGTGCGCGCAAGCTCGTCCATGTCGATGTCTCCGGCGTTGATTCCCTCGACCACGGTGACCACTTTTCCATATCTCCTTGTGTCGGTGTAGATCCTTATCTGCTGTTGTTCTCGGGCAATTTCTTCACACATGCATAGCTCGGTTGGCAATCCACAGACTGAGCAGATCTTACCCATTACGCATTCTCCTCCTTCATCCCTTCTCGGGGTTCAGATTTCATCTCTATCTCTCTCATTAATGTTCTGATCCTGGCAATGTTGGTCCGCAGCGCACGGATCCTTCCGGGGCTGGGAGGAGCGCCTCCCATGGCTGCGACGCCTCTCTCGTGCATGAGTTCGTCCTCGAGAGTCAGAAGCTTCTCGCGGAGCTCTTCCGCGCGCATGCCCCTCAGGTCCTTCATCTTGAGCAAAGCCATGACATCACCTAATCCTTCTTATCCTCAGACGGCTCTTCCTCGACCGCATCCTCCGCAGGCTTGGAGGCCTCATCTGCCTCAGGCTCCGCGTCGCCCCCCACGGGAATCTCCTTGATCTCCTTGGACTCCTCCTTTTCCACATCTGCGATATCGGTGGCAACATCCTCACCGGAATCGTCGCTCTGGTCCTCAGAGGCGGGTTCCTCAACGGGCCCCTCGGCAGACTCCTCAGCTACAACATCTGAGGACTCGTCACCCTCGGCGGTAACCAGCGCTTCCGTCTGCTCCTCGACGGATATCTTGGTACCCGGGGAGCCGGCTTCCAGCGTTTCGGCCGGAGCGGTCGCGGCTGCTGTGATAATGACTTCATCCGGCAGTCTCGCGTTCGGATCCATAATCTGGGCCTTGACGCCGATGACACCCGACTTCAGCTTCGCCACCGCGAAGCCTTCGCGCATGAACATGATCTTTGGGTCCCCGCAGTACTTGACATTGCCCTCACGGAACTTCTCGGTCCTGTGGCGCTGGCCGGTCAGCTTGCCCGCGATTATGACCTGGCAGCCCTTCGCACCGGCCTCCATGATCCTCCTGACCGTCGAATGGCCTGCCCTTCTGAAGTGCCATCCGCGCTCGAGGGCCGTTGCGAGCTTCTCCGCCATTATCTGCGAGTTCAGGTTGGCGTTATCCACCTGCTGCACCTCTATCTGCGGGTTATCGAAATTGAAATCCTCCTCGATCGCCTTCGTCAGGGCTTTTATCGCCGCCCCCCTGCGGCCGATGACGAGACCCGGCCTCTCGGTGACGAGGGTCACCCTCGTCCCCATCGGGGTCCTCTGAATATCCAGGCCGCCGAAGCCCGCGCGGTCGAGCTGCTTCATCATGTATTCCTTGAGCAGCACACGCCTGATGTTCTCAGTCACAAATTTTCTCTCGGTAACCATATGGACAACTCCTGACGGGCTTCTAGCCGATTTCAATCTCCTCGAGGATGATCTCGATATTAGACGTAAGGTCGAACCACCGCGTTTGTCTACCATGCGCCCTTGGCATGTAGTTCTGGACCGTCCTGCCGCGATGGATCGCCACCGTGTGTATTTTCATGTTGTCGGAGTCCAGGCCTTTGTACTCGGCGTTGTGCTGGGCGTACTCTATTACCCTCAGTATTTCGCTCGCAGCCTTGACCGGGTATCTCCCGGGTCCGGCCCCGCTCTTGTGGGACAGGAACTTGATGTACCGCCTGTACTTGACCGGGGTCTTCAGCGCTATGACCCCCCTGAGGTACACCTTGGCGTCCTCCACCTTTCTGCCCCGGATGTTCCTCGATACCTCCTCGCAGTGCTTCGGAGACACCCTGATCTCCTTGCCGTATGCTTTGGCCGTCGTTTCCGGGTCCGATTTCTGCGTGTAGCCAACCATGTAGACCTAACTCCCTCACTTAAGTGGTAAGAACTTCGAGGACCTCGTCGCGCCGACACCGGGACCCGAGTGCTTGCCGAAGGTCCTGGTCCTCGCGAACTCCCCGAAGCAGTGGCCGATCATCTCCGGCCTGATTTCAACAGTGACAAACTCCTTGCCGTTGTAAACGGCGACGGTCTTTCCGACGAATTCCGGAAGGATGAAGATCTCCCGCCTGTGGGTCTTCACGGTTTCATCTGCGGAGCTCCTCAGCTTCTTGACCAGGGTCTCCTGCTCCGGGTTCAATCCCCTCTGGTAGCTTCTGCGCGCACGCGACGGCATGATCTCCATGACCTCGTCCGTGGACAGCTTCTGAAGCTCCTCGAGCGTGTAACCCCGGTAGGTGAACTCCTTTTTTCTCCTGGCCTGGATCGCGGTCTTCCTCTTCCTGGCCTTTCTCCTTGAGGCCTTGCTTCCTCCGCTGGTCTTCTGTGGGGCCATTACTTCATCCTCCTCTTGCTCTTCTTTCTGCTCCTGGGCGCGATGTGGCCGACCTTTCTGCCGGGCGGAGTGTGTCTGCTGATGCTGCTCTGGGTACCCACATGCTGATGGGCGCCTCCCCCGTGCGGGTGATCGACCGGGTTCATTGCCACCCCGCTCACCTTGAAATATGCCCGACTCTTGCTCTTGAAAGCGTGATATTTCTTACCCGACTTGGCAAACGGCTTCTCGGCGTGACCGCTCCCCGCGATCACCCCTATCGTCGCCCGGCAGGACGGGTGTATCTCCTTGAACCTGCCAGACGGTAGCAGCACGACGGTGTATTTGCCGTGGCTGACGACCGTTGCGGACCCGCCCGCGGATCTCACCAGCTTGCCTCCGTCTCCGGGCTTCATCTCGATGTTGTATACCAGAGTGCCCTCTGGGATCGCGCTGACGGGCAGGCAGTTGCCGGATTCGATCGGGGCAGTCGCGCCGATCGATATCTTCTGGTTGACCTTGATGCCATCGGACGCGAGCATATAGCATTTCTCGCTGCCGAAGTTGACGATGGCGATGGGCGCGATCCTCCCGCGCTCCTTCACGATGTCAACGACCGTACCTGTTG
>DSAX01000124.1 GCA_011046235.1 Methanobacteriota archaeon | reverse complement strand
TTGGTGGACAAGAGCGATGACCATTCCTCGGGAATGAATATATCGGAGATCACGAGGGAGCTGAAGCTGGTGAGGGGCAGCTCTTCGCGCCGTATCGTCAGGGAAAAAGTGCTCAAGATGCAGGAGATGGGCGTCCTCGTCGAGAACACGGTCGGAAAGAGCACCAGTTACGCCCCTTCCGAGCGCGTGCTGAAAAGCTGGTACTCCATCCTGGGCTTCAGAACCAGTGAGAGTAAAGATGGTCACAAGTGACCGCTTTTCTGATATTCCGTGACCATACTATTATTAACTTGTAAAAAAAGAGGTGATGAGATGAGCAACAATCACGAAATGCCGGATGCGAAGCAGTTGAAGGAGATACTGGGTACTATTTCGGAGGAGATCCCGAAAATACTGGAGTCGGTAAGCAAGGCTCTCTACGGGTCCGAAAACGCCGAGAAGCTCGGAAAGACGGTAGCGCAGTTCTACAAGGAGCTTATCGAGGCGGGGATGACCCCGGAACAGGCTTACAAGCTGACCCGGGACTACATGGCCGGCTTCAGCCTCGGTGGTATGTTGGCATCTGCCGTCAAGGCCGGGCGGGGCGACAACGAAGACTAGTGAGAATGAACCAAGAATCTGACCTGAAAGAGGAGTTCGAAATGGACAAGTACCAGAAGCAGCAGATGCTCGAGATGGCCCCTGCGTTGATCACGAACATGCCAAAAATGGGCTTCAGATTCAGCACGGCGTATCTGAGGTTTCGCGGTGAGGCGAGCAGAGCGGCCAGGGAGTTCAGGAAGGGGCTATGCGAGGGAGGTCTTTCGCCTGAGGAAGTAAAGAGACTCGCAGAAGATTTCGAGGACGGTACCCGGTTCTTGTCGTTCTCGATGCTCAAGACCGTTGGGCAGTTCGGCACGAGAGATATGAAATGAGAAAGTGAGGCTCGTCGGGACATGCTCAACCGGAATATCCCACGAGCTCAGACAATATTTTGTTTATCCGCGTCGAGATCGACTTCTGTTTTCCGATATTGTTGATCGTGACCCTGATATCACCCGCCAGCTCCCTCTCCGTGACAAGGTTGATGAACATTTCGGGCTTGGTATCCGGGGCGAGTGCGTCAGCGCATCTCTCGTTGATCATGCTGAGTAGCTTCCTCTCGAACTCTCCGATGTCCCCCTTGACCTTTACCTTGAACGGGACGATTACCTTCGGCGACTTGGACGATCTATTGGTAGTAATACTGCTGAAGAAGTGCGAGTTCGGGATGATGTGTATCTCGTTGTCATGAGATACGAGGGTAGTGGTCTGGTTCTTCATCTCCACGACGCGACCGTATCGACCGTCGATATCTATCCAGTCACCGATCTTGAACAGGGGTGCTACCAGCAGAAGGTCATGCGATACTCGGTTCTGCAGAATATCCCTCGATGCAAGGACCACGGCGATGCTCGCGGCTCCCAGGAGAACGAGGAGCACGGTGACATCCAGCTTCAGCGAGCTTATCGCCAGAATTATCCCGATGATCCAAATGATGATCACGATATACGATAGAATAGCCCTCGATGACGGGCTTTTGCCCAGAGAGGTCTTCGACCAGAACATTCGGAGAAGCCAGACGAGCAGGGCGGTTGCCCCGATTATCAGCGCCGCGACTGTTACCGGATAGAGTATCTCATCGAATTGAATCGCCATTAGAAGTTCACTTTCCCAACGGATATCTCGTCTAAGTATGAAATTTCACTGTAAATATCGCTTTCGCCAGCGAATATATATAGAGCGAGTCAATCCTACCAATATTGTCATGATATGAACGTCACGATCGTTGGCGCTGGAGAGATAGGCCGAACCTTGGCGGAGTATATGCTAAAGCGAAACCACGATGTCAACATTATTGACCATGAAGAGGACAAGTGCAAGATCGTTGCCAAGGAGGCTGGGGGTGCGGTCGTCTACCGCGGGAACGTGCTAGATGAGGAGCTGCTGAAGCATACCGGCCTCGATTCGACCGACGTGCTCGTAATCACCCCTGTCGACGACGATCTGGCCATAAGAATATCCGGACTGGCTAAGAAGACCTTTGGAGTGCCCTATATCATATCGATGATGGATCACGACGGCAATATCGAGAAGTTCAGGGAGCAGGGTGTAGATGTGATGATCTCGCAGACGAAATCCGTACTCCAGAGCTTTGAGTCCGCCCTTGACAAGGCCAGGTCGGAGACGCTTCACATGAGCCACGAGGGCGATATCAAGCTGGTCAGGGTCGAGATCGAGCTCGACAACGAGGTGATAGGGTGGAAGGCGTCCGACCTGAAACTTCCGAAGGAGTGCATGCTCATTCACCTCAGCAAGAAGGAGTACCCCGTTCACGTCGAGGATGAGCACGTGATTCAGGCGCACGAGATATTCTACCTTTTCGGCAAGTCAGAGCAGGTTGAGAACATGAGGGAGCTCATGACCCGTTCAGGCACCAGCTGAAGATTGTAATCCGTGAGCTTTATCTTTACCTACTCCATTTCCTTGGAAAAGCCTGCTGGCTTTTGGGTTGATGCGGGAAATGCAATCGACACCCCCCTCTGAGAGCAGAAAGGAGCCGGTCGAGAGACTGGAGAGAAGGCTCAGGCTTTTCGACGCAGTCACGATAGGCATAGGAGGAATGATTGGAGGGGCAATATTCGTGGCCATAAGCGTCGCGACGGAGGTCACGGGTCCTTCGGTTCCGATTTCCTTTGCCTTCTGCTCCCTTCTCGCCGTTCTTACGGGGTACAGCTATGCAAAGCTTGCACCTAAGTTTCCCGAGGCCGGCGGTGGTTTCTCATATATCCGTCGGGCTTTCAAGAGACGGAAGATATCCCTCTCGGTCGGATATACGGTGTGGTTCGCCTATGTCGCCGCCTGCGCGCTTTATATCGTGGGATTCGCAGGCTATGCGCACAGCTTCATCAATGTGCCCGAGTACATCCTGGCGTTCCTCATAATAGCGCCGTTCACCGGGCTGAACATCATCGGTATGAGGGAGTCGGCAATGACGCAGAACATGATCGTCACCGCGAAAATACTCATACTTGCGGTGCTCGTCATCTTCGGATTCTTCTATATCGACGCTTCCAACTTCGTAAACCCGTTCCCAAAGGGCGTAGGGGCCATTTTCATAGCCTCGGCCGCAATCTTCATCGGGTACCAGGGATTTGACATCATCGGCAACACCGCAGAGGAAATCCGCAACCCGGAGAGGAACATAAAACGGGCGATATACATCTCGATCGCGATCGTCTCGATCCTCTATATCTCAGTCAGCATTGTCGCAGTCGGTGCCGTGCATTATACGGTGATTGTCGAGGAGCCTGAAGCTCCGCTGTCGAAGGTCGCCGAGGGATTTATGGGCGACTGGGGAGCCAAGCTCCTGGGGGTCGGCGGGCTGCTTTCGACCGCATCCGCATACAATGCGGCGCTTTACGGGGCTTCCAGAATATCGTTCACCCTGGGAAGGTACCACCTCATGCCGAAACAGATGGTATGGCTCAGCGGTAAATCGATCCCTGTACGGGCCATACTCCTCGCGTCGATCTCAAGCGCGCTGCTCGGCATATACGGCATTATCTCCAGCTCGGGGCTGGAGCGCGTGGCATCGCTTTCGAGCGCCACCTTTCTGATAGTCTTCCTGCTCGTTGCGATAGCGAACTACAGGCTGAGGAAGATCACGTTGGCGAACAAGAACATCATATACCTCACGGTCGCGCTCTACATCGTCATGATGGTCTCCTCGATGATACTCGATTTCTGGACCTGGATAATGCTTATCGTGTTCGTGTCGTTGATCTACGTGGTCGACATACTGCTCAGGAAGTTCTTCATACCGTGGTTTTACTTCGAAAAAGACGATTTCTCATGATCATTACTTGATGAGCATCGAGGCCACTTCACCTCTGCGGCTCTATGATGACCTTGAGGGATTCATCTCCCTTTTCCACGAGTTGGAACCCTTTCTGCGTGTCCGAGAGCGGCAGCCTGTGAGTGATCATGTCCTCCACCTCTACCTCTCCTGAGGATATCCGCTCCAGCGCCTCTTTCAGATCCGAAGGGGTCGCAGCGTACGAGGTCATCAGGCGCACCTCGTTCCTCCAAAGTCGGTTGACCGGAAGCGGTACGAGCTCATCGGGCTTTGGCGGTGCGAAGAACATGACCGTGCCCCCGCGGTCGACCGAATCGACTGCCTGCTGAAAGGCGGGGAACGCACCCGTCGCGACGATGACGAGATCGGCACCCTCCGAGCCGGTAATCTCTCTGACGGCGGAGGGGACATTCTCCTCCGCCTTCATCGTGTGGTCTGCACCGAATCTCTCGGCTGCTCGCAACCGTCTATCAGATAAGTCGGTGGCAATTATCTCATCAGCCCCCAAAGCCCTGGCGAGCTTGATGTTGAGTATCCCCGCGATGCCGCTGCCGAGCACGAGGACGGACTGACCCCGCTTCAACTCCGCGAGGCGCATGCTCCGGACGACGCATCCGAGCGGCTCCACGAAAGACCCCTTCTCGTAGGAGACGTCGTCCGGGAGCGCAAACGCGCCGTGCTGGACATTGATCTCCGGGACACGTACGAACTCGGAAAATCCGCCAGGAGCGAAATTGGTGCTCCTCAGAGTGTCGCAGACCGCCCCATGCCCCGAGCTGCAATATGAGCAGCTTCCGCAGGGAACGTGGTGGGTTACGACAACCCTGTCGCCGCGTCTCCACGGCTTTACGCCTTCGCCCACCTCTTCGATGTCGCCCGCGATCTCATGTCCCAGGACAAGTGGAGCGCGCTTGATCCTGTACCATTCCATGACATCGCTGCCGCATATTCCGGACGCGACGACCTTGACGAGCATCTCGCCTGGACCTGGTTCGGGCTTCGCCATCTCCTCCAAACGGATGTCGCTGTTCCGATAATACATTGCGACGCGCGTTGAAATCACGGCTCCAGAGATGTCACTTCTTCTTTTTCTTGGATGATTTCTTGGCCGATCGGCCCTTTTGGCTGCTCCCAAGGACGGTTATTGCCTCTCTAATATTGGCGCCGTCGTGTACGATCGCCCTGACCGCCTTGATCATGCCGATCGGGTTGTCCGACTGCCAGATGTTCCTGCCCATGTCGACCCCGATCGCTCCTCCTTGTATCGCTTTGTAGGTCAGCTCGAGCGCCTCCTTCTCAGGTATCTTCGGTCCGCCGGCCACCACGATCGGCGCCGGGCATCCGTCGACCACCTTCTCGAAGTCATCGCAGTAGTAGGTCTTGACCAGGTGGACTCCCAGCTCCGCGGCGATCCTGCAGCAGAGCCCCAGAAACCTGGCATCGCGCTTTCCCAGCTCCTTCCCCACGGCGGTCACCGCGACCACGGGCATCCCCCTCTCCTCGCCCTCGTCCACCAATTTGGACATGTTCAGGAGCGTGACCCTTTCGTGCGGAGTCCCGACGAAGATCGAGAGCGCAACGCCGCACGCGTTCAGGCGAAAGGCGTCGTCCATGCAGGTCATGATTCCCTCGTTAGAGAGCTGTCCGCCGACGATACTCGTACCGCCGGAGACCCTTAGCACGACTGGCACCTCCTGACAGGGGTCGATGCATCTCCGGAGCACCCCGCGGGTAAGCATGATCGTGTCCGCATACGGGATGAGCGGAGTGATCGTCTCCCCCGGACGCTCCAGCATGCTTGTCGGTCCCAGAAAATATCCGTGATCGACTGCGAGCATGACAGTATGCCCTGTCTTAGGGCTTATGAATCTCGAAAGCCTGTTCTGAAGACCCCAATCCATTGTATCATACCTCCACCTGCATCAGTCAAAGACAGCCATCATCCGATTATCTCGGAGTCGCTGGTTTCGCAGATTGGAAGAGCGAGAGTCTATTTATTATTTCCCGGTGTGCGGAGCTGTATTATTAGCACACTTTTTCGCCATCCGCTCCATCGTCCATCAGGATCGCTTCTGTCAATATACAATAATAAGATATACCCAGTTGGCGATTTCGAAACTGCATGGGGGAGTAGGTTTGCCGAGGTTTCCTTTGGCCGAATTCAAGAAGCGGGTAAAGAACGTGAGAGAGGGGATGGAGCGGAAGAGCCTGGATCTCCTGCTGATATTCTCATCTCCCGGCAGCATGCGTTACGGCCAG
>DSAX01000080.1 GCA_011046235.1 Methanobacteriota archaeon | reverse complement strand
TCTCTTTCGTGTCTTAATAATTGACAGTTTAGACTTCTCGGTCTCTTGATATTCAATGCCAATCACCGACCTCTCGGTTGACAATACTCAATACTCTCGCCTTCAGCTCTTCTAATCCCAATGTCATCATTTCGTGGATTGATATCTTGTTCAATATCCTGGTCATCGAGACGGAGACAATCCGATCATCCGATCTTCTCAGATATTCGTTAGACTGAAGGAGTCTAATGAAGCCTCGAAGCCTCGAAGCCTTCAGCAGATCCTCTTGGCCGATACCGAGGTACGAGGAAAATTTCGCTTGAATTCTACCGACATCTTCAAGCCCGAATTCCGGCTTTAGAGATAGCCCTGATTCATCGAATTTGAATATGGGTCTGAGGTCGAACTCGCCGCTCTTACCGTCGAAGGCACATATCTCCGAGACGAAACGACTATAACCTCCAGTGTTCGGATCCTTTCGATGATTGACGAACACGATAACCTCCACCGCATCAAGCGCCTCCCGGTCGATACCCATATCGAAAATCAATCTGCTCTGAAAGGAATCTGTGTCTGAGGCGTGCAGCGTGCCTATTACCGTGGAGCTTGCCGTGCCCGTTCGAATGGACTCGAACAGAATCTTCGCCTCGGCACCTCTTATCTCCCCGACGACGATCGGGCCTTCACCCATCCTTAGTGCGGCACGCATGACTGAACTAGATTTATGAAAATCTCCATCTATGGAAAGCCTTTGAATGCTGAACCCCTCTTTCTGAAATTCGGGAACTGGCAGCTCCTGGGTGTCCTCCATTATGATGATCCTGCCAGTACTCGGTAATTCAGGGATCAACGCCGATAGAAGAGTCGTTTTACCGGACCCCCTACCACCTGCTACGATTATGCTGGCCTTGGCTGCGCAACAGAGAGAAAGAAAGCCCGCAACGGTCCAACTTATTGATCCGAGAGATATCAGCCTGGCGAGCGTCCAGAGACCGCTAGATCGTCTCCTGATCGCGACGGATAGGCCCTGCGGGCTCACCGGGTAATCGACCGCGGAGACTCTCGCATTCAGGTACGGGATATCCGTCTCTACAACAGGTGAATTGAGAGTAAGCTCCTTGTTGCCGAAAATACAGATTCGATTGACCATTGCTCTCAATAATTCACTAGATAAGACCAAGTTAGTCTTGCAATAGACACTGCCAAGGCTCACATCGGATAGCCTTGTAGCTACATGGACTCTGTTTTCCGAACAGGGAGAGCTGATTATAATGTCCTCAACGAGTTCATCTGCGAGTAGGTCTTCAATAACACCCAGACCGATGCAATATTTCGAGATTATGCGTGGGAATACCGCATCATGACTGAAATCAAGATCGTTGCAGTCATTCAGAAAATTTGCTTGCAGCAACTCCTTTGCCAGTCTTTGTTCACGAAGTAGATCCTGAACATCTATCGATAAGGTTTCCGGAAGGCGCTTAATTTTCGACTCGATTCTCTCAATATCCATGGGACCGAGCTCTGCTTCTCCCGGAGTCACGCAGTAATGCCATTCTCCATCCAGAAGGCCAATGGATACTGAAGAGTTATCGAATTCTCGACGTTCGATGATTTTTTCGGGCACCATATGAAAAAACGTGGCCCCGAGGAACTGAAAAAGGGGTGTTGTATATTGAATTGAGGACATATTGTTTATTCTTCGACCGACCTCTGGCATCCCAAAAGACAGAATTTTTGGAATGGCTTTGATCCTGAGTCTGGCAGATATGATCGTAGCCCCCGGTCAATCAAATGATGTGACGCACTTTTGTTTCTCCGCCAGAATTTGCATGACCAATGGTCCGTCATCATCACCATTATTGCACCCAATATTGCCTATTGTTATGGGCTTGGAGCCCCGGCTATTCCTGCCACATGAGATCAATTGAGGGATGTCGTACAACAACGCTTTGGCAATGCCATTGAGTTTTTCCATATCCGTGTCATTATCTCCGTTCTTGATTATCTTGATCTCCTCCATCCTCCTTTTCAACCTCCGTAGAAGAAGCGCTGCATTATTGATAATCGAGACATATCTTCGATTGCAAAGCACGGTCCTGTTCTTAAGTAAGATGATTTTATCTGGCATGGCGGTTTCGGATATGCCCTTTACCAGGTTGGTCCAACAGATATCATCGTCACCGACCTCGATGTTTTGACAGCCATTACAGTCCACGTGCATTACGACACTTTCCCCCTCGATTTCCAGTCGATAATTGCATACTGATGAAAAGCATGGATCCTTGGGTATCCTCCTCTTTACAGCCAAATTTACTGCTTGTTTCATATGCAGTAATTGATGATGACTGCCTCAAATATCGTTACATTATCCTAATGCTACTTGCACTGCATAACCAGTTGATTTAGGACGTAAATCCCGTATCAATGTCGGACGATATCGCCTCATCAGATATGCTGACATCTCTATCGGTCATCTCGTTTTGCATTGCAGCCGTTCTAATACTCTGCTCGGTGATGAATGGGTATCTTTCTTCAGTATATTCTGTTAATAGGGATGATCTGAAAGATCAGCTTAATTCTCTTATTGAGGAGGCTGCCATTGCAGCCACGGAAGTATCGTACGACGGATACAGATATTTACGGTTCGATTGGAAAATAAAAATAAAAGAATTGACCTCATCAAGCATATGTTCTGATTGTAATTTTGCAATGATAGAGATTAGATGTTACGGCCAGGATAATCGGAGTTATATGTTGAAAAATATCGATGATAATATCGAATTCGAATTGCAGGGTAGCCTCCCATTTTATTATATCTACCTGAATATGAAAAGACCTGGACAGATAGTTGCGACGGTGGGAGTTTGAACAGAGATGAAAAAGCAATAGATACGCTGTTCGGTGGAATAACCTTCATTTTAATCTGTGTTATTTGTTCTATCAACCTTCTAATATTGAGCATCGCGTGGGATGAATCTGATGAAAATCCTTCTACGAACGATAATGTGTTGGATTATTTACTCGGTTCTGAAATATGCGTCTCCAAGGAGTTTGAGATCAATATGATATTATACGATTACATCCTGTGCATCAATCAGAATGAGGAATACAGGATAGAAGACATTATAGATGACAATTCATCAATTCGAGAGGAAATATGCAATCTGATAGAATTCTATTTTCCATCGATGAAATACTGGATATTATCTGCTAGCATAAGTTCTGAAGAGATGATCATAGCCAGTTCCGCAAAGACAATGCCTGAGAACTTCGAGTCTATTATTCAGTATAGATTAATCGGAGGCGAATCAGGTATTACTGATATCTCGCTGACTCTTTACCGTTAATGATTTCTCGGTTACCTGGCCAATTTATCTGCTTTCTCTCGTGCGACCGAATATGCAATGGAATAATCAATGAAAGCGAAAATTAACGCAAAAATCATAGGGATAATAAATGCCCATATTCCGAATGGAATGTCCTCTTCCATTAGATAAAGTGCTATGAAAAAAACTGATATCCCAAGTGACAGATAGTAAATGGGAGCAATCTTAGTCATTGGAACGTCGATTTTGATCATATCTCCAAAGCATAGTTCGCATCTTCTGGTCCATATAAAAAAGCCTCTAGGACGAAGATTGTTGCACTCAGGGCAATAAAGGAATCTCATCTGATCATCTAGCTATCGATTTGCGATATCAAAGAGATGTTCAGTTTGACTTATATCCCTTGTGTTATCCGGTGAGCATTTTAGCCATTCAACGAAATAATGGTGCAGGGGCACGGATTCGAACCGTGGTACCACTAAGGACAAGGTCCTAAGCCTTGCGCCGTTGGCCAGACTTGGCTACCCCTGCCTGACTTACTCGTTTACTCACAATATAACCGGCTAATTAAGAATGTCGGTCCTTACCCAGGCTCATTCTCACTGATCTCCTGGAGCAGTTCATTCAAGGATGCCAGCGCTTTCTGCAAGGTAGCCGGGAAAGCTTCGATCTTAATCGAAATAGAAATCGTGTCACCGATATCTGAAGGTGGCGCAATAGCTCCCATAAATGCAGCCTGCTTATCGATCCGGAAATGAAGCATCAGATTTTCATCAATCCTCTTCTCGGCCTCTATTGCAATTTGGTCGATGTAATCTCTGGGGAGTCGAGCGAGAAATTGTCTGATCATTCTCCGATTACCTATTCGACCGCTTAAGACAATAATGGGATTTCCGTGAAACCCAGACGTGGATTTTCTCTGAATGTCTACCTCCCCAAACGCGTTTCTGACCGCTGATTCCAGCTTGGATTCGACCTCAGTACCATGAACATGAATTCGAAAGCCCATATGGATCAAAGGAATCCTTTTTGACAATTTGGCCGTCTCCTTGCGCGGATTGTCTTTTCAGCATTTTCACAATTTCGTCATCGACGATAGATTAATCGGTAGAGAGACATTATATGATTTGGTGTCTCGCTGTACGAAATCAGATTCCATGGTCGAGGCGGCCAGGGTTCGGTCGTAGCATCCGAGGTGCTCGCCAATGCGGCCTTTTCAGAAGGATATAATGTGTCTGCGTTCCCGTATTTCGGGGTCGAAAGGCGAGGGGCACCTGTTACCGCCTTCGCGCGTATCTCAGAGCAGGAGATACTGATCAAGTCCGGAATATACGAGCCTGACTTCGTCATAGTGCTCGACGAATCGCTGCTGTCAGGCGTCGACGTCTTACTGGGTCTCAGGGAGAATGGATCAATACTCATTAACACCTCCAGAGATCCAGCTGAATTGCCCTTCGATTCGGGCCATAAAAAATACACGGTCGACGCGACGGAAATCGCGGTGAAGCACGGCCTTGGAAGCCCCACTGCACCAATAGTGAACACATCGATATTGGGGGCGTTTGCCAGAATATCCCCGATTGTATCGCTAGATTCTGTAATCAGAGCCATCAGGGATGTGGTACCGAGGAGAATAGAGGAGAACATCCGGGCAACGAGAGATGCTTTCGAAAACGTCAGGGGAGCACAGGATGGCCATTAATCACGATTCTCTGCCCAGAACGCCGATCGCGATTGAGTCAAGCGAGGAGATCAGGACAGGGACCTGGAGGACCCTCAAGCCTGTCATTGATAGGACGAACTGCTCCAAATGTATGATTTGCTGGAAATACTGCCCGGATTTGGCGATCGAAATCAGAGAAGGGGAACCGTATATCGATTACGATTACTGCAAGGGATGCGGTATATGCGCCAACGAGTGTCCCAAGAAATGCATATCGCTGAATAAGCAGGAGCTGGAATGATGCCGCAGGAGAAGGTAATGAGCGGCAACTACGCGGCGGCATACGCGGCCAAACTCGCAAGGGCTGAGGTAATCCCCGCCTATCCAATCACTCCGCAGACATCCATAGTAGAGAAGCTGAGCAATTTCATCGCGGACGGGGAACTAAATGCAAAGATGATCGACGTCGAGAGCGAGCACAGCGCGATGGCAGCCTGTATCTCCGCGTCATCTATGGGGGCAAGGACCTTCACGGCGACATCATCCCATGGTTTGTCGCTGATGCACGAGCTACTCATCTGGGCGTCCGGTGCGAGGCTTCCGATAGTAATGGCTGAGGTGAGCAGGGCGATGGCCCCACCGTGGAACGTCTGGGCAGACCATCTCGATGTTATTGCGGAGAGGGACACCGGATGGATACAGGTGTTCTGCGAGAGCAACCAAGAGGTCCTCGATTCGATTCTGATGCTTTACAGACTGTGCGAGATGGAGGACATCATGCTCCCGGCCATGGCGATCATGGATGCCTTCATACTCTCCCATACCCTTGTCCCGGTCTCCATACCGGACCAGGAGAGCGTCGACCGCTTCCTTCCGGACTTCAGACTGGACCTGCCGATCGAAACGGGGAAGAGAATGGTAGTCGGCTCTGTGGCGAAGCCTGATCAATACATGGAATTCAGATACAAGATGGCGCTCGCCATGGACAAGGCTGCGGGTAGGATACCAGAAGTCGAGGAGGAGTTCGACCGGAGCTTCGGGCGATCGTATGGAGGCATGATCGAGGAGTACCGGTGCGAGGATGCGGATCACATTCTGATAACGAATGGCAGCACTGTGTCCACCGCAAGGTATGCAGTGAATCTGTTGCGGGAAGAGGGGAAGAAGGTGGGCCTATGCAAGCTGAGGGTGTTCAGGCCGTTCCCCGCCGAGGAGATCCAGAAAGTCATCTCAGATGCGGCTTCCGTCGGGGTACTGGATCGGAGCTTTACCTTCGGACACGGTGGAGCGATTTTCTCAGAGGTAAGGAGTGCATGCTATAGGAG
>DSAX01000016.1 GCA_011046235.1 Methanobacteriota archaeon | reverse complement strand
GTCTTCTCGGTGGTCACCCAGACGGTCGGGACGCCCTTTCTCAACCCCTCGGCGACAAAGCAGTTGACGAGAACCTCCTTCCCGGTGAATGCGGGACCGTAAATGAGCACATTCGCTCCGAAGGGCAGCCCGCCTATGAGCAGGTCGTCCAGCCTCATGATGCCCGTCTTGACCTTCTCGATCTGGAACTCCAGTGCGCGCTCCTCCTCCCTCTTGTCGATCTCGTCGGAAATGAGGGACTTCTCCCTCATCTTGAGTTCTTCCTCCTTCGCACCGAGGTATTTTTCCTTCGACTGGAGCTCCTCCTCCTTCGCCGTGACCTCGGCCTGAAGCTCCTCCAGCCTCTTCTTCAAGGTCAGCTCGTCCGTAGAGGTCATCTCCGCCTTGGCGATCTCGAGCCGCTTGATCTCCTCCTCCATCAGCTTCTCCCTGTGCATCAGGTCCTCTTCCCTTCTGAGCATCTCCTCTTCCTTGTACCTCATTGGCTCCTTCAGTTTGTTCAGCTCGTTCTCCTTTACCAGCAGCTTGTCCCTGATGCTCTGTATCTGCTGGTCCCGAAGGGCTATCTCCCTCTCCAGTCTCTGCATGTCCTGGAGGCGCTCCTTCATGGTCTCGATCATGTCTCCCCCCTGGCTCTGCTGATACAGGAGGGCGTTTTCCTCCAGTTTATGTTTTAACTTGATCTCCAGCTCCTTGGATTTTATGCTGAGCTTCTCGATCTCACCCCTGAGCTGTACCTCATTCTTCTCGAAGTCGCGAATCCTCTCCTGTAGCTCGGCGGTGAATCTCTCCCTCATCTCGTGTCTTGTCTCGGCCTCCTGCTCGGTGAGATGCTTTTCCTTTTCCTTGAGAAAGTTCTCCCGCTCCTCCAGGTACTTCTCCTTCTCAGCAATCGTCAGCTGGAGGCGTCTGATTTCCTGCTCGTCGGGAGGTAGGCTCTTCACCTTCTTTTCCAGCTGTTCCTTGAAGGTATCCAAGGATGCCTTCAGCTCCAGATTTTCGTACTCGAGCTGCTCCCTGATCGCCATTTCCTTCGCCAGGTCGTCCGCGATTTTTCGCAGCTCGTATTCGTCCTTTCCCTGGTAGCTCTTGAAGTACTTGGCCAGCACGGTCGATCCTTTCCTGACGTTCTCGATTTCGCCCTGTAGCTCCTCGTTCTTCGCCCTCAGGGAGCCGGCTTCAGCGATCAGTTTCTTAAGCTGATCGCCGACCTCCTCGATCGAAGTCTTACCGCCTTTCAGTTCTTCGACTATCCTGACATATTGCTCAGATGCGAACTCCAGATGATCCCTGCTCACGGGTTCTTCCGCCGTTTTTATGGCAATAGCTGCGGTGTCAGATTCGCTCTCGCCGGTCAACCAAGGGGTAATGTCCTCCAGTTTGCCCTGTAGCCAGTCCTCGATCGCCCTGAACTTCTGCTGGTCGGAAGGGGGCGAGGATGCCCTCACGTCCGATCTCTCTCTGTTTTCGGGACCCGTATCCGGCGAAGAGCCGGAAATCCAGTCTGAAATCTTAGCGTCTTCTCCCATAAGCCATTTGGCGATCTCTTCCCGCCCTCCATCGAATGACGCAGCACCGGAATCCGAAGCTGCTCCGCCTTCAGAATCTTCCCTTTCCGTGGCGATCGAGGTTATTGAGCTGGACAGCTCTTCAGAAGCGCAATGGGGGCATTCATCATCCTCAGATGAATATTTCTTGCCACATTTTTCGCATTTTATCATCTTTTTCTTGGCCAACTCAGAATCACCATGTTTACCTTGAGCTGAGGTCGCCAGATTACAGCGGAGTAATATCCCATCCTCTTATGCAGGCAATTGACTGACCGATATTTATCATTAGCCATCATATATAGTATTATCTTGCTTAATTCATTTGTCATAACCAGTGCCGATGTTCGGATATCAGTCGAAATTTTCTCGTCTGAACTCCATCCGATATCATAAAAATTCAGCCCATGCTTCTTCTGTGATAAGATTCAAGTATATAGTTGCTCAATATTCAGCATATACGCTGGCAAGGAGAGGCGCCGATGGAGAAAACGGTGCATATTAAACTGGATCGCAACTCGGATCTGAGTCTAACGGAAGTCCTGGATAAGATAAAATCTCTTCAGGAAAAGAACCCGAATCTAGATGTGTTCTTCGATGGAGACGCCTATGCGATTTGCAGCCGCCCCCGAGCTAAAAAGTGATGTTATCGCTTTTAAAAAAAACATGTGTTGTAATGTAATATACAGAATAGTAATAGAAAATGCAAACGTATTACGACCGAACGCATCCGATTTATGCATCAGAGATAATAGCCCCCTCACCCGGAAGCCGAAAAATGATGTAATTACGACCGGATACCGGCAATGTCTGAAGGTATAGCCCTATGCCCAGTAAATTTCGAATATTCGGCAGACCGCTTTTCAGAGACGCAGCCAGCTTTTTCCATTTTGCGATATCACTGGTATGCATAATTGCATTCTTTTACATTAATTTATATTCTCTTCCTCTCGGAGTCACAACGGTACAATCGGCCACGGAAATGGCCGGGGAGCTGGGCGGAATCGAAATCGGGATCTACGGCGAGATAGAAGCAACTGGAGACGCCGATTTCATCCTGCACGATGAATCCACCAACAGCAGCATATTGGCAGTCTGTGTCGGAGGCGCACCTATTCCTTCGGAAGGCAGCGTTGTTGTCGCGACTGGAAAAATATTCTATGACGGTTCGCAGACGGTACTGATGTGCGAAAGCGTCGATCCGGTTGCTGAGAACACCGTTGCTTTCGACAATCCGTGGACCTTACCGATAATTAGAGTATTCGCGGCTTCAATCATTTGGTTCATCGGCATGGCCACGGTATCAGGCCTATTTTCGATCATATATATGGCGAGGCACAATATACGGATCGAAAACAGGATGGTTGCCTTTTCGGAGTTGGCATTTCTGTCAGGGCTGATTACCATCACCCTGATCTTTTTCCTCTCACGCAGCGAGGGAGAATCCATTTCATCACTGAGCACGCTTTCTATACCGATTATTGTCTCGATATCTCTCGTCGCACTCTCCCTGGTTTTAAGCATCAGTCAGTCTTTGGAACTGTCAGAATTTGCGAAAGCGCTTCCGTTCATTGCAGTGATGGCAATAATCATCGGCCTCCCGATTTCAATTCTGCAGCTCGACGTAATCTACTTTGACTATCTTTCCGAGGCGATAACGGAGAATATCTTGATATCCCCGGTTTCGATAGCCCTCGGCGCTATCGGGTTTATAATGTTCGCATACTATCTATCTAATAGACGTTACGAAATCATTAGTGCAGGAGCCCTTGTGGAGCACATGAGGTCGGAGGTGAGGCGCTATTAGCACGGGCATCGAAGCTTTCTTCGCGGCATGCGTCATAATCTGGCTTTCGATTTTCCTCTATGCCCTGTTGATCCATCTCAATCAAAGAAAGGTATCTAGGAGCGCCGCCCAGCTTTTCGAAATGCTCGATTCCTTGAAAGAGAGGAAATAGATCTGAGCAATTTTCGGTTTCTCATACCCCTAATACTCAAGCCTGTTTCCTCTCCGACCTTCATCAGCTTGATAAAAGAGTAGATGATTAACGCAGTTAATAATATTGTGCACGAATATTCCAACGGAGAGGACATACTTCTGCCAATTGTCATAGAGACTTCCGTTTCGATCGCATCGCCGACTACGATCAACCCGCTGGCGACGATTTCGCCGTCGATCAATACCTGAACAAGAACGCGCTCTCCCAGCCTGTAGTGGTCCGGAACGGAAAGCGCTATCGTTACATCATTCCCGAATACGCTCACGCTTTCTATCCTTCTCGAGTCGAGATTGAATAGGATTATATCGATATCGCCCTGTGCAAATATCGAGGTCAGATTTATGCGGTATTCGAATTGCCTGAATATCGAGATGGACCCAAAAGATGCATAATATCTGTACGACTCATTTATATCACGACAGTAGACGTGAATATCATATATGTCCGGTTGTAGCCAATCTATTGAAAATTCGCCTAATCCCATTTTTTCCGAACAGTCACCGACCAGGGCGCCATCATGCTCGCGGAACAGATCGACATCGATTGTTCCGACCGAGTCGTTTGAATCCCAATTTATGGTTACGGTGTCATTCAGTCCATCGCCGAACCTGCCATCCGATAAACTCAACGAAATGTTCAGATCGAGATTTTCGTATTCATTCTCAAGATATAGTTCTCTGAGGAAGAGAGTCCAGCTTTTAGAAAAGGTGCTCGCATTCTCGTAGCTTTCTCCTGGAACGGTCTGGTAGGGGAAAAAGACGGACACCCCTGAAAGCGTCAGTCCAGAAGCCGAGTCGGAGACGTTGATATATGCCCGATTGACTGCGATGGCATCATTCAGTCCGTTCAGGACGGCATTGGCGGAATCCAAGAGACGCTTGGGAAGCTCTTCTGATGAGGTCAGACAACCCAGGTATGAGTTCAGATCGACCGTATTGAAACCGTCAACCTCGACGCTACCATTTCGGGCTTCAATAAGTTGCGAAGCTGCGATCGGAACGAAGTTCTTACTGCAATTTGAGAAATCCAATACCCTCGTCACAGCTTCTCGGAGTCTATCGAGGTCGATTACGGCAGCGTGAGACGATATCCCGGTCATCAGAGCGCCGTATTTCACGTGCTCATCCGCAAATGCCCTTGCCACATCCACTGTGTCCATGGATGGGTTAAGGGACAGTCTGACGAAAATCGAATCGTACGGGAAACCGTAAGAGGCGACCGCGATCTCGGACGATACTGCATAATCCGCCGTGTCTGTGAGCTGTGAGCTCGCTTCTAAGGTTCCCATCCTGCACGCGTCGAATACAAGCAGATCGATCTTTTTTCCCAGCATATCCCCGATTGCTATTAGCGCATATCTCATTTCGGCAAGATCGAGATAATCGTCTCTGTCCAATGATACACCATATAGCCCTTCTCCATGGCCCCAGAAAATGATGCCGAACCGCCCATCCGAATATCGACTGCTTATTATGAGCTCGGCAAAGTCGATCAGAGTCTGCGGGTCCCCCATATTTGCTTCGCCCGTATCCTGGAGGAAAGCCGCGTCTTCTATCTCCTCTGAGACAATCTCCTCAGATCCCAAGCTGTCGTGCGAAATCGAGAAGATCCTCGAATCGCCTTCCCCCTCTGGATCCACCAGACAGAATACGTCTATCTCCTGGCTGAGGCAACCGCTCTCCAGCTCGTTTATGTCATCCTGCCATTTAAGGGGCGATCCGGCAACATCTCCGCTCATGTAAACAAGAAATGTCCAAGAGGAATCGTCATCGTTTACATCAGAGGCTGCCGGTGCCGCGGGGAAGGCCATCGACAGGAGCGATATCGCCATTACAGACGCAAAGAGGACCGGTAATCGAACAATTGCTGACATATCGATCAAGAGGTTGTCGGTGAGCGTCTCGACCCCGCGACGGGGGAGGAGGCCCTATCATCGCCGGATGATTGCATCTCCTCTTCCTCGCCAGCGGGAACGAGCCAGATTTCCTTTCTGGCGCTTTTGAATTCAGCCTTCTTCGCCCTCATCAGAACTGCTATACAAAACCGCAGCTGATCGATTGTCAAACCTGAGGACAGCCTCAGTCTCTGAACGCTCATGCCTGAATCCCTGATCATGCCCTGCAACTTCTGCAGAGATGCCGTCGCCCTCTCCTGGTCGTTGTCGAACACGGTCAGGGAAAGCTCTCGGATAACGGTGTCAAGATATTCACGGTAGCTCTGCTCGAACTTCCCAGGATTACTGATAATCGTATTTATCAGCTCGGAAATTTCGAGCCCGAGATCCCTCCAGCCGGCAGACTGCTGGAAGCATTTTCTTATGAATCTCGCTCGCTCGTATGCTCGTCTGTAGCTTTCGTCCTCCGGATCCAGATTGATTAGCTTGTGGAAATGTCTCATGGCTGCCGCTGGCTTTCCCGAACGCATGAGTATCATTCCGGCGTTGTAGTGCGCCGAGGAGAAGGAATTGTCCTCGCTTATCGACTTATTGAAGGCCGCGAGCGCTTCGTCGTACCTTCTCATCGACAGGAAGACCACCCCTATGTTGTTCCAGATCTTTGAGTCATGCGGGGCGATCCGGACCGCATTTCTGTACGTGGAGAGAGCCCGCTCGCCAAAGCCCTTGAACGCCAACATGTTGCCGAGGTTCGAAAGAGTCTCTATATCGTTCCTGTCGATCGAGAGGGCCATGTCGTAGAAGGTCCTTGCCCTGTTGAACTTCCCCATCCGATAGTATATGTCTCCGTAGATGGCCCACGGAAGGCCGTATC
>DSAX01000101.1 GCA_011046235.1 Methanobacteriota archaeon | reverse complement strand
TCGAAATACTCCTCGCATTCGAAGCAATAGTGATTACCGATATCGTCGACAAAATGAAGGACTGTGGCGCACTTGGGACATTTCTTCGGGTCCTTCGAATTTGCCTCTGAATCCTGATTCATTTCAAATGCTCCAATTTTATAGATCTGGAACGCTTCTCTCTAAGGTTTAATAGATGGATTAGTAATTTCATGTTTTCCCTTTGGATATCTCAAAACGAAATTACAGTTAGCTGATATGTAAGCGGAGAGGTTTTGCTGCCTCTGGCGCTGCTATCTAGCCATGGAGTTTCTGCTTTGGGCGAAGGATTTACGGAAGATCGAGCTTGATAATAGGGCCAGCATCGAGGGTCTGCCTCTTCAGCTCCTGATCATCGGCCTTATCGCTAGCCTTGGAACGGCGATAGTCGTCGGCTGGATATCCTCCATCGAGGCTCCGAGATTTATAGGCGATGTAATTATTGATCCGGATGAGATAATATTGATCGATTCGGACGGCGACGGTCAATATTTCGAGGTTCTGGAAGAATTGACCATCAGAGTCCTTGATACGGCCGATAAACCGGTGGTGAAAGCGACCGTTATTCTCGAAGGCGGCTCTATCGATAACGAACACCACAGAGTCCACGGTACGACTGATTCAAACGGCATCCTGAGGTTTGAGAGCGTCCCTCTAAGAGCCACGGGGGACCGGATCTCCGTCATCTCAGTGTCTATTCAGGGGCAGGGAATTGAAAATGAATACAGGGGCGAATTGCTTATATTCCCGGAATAGTCGGGATTTGCACCGCTCTTCTGGCGGAATCACATCGATACCGTTCAGACTTGCGATTTCCGTAATTATCCTTTCTCTTGTCATGCCTATTTGCGCAGAATGCCTGGTCAACGGAACGCACGAAATCTCCAGAATGGCAGCCATCTCAATATCTGAAGATATATCCAGGGCAGCCGTTGAATTGGCCAATGGCCGTCTGGGTGAGTCAAGATCGATAGGGATCTCTGACAGGGTCGATCTGTTGGATTTTCATACCACAATTCGGGTTGGTGATAATCCGGCTGGTAGATATGGGACGACTATTATCTGCAGTGACAAGACCGGCTGGACCTTTACAATTACGATGAGAGTCGAAGACGAGCTTGAGTGCGTCTGCTCTGATGAATTGAATACCTTCGAGATAGTAAATGGCTGTGGAGATCTGATATTGACCAAGGGCTGGGTAGACGATCTCGTTTGTGTTTGGGTCGTGGAGGCATGATAGAATTCATCTACGCTCGATTCATCGGTTTATTAGCGGCGGTTGCCGTGTCTTCGATGTTGATCTCCAGCGGTCAATTATTTATTTCGGAAGCGTCCGAAATTCAGGCGGAGTCGATATCCAACCGATTGTCAAATGCCGTTGATGATGCGCTTCAGTCATCTTCAAGGGTATTCGAGGTGTCAATCGTGTTAGATTATAGCATGAGAGAGGACTGCAGGATTCTTCTGAACGAGAGCACATTCATTATTTTGAAAGGTGAAAAAGAGACAATTCATTATTTCCATTGCAATATATCGATCCTGCCCGTGGAATTCAAAGATCGTTTCATTCTCGTATCCGGCATGACCATAAATGTCCGAAGTGAGAGAGCCCCGTCAGAAATGGATCCCATGGTCACGATCGAAATCATTGCTTAGTTACATTGCTCGAAGCGATCTTACGAATCATATCGATAAATACCTCAACTTCCTCCTTTGTGTTGTATATATAAAAGGAGGCTCTCGCAGATCCCTCTATTCCTCTATCGTTGAACCAGGAATGAACGCAATGCATCCCGGATCGGATCATGACGTTTTCCCTGTGGTCGGCTATCATGGCAACATCGTGGGCCCTGTATCCGTCGATATTGAAGCTCAGTATCCCACCGCGTTCCGACGGTTCAACTGGCTCTAAGATGCTGACCTCCTTGATTTCGGACAGCCCGTCCGTTGCCAGTTTATTCAAACTTGAAACATGCGAGACGATGTTCTCTCGTCCGATGTCTGAAAGATATGTTGTGGCAGCCCCGGCCCCTATGATCCCCGAGTAGTTTTGAAGGCCCGCTTCGAACCTCTCTGGGGGGGAAATAAGCTCCGCCTTGTCGCGGTCGGAACGCACGATGGCATGCCCTCCGTATATCAGAGGCTTTATTTCCTCAAGTATGCCAGTTTTACCGTAAAGCACGCCCAAACCTGATGGCCCGCACATCTTGTGGGAGGAGAACGCATAAAGGTCGGCACCGATTTTTTCCAGGTCTGCAACTCCGTATGGCATATACTGAGCTCCGTCGAGCAGGACTATGCAACCGTTTTCATGCGCGATATCGCATATTTCCTTTGCCGGTATTGTCGTACCGTTGACATTTGATGTATGGCACATCGCGACCAGGCGCACTTTCTTGTTCATCATATCCGTGAATCTATCCAGATCGAATGTTTCATCTTTGCGCGATTGGACATAATCGTATTCGATTCCGACCGTATCCTTTAGCATCAGGAGTGGAACGTGCATCGAATTGTGCTCCCGGTCTGTGGCAACCACCGTATCCCCCTTTTTAAGACCGATGCCGAAAAGTACGGTGTTCATAGCTTCTGTGCAGTTCTTGAAGAAGCAGATCTGATCGGCGCTTTTCGCATTGACGAACTCCGCGATCCTGCCCCTCGCGGTATCGATCTCCAGAGAGACCTGGGTGGCAAGCTTATGCACACTTCTTCCCGCGCAGGCCGGAAATTCATTGTAGTACCGGGTAATAGCATCGATCACGCTTTTCGGTCTGAGGGTCTGGCATGCGCTGTCGAAGTATATTATCGGCTTGCCGTCGAACCTCCGTTCAAGAACGGGGAAATCATTGCGGATTCTCTCCGGTATCATCTGATCGAGTTCCGAGAACGGTAAGGAGGCTATTATCCATTTTGCTGGGACTCGGAGGTTGATATCGGTCGATTGAGCGACACCGAGTGGAAAAATTGATAGAGAATAATCAGCATCAGGCGCCCGGATAATGCATCGATCTCAAAGGTAAGGACGATGAATCGGATATATCTCGACAACAGCGCGACTACCAGAACGGATGACAGGGTTATAGATGATATGATCCTTTTCATGCGTGAGGGCTACGGCAACCCATCATCGCTGCATTCGTTCGGCCGTGAGGCAAATCGAGCTGTCCAAGAGGCCAGACAAAGAGTTGCCGGACTCATCGGGGCCCAGCCGGATGAAATCATATTCACATCTGGTGGGACGGAATCAGACAATCTAGCCCTTAAGGGATATGCATTGGCAAACGGGAGAAAAGGTGGGCATATCATAACATCGTCAATCGAGCATCATGCAGTACTAGAACCATGCAGATATCTCGAGAAAATCGGCTTTGAGGTCACATTTCTTCCAGTGGATGAGTTCGGGATGATCAGCACGGCTTCTGTGGAGGAGGCGATCAGGAAGGACACAGTGCTGATCAGTATTATGCACGCGAACAATGAGATAGGGACCGTACAGCCAATCGATGCCATCGCGAAGCTCGCGAACGAGAAAGGCGTCCCTTTTCATACTGATGCGGTCCAGACTGTAGGTCGTATCCCCCTCGATGTGAGTAACGGCATCTCTATGCTTTCTATGTCTGGCCATAAATTCCACGGACCAAAAGGGGTCGGCGCCCTCTTCGTGAGGAAGGGGATCAGACTCGAGACCCAGATGCACGGCGGCGGCCAGGAAAAAGGGGTCAGATCGTCGACCGAGAACGTTCCGGCCATTGTCGGAATGGGAAAGGCCGCCGAGATCGCCGGAGAGGAGTTTGATGCGGAATCCCGCCGGCAGGTCAGGATCAGGGACATGATCATAGATGGCGTTCTTGAGTCCGTCCCCAGGTCCTTCCTCAACGGTCATAGATCCGAAAGGCTCCCGAACAACGCTCACTTCAGGTTCGATTTCATTGAGGGGGAGGGGATAGTTCTTCATTTGGATATGCGTGGCATAGCTGTCTCCACCGGCTCCGCCTGCTCGACCAGCTCGCTCGAGCCTTCCCATGTACTGCTCGCCACTGGGCTGATGCCTCATCAGGCTCACGGGTCGCTGAGGATTTCCCTGGGGAGATTCAATACTGAGGAGGAGGCCAGGATATTCCTCGATAACATTTCGGAGGTTGTATCTATATTAAGGGAGATGTCACCGTATAACGAGAATAACCCGATCGCTCCGGGTGGCGATCAGTGCTGAGCGGTATGCATTATGTGAAAAGGAGGAAATTGAGGATTGTATTGCGATAAGGTGATGAACCACTTCGCCAATCCTGGAAATGTCGGGGAGATACCGGATGCGGACGCTATCGAAATAGTGGAAAATCCGATATGTGGCAATGTAATGTATATCTATCAAGGTCAAGAATGATGAGATTGAAGACATCGAGTCTAAAACAGTTGGGTGTGGTGCGGTGATCGAGAATTACGAGAAGGCGAAAAAACCCCCGGACCCTGATCGAACATAACATTTACGGAAGACAGAACATGAATGTCAGCATCGAAGTCGAGTTGTTTGGGCAGAGGATGAAGAATCCCACGATGCTTGCTTCGGGCATACTGGGGACCACGGCCGATCTGCTTCTATCCGCAGTCAAAGGCGGGGCGGGAGCGGTCGTGACGAAATCCATCGGAAAAAAACCCAGAGACGGGCATGCCAATCCCACAGTTTTCGAGTACAACTGCGGGATGTTGAACGCCTTGGGCCTGCCCAATCCGGGTATCGATCATTTCGAGAAGGAACTTTCGAAGTTGAAGGGAAAAGAGATATTTTTCATCGGATCGGTATTCGGCTCCGATGGCTCGGAGTTCTCGGAGCTGGCAGTGAGAATGGAGCGGGCAGGCGCATCCGCTGTCGAGCTGAACCTGAGCTGCCCCCACGCTAAGGGGTTGGGAGCAGAGATCGGATCCGACCCGGAATCGGTTGAGATTATCACTCAGGCGGTAGCTTCATCGGTAGAAATCCCAGTCATCGCGAAGCTTACACCGAATACATCTGATATTGTCGCCCTGGGCAAGGCCGCCGAGCGGGGCGGCGCCGATGCCGTGGTGGCGATAAACACCTTGAAGGCGATGGCTATTGAGCCCTATCTCAGGAAACCGGCGCTCGGAAATGTGATCGGAGGATTATCCGGCCAGGCGGTGAAACCGGTCGGTCTGAGATGCGTTTACGAGCTGTATGAGGCACTTGATATTCCAATAATCGGAGCCGGGGGTATCGAATCCGGCATCGATGCCGTCGAGTATCTTATGGCAGGAGCTTCTGCCGTGCAGGTCGGTACGGCCATCAGGGGAAAGGGGATGGCCATATTCGCAGAGATATGTGCTGAGATCGAGGATTTCATGCGGAGCGAAGGCTACAAAGAGGTCGGGGACCTCAGGGGACTGGCGCATGACTGATAACCCAGGTTACCTGGTTTCAAAGGTGCTATCCAAAGAGGAAGTCGCACATAGGTGCTTCAAGATCGGGTTCGATTCGATCTTGAAATTCCAGCCTGGCCAATTCGTGATGATTTGGCTGCCCGATATCGATGAAATACCCATGTCGATTTCACATTCCGGCCCTGACTTCACTGGGATCACTGTCAAGATTGTCGGTGAGGCGACGGAAGCTCTCGGCAGCGTGTCAAAGGGCGACAGGATAAGGGTCCGGGGACCGTATGGAAAGGGATTTGAACCATCCGGTGAAAGGCCGCTGCTCGTAGCCGGGGGGATCGGCGCAGCACCACTGCTGCCGTTGGCCAAGCAGCTGGCCGGTCGGAAGTCGAAAATCAGAGCAATAATCGGAGCCAGAACTCAGAACGAGCTCGTTCTGACAGATGAGTTCTCCGATCTCGGTGCAGAAACTGAAATCTCTACGGACGACGGGTCCGCTGGTTTTCATGGCACGGCTGCCGAGCTCTGCAGGGAGACGGTGGGGAAACTCGAGTTCGACTCAATATACTGTTGCGGACCGGAGCCGATGATAGTCACCATTGTTGAGATTGCCCAGCGAAACGGCATATGGGGGCAGGCGTCCGTCGAGAAGATGATGAAATGCGGCATCGGAATCTGCGGGTCATGTGCGATATCCGATAGGTTGGTCTGCAGGGACGGTCCGATATTCGATCTCGCGCATCTTGATGAATTGCATTCTATGAACAAGATTTTCTGAATTTCCTTCTTTTTTTGGTAAACAGGCTTTAAAAATCGGCCTTTTTTTAGAAAATTTTATATACAAAATCTATGTGAAACAATTGACGAAGCAGTTATGGTCTTACCAGATAAAACAGGCCGTCAAATATAGATATCTCAAATCGACATTAGACGATGATTTTGCACATATTGAACGCTAATCATCATATTATTCGACGCAATAATGTCTATATTCGTAAAC
>DSAX01000078.1 GCA_011046235.1 Methanobacteriota archaeon | reverse complement strand
CTGGTAGACTCCCAGGTGCTCAGCCATTCTAAGGAATAGGGATCCATCTGCGTTTTCGAACTCGTAGCCCTCCTTCTCCAGCTCCTTGACCATCTTAGTAAGCGATTCGACCTGCCCCTCGCCAACCTCCAGTTTGAACTGCCTGGCCTTGTTCAGGATGGCGGCCTTGCCGGACTGCTTTGATGCGAGAACCCGCCTCTTGTTGCCGACGAGAGAGGGCGAGATGTGCTCGTACGCCTTCGGGAGCTTCAGCACTGCGTCGATGTGCTGGCCGGCCTTGTGCGTAAATGCGCTCTCCCCCACATACGGCATGTGCGGGTTGGAGCGCACATTCACAATGCGGTCAATGTATCTCGAGACATCGGTAAGCTTGGCCATCGACTCCTGAGCAAGCGTCTCGTATCCGAGCTTGTGCAGTCCGGCGATGACCGAGATCAGGTTCGCGTTACCGGTGCGCTCCCCGAACCCGTTGATAGTGCCCTGGACATGAGTCGCCCCGGCGATTACGGCCGAGATGCTGTTGGCTACGGCGCATTCGGTATCGTTGTGTGCGTGGATTCCCACCTCGCACTTCGCCCTGTCGCACACCTTTGATGTGATGTCACCGATCTGATTCGGAAATGAACCGCCGTTCGTGTCGCAGAGAACCAGTACGGACGCGCCGGCCTCTTCCGCCCTTTCGAGCACCGCGAGCGAGTAATCCAGATTCTCCTTGAACCCATCGAAGAAGTGCTCCGCATCGAATATGACCTCGAGCCCTTTTGATCGGAGAAATCTTATCGAATCGTACACCATATCCAAATTGTTCTCAAGAGTGGTGCCCAGGATCTTTTCCACATGCAGATCCCAGGATTTGCCGTAGAGCGTGACGGTCTTCGCGCCGGTTTCGATGAGCATTTTCAGTCCCGGATCGTCCTCGGCCTTCAACTTCTTCTTCCTCGTGCTGCCGAAGGCCACAACTCTTGTCCGGTCCATATCGATCTCGGATAGGCGTCTGAAGATCTCCGTATCCTCGGTGGACGAGGAGGCGTACCCCGCCTCGATGAAATCTATCCCGATGCCCGCCAGGGTCTTCGCTACCTTCACCTTGTCATCGGTGGAGAAGCTGACGCCCTCCCCCTGGGCTCCGTCCCTGAGGGTGGTATCGTATAGCTGGCATTTTCGAGATATCTCGCTCATCCAGTGGCTCACCTGCAGGCGTTGTCAATGAGCAGAGGTAATATTTAATTTTGATTGGAAAAATCCCGATAGAAACCTTGTCTAAATCAACATATGGCTGGTATGTTTGAAAAAAAACGCAGGTCGATAATGCATATCACGGCAGATACTCAAGGCAAAGCATTTATTATTTGTTGCCAGATTAGAGTTGAATCTGGTGCCCTCCAAGGGTTAGTCTCTCTGTAGAAGTGGCATGTGTTCGAAATGGTACATTCGCTCTATTTGAACCAGAAACCGGGAGATCAGGAGAAGCTTCTGTCGGTGATAACCGGCTTCATATCCAGGGTTATGGTCGAAAAAGATCTTCAGTCGATCGCCAGGGACGCCATCAGGACGATCTCAGAGGAATTCAACATATCGGAGATCGTCCTCGCGTTCTGGGATGAAAACAAGAAGAGGTTCAGGTTCCTGGGGGTCCATGGATATCCACCGGATGTCGAGAGGAAGATTCTGGCGGACGAATTGACGATCAACTGGCTCTCTGCCCCGCTACCGGCAAAATATTACGTTCACGAGGACATCCTCTACATGAGCGCGGAGTCGATCTGGGAATACCACAACAGCAAGAACAAGAATCCAGACCTGAAGGAGCTCATGCAGATCAATAACGATGCTATGATCGATTATCCGGAGGAGGCCCGCAGCCCGAGGAGATCGGAGGACTACTGGCACGAGCTGGATTACTTCGAGTTCGTTATTCGGGATAACCGGGGAAAGCCTATCGGGTTCCTGGAGATCAACGATTCAAAGGATGAGATGCTGCCCAAAATCGAGGATCTGCTCCTGATTTCGATTTTCGTCAGAATCGCCGGGCTGGCGCTTGAAGGTGCAAAGATGAGGGAGAAGAGCGAGGAGATATCCATCAGGGTGGACGGGCTCTCCACGCTTCTCACGAAGGAGCTCGATCGATCGCTGCGGGAGTCCATCAGAACGGCGAACATGCTGTCTCAGGGCGATCCAACCGATAAGGCCTGGACTCAATCCGTCGACGGTCTTGTGAACTCAATCGGCAACTCGATTTCAATAATCGAAAAGGTAAGCAAGCTCAGGGAGATTGAGAGCAAAAAAGGCACCATATTGATCAGTACCGACCCGATGAACCTCATGAGGAAGAGCATCAGCGCTGCGCAGCTCGGGCATAAAAATCTGAAGGTGGAGCTCAATGTGGAGAGCAAGGACAACTACTTCAAATGTGACCAGTCTCTGGAGGATCTCTTCGACATCGCCCTTGAGACTGTGATTTCCATGAGAAAGAACGAATCCCCGCTTATCGTGACGGCGAGAAAGATCAAGGCTGCCGAGAGAGCTCCCGAGGAACTCGACATCTTTCTCTCATCTGAGGGGATCGATACAGCGGGCTGGAGAAAGCTTCTGTCGGAGATGTCTTCCGTTGAATCTAGCCTGAAAAGGTTCTCTACATCGATAGAGACACTTTCAAAATACATAATGGCGTTTGTCGCCCGAAGATACGGAGGAAGAATCTGGGTGGAGGAGTACAAGGGCGCTCGGGGAGGCCAGAAAGGCGCTCTGCATATCACCCTGCCACTCATCAACTGAACGAATGGAGTCCGGTGAGACGAGATGAAGGAGGAGACGGTCTATTCAGATAAAGGGGATTCCCATTCGGAAACACTCCAGCGGCTTCAGGATATCGAGGCGTTCGTTTCCAAGATTACGAGAGAGAAGGATCTGGTCAGCATAGCCAAGGCGACCATGAAAATGATCGCTGAGCAGTTCGGCATTACCGAGATGATTCTGGCGCTCTGGGACGATGAGAGCAGGCGATTCAAGCTGCTCGCGTCATACGGCTATCCGACTGAGGCGGAAAAGGAGTTCTCGAAGTACGAGTACAGCCATGATTGGATTTCGGTCGAGCTCCAGGAGAAGTTCAGGATCGCCGATGACATATATTTCATAAACGCCGAGGATTGGGAGCCTGTCACGGTCGACGAGCTGCTACTGGATAGAAAGGAAGCGATCGATGAAAAACGCAACAGGAAAGACCAGTGGCTCGAGAAGGATTTCTTCGAGTTCGTGCTCAGGGACCACAGCGGAGAGATCATCGGGGCTCTCGAAATGAACGATATGGAAAGCGACAGCCTGCCCGATTACAGTACCTTGCTCTCCATATCGATATATACCAAGATCGCGAGCATTATGATGGAAACCGCAAGGGCAAAGGACTCCCAGGAGGAGGTCAGCCGCAGAATAGACGGGCTTGTCGCGCTGATGAGCCACGACGTGGGAAAAAAGCTGGAAAACATCCAGAAAATATGCGAGACCATCCGGCGTCCGAGTTTAGAAAGAGAATATCGGGACAAAGCGGTGAGAGAGGTTCTGAGTTCCATTGAGCGGTCGAAGGAGATCAATGACAAAGTCCAGAAGCTGAGAAATATCGAGAGCAGGCCGTATTCCCTTTTCGTGCTGGTGGATATTATGAGCTATATCAATAAGAGCGTGGATAAGTTCAAGAAGAAGCACGATGGGTTCGATGTAAACGTCTCTAGCAACCAGAGGTCGATATACCTCAAATGCGATCCGTCGATCGAGGAGCTCATCTCAGCCTCCCTGGATGCGGTGAAAGCGCTCAAGAAGGATAACCTCTCCCCTCTGATCATCGAGGTGAGCCAGTCTGGTAAGGAGGGGGAGATACAGACCGTGGATTTGACATTCGCCTCGAGAGACATAGATCCTATCGGCTGGAGAAAGCTGGCAAACGACCTTCGGACCTCAAACCCGAAATCGAGGCGGCTTCCTCCCTCCGGCGACCTCTTCGGCAAGTATCTGATCGGCTTCATCTCCAGGAAATACGGGGGCACAGCCTCGGTGGAGGAGATTTACTCAAAGGAGAAGCCGTATAGAGGAGCTTTGAGGATCAACATTCCGATCTTATGAAAAATGCAGTGAGCGGATGATTTCTCAGCCCCGTTTTTCCGAAATCCCGTCTGCCCTTGGCCGAATCATATGGGCAATATCGTCCACGGACAACCTTCTTGATACATATGCCCAGAGAAGGAATATCGCCGGCACGAGAGGGGCCGAATGGGTGGATTTCAACAACACGGACAGGAATACAATCTCAGCTATCATGATTCTGTCCATGAGCGATCTGAATCTCAGCGTAAGTAGCAGCGCCGCAAACATCAGCGCGGCGGAGATCGGGAAATAGAGATCGGAATCTCCAAGTACCTGATAGAGGGGCGTTCCACCCACGGAGGCGTTGATGCGTAAATCCGGATCGGCGTGGAAGAATACAGTCGAATCCAAGACAGCTCCAAAGCCGAATGGGACGGAAATCGCTATCGCGAGTCCGATCAGGGCGACTCCGGTTGCTAAAGTCATTAGAAGCGCTCTTGCGTTTCTCTTGGCGGTTTCGACCTGTACCAACATAATGAGGAACACTATTAGGACGACGACCGCATAGGTTTTGGTCAGTGAGGCCAGTCCGAAAAACAGCAGTGCGGGGAGAAGCCCGTGGTAAACCACCGTGCCCCTTTTCAGAAAGAGGATACCGGCCACTACCAAGGCCGCCGTCAGACATACATTGTCGAAAGAGAAGAATATGAAGACGCTCCCCGCAACAGGGATCAATATCTTCGGATCGGTCTTGGTCGAGTACCAGAACAACGCGGTCGCTATTAATGAGAAGATCGCATTGGCCAGCACGAACCAGTGTGGGCTACCCAAAAATGAGAGGGTCTTCCACATCGCGGTGTATATGTAAAGGTCGAGCGGGAGGTAGTTGTAGGTGCCGTTCACCAGGGGCCGCGGAGAGCTGTAATATACCTCCGGGAATCTCGGCACCACATTGTCGGTATAGGGGTTCCCGCCATCGGATAGATGCTCCGCCGCCGCCTCTACGGCATTGTCAATATCGTGGGAATCCGCCATGTACCCGTAAGAAGAGGCGAAGAAAACCAACAACGAAAGGAACAGCGACCATAGAGCAATCAACAGAAATCTGCGGTTGCGGCGGAGTATTTCGACGATCCGCTCCCTCCCGGGCCTGTAGTACAGTGCCCAGAACGCAATCAATGCAATCAGCAACAAGCTGAATACGATATCCAACATGAGACGCAACCCTGAACGGTGCTTCAACTGGTATGAACCCGATTTACTCCAGGTGATTGCCCTCTCTATTCAATAATGTAACTAGCGGGCGCCTCACTGATAACGTTCGGATGGAATGGCTAAGCCATGATAAAAAAGGTGTCGGTTTGAGCGTTCAGCCCTTCTTGGGCATATATCTCTTGCACGGATAGCAATAGAACCGTTGGTATTTGGCCACGAACTTTGACGGTTGACCGCACTCCGGACAGACGGGGGCCGTATTTACCTTTGTTTCCTTCACGGTCCGCATACGCTGGGTCTGCTTCGTTTTTTTCGGCGCGTATTTTCTGCAATCATAGCAATAGAACCTATCATACTTCGATATGTACGATGTCTTCTTGCCGCAGACGGAGCATATCGGGCCCTCGGAGACAGCTTCTTTCCTCGATGTGTCACCGCCATCTCCGCCCTCCTTGGGATTGTACCTCTTGCATTTCTCGCAGTAGTATCTCCCGTACTTTTCGATAAGCCTGGTCTGACCCCCGCACTGTATGCAGCCAGGGGCTGAGCTCTTGACGGGTTCAGATTTTTCTTCCAGTGGCTTGCCAGAATCTCCCTGAGGCTCCTTTGGAAGGTACTGCTTGCAGGCCCGGCAATACCATCTGCCGTACTTCTGTATGAATATGGCCTCTCCACCGCAAGCAGGGCACCTCCTGGACTCTTCGAGCTTGAAATCCTTCGGTGCGTATTTTTTGCAAAGATCGCAGTAATACCGGTCGTATCTCTCGATATATCTCAGTATGGAGCCGCATTCGATACAGTTTGAAACATCCGGAGCCGAGACCGCTGCAGGTTCCTTCGGCTCTGTCTTTATTTCGTCTTCCGAAGACGGTTCCTCTTCAGCCTCTTCACTAATCTCCGGTTCTTCTACGGAAACCGATTCCTCTTCGGTATCCGGGATTGACGGTACTCCCTGAGTGAAATAATCCTCGCATCCGTAGCAGAAGTATCTGTCCGATTCATCGATCCGCTCTGCCGGCTTTCCGCATGAGGAGCAGACCGGGTTTTCCATCTTACCTTCATCTGCGCCGCCATCGTCCGACGGCAAATCGGGCTGAGCCTCATCCGAGCCAACCAGTCTCAGAG
>DSAX01000052.1 GCA_011046235.1 Methanobacteriota archaeon | reverse complement strand
CCATATAGTTAATTAGTATAGACTGAATCAATATACTCTAAATATATTTAAATTCAAACTAATATGAATATGGGCATAGAGTTAGCCAGATAGTAAGTACGAATAAGCCAATCCCATAGAATACCGGTTTTTACATAGATAGCTATAGGGTAAATGTCATTTTTTTGTCTGCCGTGTTATATTTTGTCACGATTATCCTGATTGAATTATAGCTTTTATCTTCAATTAAGGATCATGTATAATGAAACGGCAACAAATTGGTCATTTGTTGACGTTGAGTATTTAAAGAGACAAAACCTTGAATTACAAAAGGGCAACTTTTTCCATTCATTCGACATTTTTATATAGATTCTACGGCATACGATTCGTCCGACGAAATTAAATTCGTCAATCAGAAGGGAAAGGGATAAGGGATGCGCAAGTACCTCAAGCAGGATGAACTAAAGCGATTGCTCGCGGCGCCTAGGCGACCGAGAGATCGATTGATTCTCAGATTACTATATGAGACGGGGATGAGGGTAGGAGAGCTCGCAGAGCTCAGGATAGGGGATATAGACCTTGAGAACGGGGAAATTACGATACAACGCGCTAAAAGGCACAAGGAAGGACGTAAGGTCCCGCTAATTAGCGATTATACCAAAATCATTCTTAGGGACTATATCGGGACGAGGAAAAATAAGAGAGATCACCTGCTCGTCTCAAACAAACGAACAAACCTATCCCGGAGGCAGATCGAGAGACTCGTATCGAAATACGGGGAGACGGCGGGAATCGACAAGGACAAATGCCATCCTCATGTCTTGAGGCACTCTCATGCGGTATATGCCCTGAAGTCAGGCGTCGACCTCAGGACGCTGCAACAGAATCTGGGGCATTCGAGCATAGAGGTCACCGCAATATACCTCACGCTGGATATCGAGGACAGAAAACAGGTTTACGAGGAGCATCCGTTGCCGGAACTAATGGAACCGGATGATCCATTTGAGATGCACAAGGCCAACCGCGCAAACCTGACCTACACCTTCGAGATGTAATGGAAAACAAGATCTTTCAATTCAGGATTTCTGCCACGTTTTTGATGCGGTAGAATCCAACTATTTGTATTTTCAATCAGGCCCAAGGTCCGAAATATCTCTTCAATTTTTTCCTTTCTTCCAGAAGAACCGGTATCATTACGGACATATCCTACGGAAGTAAAATATTATTATTGGTAATTAATAAGGCTTTAATTGTTTATGTTAAACATATATATCGTATTTTCTTTCCTCTAACGATAGACAATTTCAGACAGTATCACGATAGAATAATGCGATAAAACGATCGTCTTTAGAATTCATTGCAGACAGGTTAAGTATAATATCAGACTGCAATTACAAAACGACTTGGAAGAGCGGGATATGGGCAGAAATAATCATCTTGATTGGACGGAGAGATACAGACCATCCAATCTCTCGGAAATTATCGGCAACGGTTCGGCAGTCAAGCAGCTGAGATCCTGGGCAGACAGTTGGGCAAAGAAAAGGCCGAAGAAGAAAGGCGCGATATTGGTGGGACCTCCAGGAATAGGCAAGACGAGCGCGGCTCATGCGCTTGCAAATGAGTACGGCTGGGACATGATCGAGCTGAACGCATCTGACAAACGAAACGCCTCATCGATCGACAAGGTCGTGGGTCATGGATCCCGTTCGGACAGCTTCTCCGAGGAGGGGGAATTCCGCTCTTCGGCCCGAGGCGAGCTGAAGCTGATCGTTTTCGACGAAGCGGACAACCTGTTCGGCAGAGAGGACTACGGCGGAGCCAAGGCGATAGTCCAGGCGATGCGCTCCTCCGCACAACCGATAATACTGATCGTAAACGACTATTATGAGCTGACCAGAAGGGCGAGCGGCGTCAAGAAATTGGCAATGACCATTTACATGGAAATTCCATCCGCCAACCAGGTCTTGAATGCACTTAAAATAATCATTTCCAAAGAGCAAATCGAAATACCATCCGAGGTACTTGTTCAGATTGCGAAGAACTCCGAGGGGGACATACGGGCCGCGATTAACGACCTGCAGTCCATCGCTCACCTCCGTCCCGATCAAATGTCCGAGGTGGTGATGGATCTGGGTTGGAGAGATATTCCGCCACAGACCTATCAGGTACTCGAAGAGATCTTTCTGTCTAAGGATCCATCCGAAGCGAGAAAGGCACTGATCAGACTGGACGAAACACCTGACAAATTCATATTGTGGGTTGACGAAAACATCCCCCGTGTGATCAAGGATGCAAGAGCGCGATCGTCCGCCTTCGATATGCTCTCGCGCTCCGACATATTCCTGGGGAGGGTCGGCCGCAGGCAGCACTATAGGTTCTGGGCGTATTCCTCGGAGCTCATGAGCATGGGTATCGCCGTTGTCTCAGGTGGCAAATTCGATGTCTACTCAGGCACAATAAGGAGATTTCCTGAGTATCTGATAAAAATGTCACAGAGCAAATCGAGGAGGAACGCCCTGAAGACGCTCATTTCTAAGATAGCTAAAGAACATCACACATCCAGCGAGGTAGCGAGGGAATCCATCATACCGTATATCAGAAGCCTCTGCATTTCCAATACGGAATTCGCAGTCGAACTCGCCATGGAATTGGAGCTGCAGCCTGGAGAGATCGCCCTCCTCTTGGGCGTTGAGTCTGACTCAGACGAGGTGGAGAGGATTATGAACATGACAGAGGGAGCGGATAGATCTTCGTCCGAAGATGACGAAGGTAAAGATAGAGCAGACAGATGCGTCGAGGGTCAGCAGCTGTCGCTCTTCGAGTTCTAGAGGTGGATTGAGTCGAAATGGAGACGGGTACGGACACAGTCCTCGAATGGCAGGGGTACAAGCTCGTCGGAAAATACGGGGCAGTCAAGGGATGTCATTGGCTCAGAGAAAAGCTATTGAGGGGGAAGCCATGCTACAAGGAACAGTTCTACGGGATCGAGTCACACCGCTGCATGCAGATGACGCCCGTGGTGAACATATGCAACTGCCAGTGCCTGTTCTGCTGGAGATTCCACGGCATGAAGGAGTATCCGAGCCCTGATATGGACGACCCCGAGGCGTTGATCGAGGGAATGCTCGCAGCCCAGAAGGAGATCGTCTCTGGCTTTGGAGGAGACAGCAGATGTGAGCCCGAGATGTGGGAGGAATCGAAGTCTCCCACTAATGTCGCGATTTCGCTGTCAGGGGAGCCGACTCTGTATCCACGGCTCTCAGACCTGATAGAGGCATGCCACAAGAGGGGGACGACCACATTCCTCGTGACGAACGGGACGAATCCCAGAGCCCTTGACGACCTCGATGTGCTTCCAACTCAGCTGTATGTGACTATAGCCGCGCCTACAAGGGAGATATTCGAAAAGCTCTGCATCCCGAGGTCATCCCGCCTCTGGGACAGGCTGATGGAGACCGTATCGATGTTGCCTTCGCTGGATACCAGAAAGGTCATACGGCATACGCTCGTGAGCAACTGGAACATGGGATGGGAATCGGAATATGCCGCCCTGGTCGAGAGGTCGGAGGCAGATTTCGTGGAGTGCAAGGCATACATGTTCGTGGGGGATTCCAGGAATCGCCTCGCCGTCGAGAATATGCCGTCGCACAGAGATATCCGGACGTTTTCTGAGAGGTTATGCGCGGAGAACTCGTATGAGCTCCTGGACGAACACAGGGACAGCCGGGTGGTGCTACTCACTCGCAATCAAAGAAAGGCCCGTCTGGCATTCTGATCAGAAACATTACTTGAGTCTTATTGTCTCGAGGTTCTGGGGAGCCCTCGTCTCGATCCCGAACTTCTTGTATATCGAGCCAGCAAGATCAGTGCACTTGTGATCCTCTCCGTGACCGATGATGATCCTCTCGGGCCTCGGGTCGAGTGTCGCGACGTAGTTCATCAGCTGGCGTCTGTCAGAATGGCCTGAGAATCCGTCTATCGTTTCGGAGTTCATCTTGATGCTCAGGGTCAGCGACTTGCCTCGGTCACTCAGGGTTATCTCGTTCCAGCCCTTCTGAATCTTCCTTCCCAAAGTCCCTTCGGCCTGGAATCCGACGAAGATGAGGGTGTTGGCAGGGTTGTCCGCCCATTCCTTTAAGTACTCCATAACAGGCCCGCCGTTCATCATTCCGCTTGTCGCGAGTACGATGCACGGCTCCGGATCCTGAGTGATCGTCTCCCTCATACTCGATGAGTCGACCCGCTTGAATATTTCGGACAGGAACGGATTCTGGCCTGTCTGGAATATCTGTGTCCGAAGCTGGCTGTTTAGGTATTCGGGGTATGCGGTGTGAATCGCCGTCGCCTCCCATATCATGCCGTCGAGGTAAACGGGAACCTTTGGGATCATGTGATTCCTCATCTGATCTTCTATTACCAACATGACCTCCTGAGAACGTCCGACCGCGAAGACAGGCACGAGTATCTTACCCTTCTTTCCGAGCGCCCTGTTGCATATCTCCTTGAGCTGGTTAGCCGCCTCCTGCCTGCTCGGCTGCATGTCATGATATCCGCCGTAGGTGGACTCCATTACGATCGTCTCAAGACGCGGGAACTTGTTTATGGAGGCATTGAAAAGCCAGGATTTCTCGAACTTGATGTCGCCCGTTATGGCGACATTGTAGAGCCCGTCTCCGACATGGAAGTGGGCTATTGCAGAGCCCAGGATATGCCCTGCATTGTGCAAGGTCAGGCGGATGTCGGGCGATATATCCGTGGTTTCCCCGTACTTGAGGGGAATACAGTGCGTAACACCCTCCCTGATGTGAGAAGAGTCGTACGGGCTCTTCTTTCCCTCTCCGAACGAGACCTTGATGTAGTCTATCTGCAAGAGCGAGCTTAGGTCACGCGTCGGCGGCGTACAGTAGACAGGGCCGTCGTACCCGTACTTGAAAAGCGTGGGAACCAGCCCGGAGTGGTCCAGATGCGCGTGAGTGATGACCACCGCATCAAGTGATTCCATCGGAAGCAGCTCTGGAGCGTTGAAGTAAGGTGACATGCCGTTCTCGTCATTGGATACGCTCACGCCGCAGTCCACGAGGACCTTGCTCTCCCTCGTCGTAATCAAGCTGGCGCTCCTCCCGACCTCGCGGTATCCGCCGAGCGAGGTTATTCTCAGCCATGTCTCGTCATTTATCCTCGGTCGCGCCAGCCTTCGCCCCACCTTTCTGAGAAATGCCTTCCTGTCGTCATCGATATGGCGCAGGTAGTTGCGTATCTCGGATACGGTTTTCGATGGAATAGGAGGCGTACGGGATACTTTTGGAGCCCAACCGATCTCCTTCTTGATTTCGTTCAGAACCGCGCCCTGCTTCCCTATCACGAGTCCAGGCGAGAGCGCTTCTATGGTCACTTCGCCGGTGTCTGACTCGAAATAGATATTGGTTATCTGGGCCTCCTCGGGTATGATCTCCCTTATCTTGATCTCCGCTTCTTCTGGAGATGCCAGAAGCTCTGGATCCGGCCGTATCGATACCCTTCTCCTGAGGCCCTGCGCCAGCTGGCGAATTAAGTCGTTGTTGTTCGCGAACTCATCCATGTTCTTCGTGTAGATTACGACGATCGGACCCTCGAAATCGATCTCCGTAATGTCTATGTTTGGAGGGATAATCTTTCTAACTGATTCCCTCGCCTCTTCAATAATCTTCTCGAAACCCATACAATTCACTGTGCAATTATATCCTGATCAGACTCCAGGGAGTCATGCTGAGATTTATAAGATGCCCATTTTTGGATATTTCAGTCTAGTTAAGCTTCAGTTTTGCTTTGCGCTTTCCGATTTCCTCCTCAGTCTGAAGCGCGAAGCCGTCCTTCTGCGTGATGGTGGCTATTGTATATCCGTCACCCGATGCAGAATCCCTCTTCATGGCTGCTGAAAGCGCCCTTATTGCCAGATCCACTCCCTCTTTCAGGATCAAATCCTTTTCATATTGATCCTCGAGAACACCGTAGGCGAACGGGGATCCAGAGCCGGTTGTGACATATTCGTCAGGGATAGCTCCACCGACCATGTCGATCGCGTAAACATGTCCTCCCTCGTTATCGACGCCCGCGAGGATCAGACCGACCCAGTAGGGATAGTATCTGCTGCCGGCCAGTATGTTCGAAGTGAGTGTCGAGACCGAGCGGATGCTCATCTGGACCCCTTTCTTGAGCTTGTAAAGCTCGACCTCCGCCGTGATATACCTAGCCAGTGTCTGAGCGTCTCCAACAACTCCAGCCACTGCAAGGCCGATGTTGTCATCGATCTTGAAGAGCTTCTGAGTCGTCTTGTGGGCGATCAGGGTTCCCATCGTCGCCCTCTTCTCGCTGGCCATCACCACGCCGTCCTGACAGACAATGCCAATTGTCGTGGTGCCCTTCTTAACTGAATCTGGCAAATCGTTCATTGTTCTCACACACCGTAAACATCGGTGCTAAAATCGGCATTTTTCCTATAACCAAGAACCGTATAAATACCTTTTGGATACGGTGATTTTTTGCTGGACAAATCCAAAACAATATTATTTTGGTTATGAGATAAGATTCCCATGTCTTCGCACATTCTATGCGGATCAACAT